>NZ_JBFUPQ010000003.1:0-337170 GCF_041360655.1 Luteibacter sp. RCC_6_2 | reverse complement strand
GCCATGGTCCGTGATCAGGTCGGCTGGCGATCCACTGCGCCTTGAGGAGCCAAAGGAAAAAGACAGTTGCTCCCACCATAGCGATGCCGGACGCCGGGGCTTACGCCTTGTGGTAGACCTCCGCGCCTTGCGCCAGGAATTCCGCGGACTTCTCCGCCATGCCGCGCTCGGCCAGCTCGACCGTGCCCTGTTCCGCCGCGTAGTCGCGCACGTCCTGGGTGATCTTCATCGAGCAGAACTTCGGTCCGCACATCGAGCAGAAATGGGCGGACTTGTGCGCGTCCTTCGGCATCGTCTCGTCGTGGAATTCGCGCGCCTTGTCCGGGTCCAGGCCGAGGTTGAACTGGTCGTCCCAGCGGAATTCGAAACGAGCCTTCGACAAGGCGTTGTCGCGCACCTGCGCGCCCGGATGACCCTTGGCGAGATCCGCCGCGTGCGCCGCGATCTTGTACGCGATAATGCCGTCACGCACGTCCTGCCGGTTGGGCAGGCCGAGGTGTTCCTTCGGCGTGACGTAGCAAAGCATGGCGGTGCCGAACCAGCCGATCATCGCCGCGCCGATCGCACTGGTGATGTGGTCGTAGCCGGGCGCGATATCGGTGGTCAACGGCCCCAGCGTATAGAACGGCGCCTCATGGCACTTCTCCAGCTGGCGCTCCATGTTCTCCTTGATGAGATGCATGGGCACGTGCCCGGGGCCTTCGATCATGCACTGCACGTCGTGTTTCCAGGCCAGCTGCGTAAGCTCACCGAGCGTGTCCAGTTCACCGAACTGCGCGGCGTCGTTCGCATCGGCCACGCAGCCCGGCCGCAAGCCGTCGCCGAGGCTGAAGGACACGTCGTACGCCTTCATGATCTCGCAGATGTCCTCGAAATGCGTGTAGAGGAAATTCTCGCGATGGTGCGCGAGGCACCACTTGGCCATGATCGAGCCGCCCCGGGAAACGATGCCGGTGACGCGCTTCGCCGTGAGCGGTACGAAACGCAGCAAGACGCCGGCATGGATGGTGAAGTAATCCACGCCCTGCTCGGCCTGCTCGACCAGCGTGTCGCGGAAGATTTCCCAGGTGAGGTCCTCCGCCACGCCATCGACCTTTTCCAGCGCCTGGTAGATCGGCACGGTGCCGATGGGCACCGGTGAATTGCGGACGATCCACTCGCGCGTCTCGTGGATGTGCTTGCCCGTGGAGAGATCCATCACGGTGTCGCCGCCCCAGCGGATCGCCCAGACCAGCTTCTCCACTTCCTCGGCGATGCCGGAGCTCACCGCGCTGTTACCGATGTTGGCATTGACCTTGGTGAGGAAGTTGCGGCCGATGATCATCGGCTCCGCTTCCGGATGATTGATGTTGGCCGGAATGATCGCGCGGCCGCGCGCCACCTCGTCGCGCACGAATTCCGGGGTGATCCGCGAGGGCAGCGAGGCGCCGAAGGCCTCGCCCGGGTGCTGCATGCGCAGCGCGCTACCGGCCAGCGCGTCGATGCGCTGGTTCTCGCGGATGGCGATGTATTCCATCTCCAGCGTGACGATGCCGCGCCGTGCATAGTGCATCTGGGTGACGTTGGCGCCCGCTTTCGCCCGCAACGGCGCACGCGCGGAGGCGAAGCGGACGGCATCCAGGCGCGGATCGTTCGCCCTGTTCCGGCCGAAGCTCGACGACAACCCGTCCAGCCGCTCGACATCGCCACGTTCGGCGATCCAGGCCGCACGCGACGTCGGCAAGCCGGCGGCCAGGTCCACCACGTGCGTGGGGTCGGTGTAGGGGCCGGAAGTGTCGTAGACGACGATTGGCGGATTGTCCTCGCCGCCGAAAAGCGTCGGTGTCGCGGACTGCGCGATCTCGCGCATCGGCACGCGCAGGTCGGGCCGGCTGCCGGTGACGTGGATCTTTCGGGAGCCGGCCATCGGCGCGGTGACGGACTGGGACAGCTCGCGCGCGGCGCGGGCCAGGTCGGTGGGCAAGGCATTCATCGGCTTCTCGTTCCTCACGGGGGAAGGGAGAAGCGGACGGCGCCGTCACGAGGGCACGACGCGTGCATGGCACGCATGTCGACCGTGGACGAAGCTTCCTACGCCGGTACGGACCGGATCAGGTTCGAAGGGACTCTCTCAGCCCGCGCATATCGCATGGGCACCCCCGCTTCGCCGGGAATTCAACCACGAAGCGGGCCGGGAAGCGAGCGTCAGACGCTCACATGGCGCGGCGAGTACGCGCGCATGAACATGTCCACCGCGGCCAGGGCGTTGGCCTTGACCTCTTCGGCGAACTGCACGGCGCAATCTTCGCAACCGAACAGGCGGCGGATCAGCAGGTCGCCCTTGAGCAAGGCGAGGAACTGCGTGGTGGCACGCGACACGTCGGGGATGTCGAGCTGGCCGCGCGAAGCGGCGCCCTCGAGCAGGCGTTGCATCAACTTGTGCATGCGCGCCGGGCCTTCTTCCCATACCAGTCGGCCGAAACGCGGATTGCCGCCCGACTGGCAGTCGGAGAGGATCGCGCGGAAGGTGCCCACCGATTCGGTATTGGTTTCCATCGCCGCATGGCGGCTGGCGATGTTGGTCAGGGTGACGCGGATGTCCGCGCCCGGATTGAAGTCGAACAGGTCGTCCGGCAGGCGTTCCTGCACGTGCGCGCGGATGACCTCGCGGAAGAGGTTGTCCTTGTCGCCGAAATGGCTGTACACGGTGAGCTTGGAAACGCCGGCGGAAGCCGCGACGGCATCCATGCTGGTGCCCGCGAAGCCGCCATGGGTAAAGAGCGACTTGGCCGCGTCGAGGATGGCCGCGCGCTTCTCCATGTCCTTCGGACGCCCCGGACCCTGGGTCTTCAATTTCGGGCTGGCGTTCATGGCTGCACCTTCACAAACAGAAATTATGACTTTATTATACGCAGCGGTTCAGTTATTTCCAGCAGGCCGGAAAAACGCTGGCCGCACCGCTCGTCTACCTTAGAATGACAAGTGGGGGCGTTCGGGCGGTTACCCATGGCGGCCAAGGGTGGGCGCCGGGGTCCGTTCAGGCGCCAGCGCACGAGCCGGCGGCGCGGACCATGACTTCCGTCAGGCCGGTCCGGTGACTTCCGGCACTTCGCCGGATGGCGTCGGCACCGCAGCCTTAACACATTGGGAAAACGGGCGCTAAGCGCTTATCCTTCCGAATCTTTTTGCAGCTTTCGTACGGGATCCAACACATGGCGATGAATTTCGAGCAGGCGCGGCAGAACATGGTCGAGAACCAGGTTCGCCCCTGGGAAGTCCTCGACGCCGACGTCCTCGAGACCCTGAAGAGCGTGCGCCGCGAAGACTTCGTCGCGCCGGCCCACCGGAACGTGGCATTCGCCGACCTCACCCTGCCCCTCGGGCACGGCGAGGTCATGATGAAGCCGGTGATCGAGGGTCGCGTGCTCCAGGCCCTGGCGCTCAACAAGACCGACGAGGTCCTCGAGATCGGCACGGGATCGGGTTACCTCACCGCCTGCCTCGCCCGCCTGGCCGGCAAGGTCGCCAGCATCGACATGCACGCCGATTTCGTCGAGGCCGCGCGCCAGCGCCTGGCCGCCGCGGCGGTGGCGAACGTCTCGCTGGAAACCGCCGAGGCCGTCAACGGTTACAAGCCCACGGGCGTTTTCGACGCCATCGTGGTCACGGGAGCCGTGCACACGGTCCCCGAGAAGTTCGTGCGCTGGCTGAAGCCTGGCGGGCGCATGTTCGTGGTACGCGGCGATTCGCCCGCGCAAACGGCGGTCTTGCTCACCCACGAGGGTGAAGGCCGCTATCGCGAGGAATCGCTGTTCGAAACGGACCTTCCCTACCTGGCGCATGCCGCGCCGGTGAAGCGCTTCGTGCTCTGACCCACCAGATTCCCTATCACCCACGAGGCGAAACCATGCGCTTGAAGCTGCTCACCGTCGCGCTGGCATTGGCCGCGATGCCGTTCGCGAGCCATGCGGAAGACCTGCTCGACGCCTACCGACAGGCCCGGGCCAACGACCCAGTGCTGTCGCAGGCCGATTCCACCCGTCTCGCCACCGGCGAGGGCGTGACGCAGGCCCGCGCGCTGCTGCTGCCGCAGATCACCGCCCAGCTCAGCCTTAACCAGAGCGATCCGAACGGCCCCTCCCGCTCGATCGTCACCGACGCCGCGGGCAACCCGGTGGTCGACGGCGCCGGCAACCCGGTGCTCACCTCCGATGCGGGCCACACCCGCACCCGCGAGCTGGGCGCCACCATCAGCCAGAGCGTGGTCGATTTCAGCAAGTACGCCGACCTGAAGGCGGCCCGTTCTTCGTCGGAGGCGCAGGACGCCACCTACGAGGCGGCCTTGCAGCAGCTCGCCACCCGCGTCGCCACCGCGTATTTCCAGGTGCTGACCAACGACGACGCCCTGACCTTCGCCAAGGCGAACGAGCAGGCGCTGGCCCGCCAGCTCGAACAGGCCCAGCAGCGTTTCGACGTCGGCCTTTCCGCGATCACCGACGTGCAGGACGCCAAGGCGCAGCACGACACCGCGGTCGCCGCCGTGATCACCGCCGAGAACACCCTGGCGGATTCCCGCGAGGCGCTCACCCAGATCACCGGCAAGCCGGCCGACAACCTGAAGAAGCTGCGCGAGCAGCTGCCGATGGACGCGCCCACGCCCAACGATCCGAAAGCCTGGGTGGCCGAGGCGGTCAAGAGCAACCCGACCATCATCGCCTCGCAGTACAACGTCGAGTCGGCGGAGCACAGCATCTCGTCCGCACGCGCTGGCCACCTGCCCACGCTCGATGCCACGGTCGGCTACAGCAAGAGCACGGCGTGGACGCAGAACGCCGGTACCGCGTCCTCCGCGGGCACGCTCGGCAGCAGCAACGGCCGCGGAGCGACCAGCGTGGGCCTGACCCTCAGCGTGCCGATCTTCTCCGGCGGCCTCACGCAGTCCCGCGTGCGCCAGTCGATCTACCAGCGTGACTCGGCTCAGGATTCCCTGGAGTCGACCCGCCGCCAGGTCGTGCGCGACACGCTGAACTACTACCGCTCGGTCGTCGCCGGCATCAGCAAGGTCGAGGCCACCAAGGCCGCCGTCGAGTCGTCCGAAAGCGCACGCGACGCCACGCAGGCCGGCTTCGAAGTCGGCACGCGCACCATCGTCGACGTGCTGATCGCGCAGCAGAACCTCACCCAGGCGCTCAGCGACTACTCGCAGGCCCGCCACCAGTTCATCCTCGACAAGCTGTTGCTCAAGCAGACCGCGGGCACGGTGGACGTGAAGGACCTCGAGGCGATCAACGCACTGCTGCAGTAATTCGCCAGGCGCGTAATGGAAAGAATGAAGAGGGCCCTCGTGAACCGAGGGCCTTTTTTGTTCCTTGAGCCTTGGCGTGGCTTCGGAATCGGACTACAGCGTCTTGGGGCTATCGCCTGTATCGGCGCCACCGTGCTGGCTACATCATTCGCTAGCCCGTTCCGGGCGATCACAACGACCAAGGACGATCATGAAAATCCCGTTCCTCATCGGCGCGCTCGCGCTTGCCGCCTTCGCCACGACCGCGAACGCCGAATCCGATCCGTATGAGCCGTACGAGTACGAATTGACCTACCACGGCAGCAGCAAGCGACAAGCCTACGACCACGTCATGGTGGAAGCTCCCAAGAAATGCGACGCCGAAGGCGGCTTCGTCGCGAACGTACGCTACGACTACATCGGCGGCTGGGGTTCGATGGCCAACGTGCATCTCCTGAAGGCCACCGTCCTGTGCAAGCCGGTACGCCCCAACGTTCCGCCGCGACCGGTCGCCGACCTCTCGCGCCCGGGCGCCTCGATCCTGCAGTAACGCATCGGCTGTTTCGTGCCGAAGCCGCGCCCGTTGTCGAAGACACGGCGGGCGCGGTTACTCCCGCAACGGGCTGGAACGGCGGGCGCTACAGCTTGCCGTTTTTTCCTATAACCATTCCGCAAACTCAGAATGCTTCCATATAGGAATGAACGAGCCGTCATCAGGATATCCCTGCCCGATCCGGGCTCGACAGGAATACCCATGACATTCATTCAGCGATTCACCATTGCCGGCCTAGGCGCCATCCTTGCTTGCGCCGCCAACGCCGGGACACCGGGCACGCGTATCGTCGAGGACATCGGCAACAGAGCCGGCGGGAACTTCGGCTACACGTTGCTCGCCGTAGGCCCGGAATCCCTGGATGAGCTGTATGTCACGGCGCGCTCGGAAGTCTTCAAGCCTTGCGACCGGAAAGACGGCAAGGCCCTCGATACGGACTACAGCTACTTCCCCGCCGAGAACGCAGCCGACTATAACGTCGTGAATATTCATCTCAACTGCACGTTGCCGGAAGCGACGCACTCGTACCGGTAAGCGGGATCGCGTCGCCGGATATCGGCGGCGCACGACCGGGACCTATTCCTGCAACAGCGCATCCACCAACGCCATCACCTTGCCCACGGAACCGCGCTCGCTATCGAATACATGGCGGGCCTGGCTCCCCATCGTCTCGCGGCGTTCCCTGTCCCGAAGCAGTGACAGCACCTGTTCGCCCAGTTCGTCGCCATCGTTCACTCGCTGGCCACCGCCCTCGTCAAGCAGCGCCTGCGTGATCTCTTCGAAATTGAAGGTATGAGGTCCGACGAGCACCGGCTTGTTCAGCGCAGCGGGTTCGAGCACGTTGTGACCACCGATCGGCACGAGGCTCCCGCCGACGAAAGCAAGATCCGCCGCAGCGAAGAAACGCAGCAGTTCGCCCATGGAATCGATGACGAAACACTGCGTGGCGTGACCGGGCAGGCCATCGGCGCTGCGCGTGGCCACCTGGAAGCCGAGGCTGCGCACGGAGGACTCCACGGCCTTGAAGCGCTCCGGATGACGTGGCGCGATCAGCAGCAGGGCATCGGGCAAGCGGCGCATCACGTTCAGGTGCGCCTCGAGCACGCACATCTCCTCGCCTTCGTGCGTGCTCGCGGCGATCCATACCGGCCGTCCCTTGCCCCAAGCCTCACGCATCGCCGTGCCCGCCTCGAGCGCGGCCTGCGGCACCGGCATATCGAACTTGAGGTTGCCGCATACGGTGAGCTGGCTCGGCTCGGCGCCAAGCAGTCGGTAGCGCGCCGCATCGGTACGCGATTGCGCCGCTATATGGCTCACGCAGCGAAGCGCACGCTTCACCAGCGAACTCATCCGCGCGTACCCGCGCAGCGAGCGCTCGGAAAGGCGCGCATTGGCGATCAGGAGGGGGATGCCGTGCTTGCGGCAAGCGAAGTAGAGGTTCGGCCAGATCTCGGTCTCCACGATCACCGCCAGCCGTGGCCGGGTGCTGCGCAGGAAACGCTTCACGGCGAATGGCAGGTCGTAAGGGAGGTAGACGCTGTGCACACTGTCGCCGAACAGCTGGCGGACACGCTCGGAGCCTGTCGGGGTCACCGTGGTCACCAGCATCGGCGCCTGCGGGTAGGCCTCCATCAGCGCCTTCACCAGCGGCTCGGCCGCATTCACCTCGCCCACCGATACCGCATGCACCCAGAGGCAGCCCGCCAGCCGCGGCTCACGGAAGCGGCCGAAGCGCTCGCGCCAGCGCACGTGGTAATCGCCATAGCGCATGCCGCGCGCCATCAGGCGGAGCATCACCAGCGGCGTGAACAGGTACATGGCGAAGTTGTAGAGCAGGCGCAGCAGCACGCGGATCCCTGGTATTGCCATCGACCGGGCAGTATAGCCGCCCCCATTCGTTACAATGACCGGCCATGCCCGGTATGCCCCGCCCCCATCTCACGCGCCGCCTGCTCACGCCCCGCCACTGGCCGGCGTGGCTGGGCGTGGCCTTCATCTGGCTGATCGCGCACCTGCCCTTCCGTCTGCTGATGCGCCTGGGCCGGCTGGCGGGCCGCCTGGCCCTGCACCTGAATCCGGAGCGGCGGCGGATCGCGGCGACCAATATCGCGCTTTGCTTCCCGGAACTGGACCCGGCCGCACAGCAGGCGCTGGTCCGCGCCAACCTCTGCGACGTGGGCATGATGCTGGCCGAGTTCGCCCTCGGCTGGATGGGATCTGACCGCGCCATCGCCCGCGTACCGGTCACCGTGGAAGGACTGGAACACCTGGAGGCGGCGCGCCGCGCCGGTCGCGGCGTGCTGCTCGTCGGCGGCCATTTCTCGCACCTGGAACTGTGCGCGCGCCTCGTTTCCCAGCGCATCCGCATCGCCGGCATGTACCGTCTGATGGATTCGGACGTCTTCGAATTCACCGTGCTCCGCTCGCGCCTGCACTACGCCGACGCGATGTTCGAGAAGGACGACATCCGCGGCACGGTGAAATACCTGAAGGCGGGCGGCACGCTCTGGTACGCGCCCGACCAGGACATGCGCAGCAAGGACAACGTCTTCGTCCCGTTCTTCGGCGTGCCGGCGGCGACGATCACCGCCACGCACCACCTCGCCCGGCTGTCCGGCGCGCTGGTGATTCCTTTCTTCCACCGCCGCCTGCCCGGCGACGCGGGTTATGCGATGCGCCTCGGCGCCCCGCTGGAAGGTTTCCCCAGCAAGGACGCCGCTTTCGACACCGCGCGCGTCAACGCGCAGATCGAACAAATGGCCCGCGAAGCACCCGAGCAATACCTCTGGGTCCACAAGCGCTTCAAGACCCGCCCACCCGGCGAGCCGAAGATCTACTGAGCCACCGGGTGTCGCCTCCTGCACCTCGGCCATCCCTAGCTTCAGGTGAGCTTGGGGTGGGAAGCGCGCTGGCGCGCGATCGCGGCCCAGGCCGCTTCCCACCCGAAGCGCTGCGGCAACCTGTTTTCGTCCCCTTCCCGGCCTCACAGGTAAGCCGCGATCTTTCATCGGACTTTCCCTGATCTTTCGTGGTGCATAACGCCTGCACAACGGCGAACCTTTCGTCCTAAATAACGAAAGCCTCGCGAAAAAACGCCAGCGTAGAAAGTTCGTCGTGCCCACAAGACGGACCTTTGCCATGCAGTCGTTTTTTCGTTTCGCGCGATCACTACGCGGCCGTGCCGGATGGCACAGCACGCGCACGCATGCCATCGGTGCGGTGCTCACCTATGCCCTGCGTTGTGCGTCGCGGTGGCGTGCGCACGATGCATGGCTGGCCTTTCTGGAGAAGCCGCCGATGGCCGGCATTTCCTCCATCGACACCGTGCTGGTGGAGCGCTACCAGCATCGCTACATCAGCAAGGCATGGAGCAAGGAGCGCCGCTTCAAGGCGCTGCGCGATCACTACGACTTCGCGCTGGCCCGCTTTCCACGTCCGTTCTTCCACACCCTCTATCGCGAGCGCCAGGTGCTGGCCGGACGGGTGACGCTGCGCGACGGCAGCGCACTTTCCCTGATCGTCAAGGCGCCGTTGCGCAGGGGTCGCGAAGGCGAACTCAGTCTTTCGCTCACCGACGACAGCGGACTGCAGATTTCATACGCCACGATCTCCTTCATCGATGAAGGCCGCACGATCGTCATCGGCTGCCTGCAAGGCGCCGCCAACAACGCTGGCCGCGATGTCGTGCGCGAACTCACGCGCCAATGCCACGGGCTTCGGCCGAAGAACCTGTTGTTGTCGATGATCCGTGCATTGGCCGATGCTTTCGGCGTGGAGCGCGTGCTGGGCATCGGCAACGCCGCCCATGTCTTCGCCGGCATTCCGGACAAGGTGAAGGCGGACTATGACGCCTTCTGGATCGAATCCGACGGCGCTGCCGGGGACGATGGCTTCTACGTGCTCCCTCCTCGCGAACCCGTGCGCGACGCATCGGAGATCGAAAGCAAACGCCGCAGCGAGTTCCGCCGTCGCGAGGCCTTGCGCCGCGAGGCTTGCGAGCTAGTCGTCGCCGCGTTCGGTTTCGAGCGGGCCGCGCCCGTCGCGCTGGCCGCCTGACCGGCGCAGTTCATACAGCTTGGCGTACTTCAGGAACGCGTAGAACGCGTGCACGCGGGCCGCGACGAAGCCAGCCCAGCCACCGCGCCAATGACCACGCCAGAAGTAGTAACGGGCGAACGCCACCGCCGGATAGAAAACCATCCGCATACGCAGGAAACGGGGCGTCCGGGTATGCCGGTCGCGCACCTGCAACGACGAATAACGATTGGCCTTGTCGACGCGTCCTTCGATGTCGCGCTCGCCGTGATGGTCGATGACCGCGTCCAGCCGCTGCACCGGACCGTCGACAATGACGCTTTCATGCACCTCATGGCCGCTCATGCGCGCCCGCGTGCGGTCGAACAATCGCACGTAGTGGTTGAGCCGTGCACGCTCGGGTTGCCAACGCCAGAACACCCACTCGCGGCGGAGCAGCACATAGCCGGCGGCTTGGGGCGTGTCGAGCACTGAACGGATGCATTCCGCGGCCATCGCCGGTATCGCCTCGTCGGAATCGAGCAGCAACACCCATCGATGCCGGGCCAGGTCGATCGCCGCCTGCTTCTGCGCGCTGTAGCCGGCGAACGGCTGCACATGGACACGGGCGCCGTGGCGGGCCGCGATCTCACGGGTCTCGTCCGTCGAACCGGAATCGAGCACCACGATGTCGTCGGCGAAAGCCACCGAGGCGAGGCAGGCGCCGATCGTGGCCGCATTGTCGAACGTGGTGACGACAACCGACAACGGCTCACGCGGCATGGCGGGCCTCCACATCCGGCAGGTCGGCGAACAGGGCCGCGCACCACACCGACAGCAACCATGCCGCCAGCAGCCCCCACCACGCCGAGTAGAACGCCATGTGGGTATTCAACGGGAACAGGATGGCGGCCAGCGCCACCGTCGGCGGAAACGCGCGCGCACGGGCGGACGCGCCAGCGCGCCACCAGGCGCGCACGGCATACACGGCGGCCGCGAGCCAGGCCAGGAGGCCGAGGGTGCCGGTTTCCGTGGCGACTTCGAGCACGACCTGGTGCGCGTGGCAGGCCCCTTCGCCTTCCCCGCATTTCTCGATCGTGAGGAAGTGATCGCCCGGCGAGGCCAAGGACGGGTAGGCGACGCGGAAGCCGCGAACACCTACGCCGTTCAATGGATGTGCGGCGTACATGCGCAACGACGTCGTCCAGATATCGAGACGGCCCGTGAGTGCCGCGTCCACGCCCGCGGAGGTGCCGGACAATGCCGGCAGCGTATGCGCCACGCGGTCGCGGAAGCGCGGCGACATCTGCCACGCCAGCGCGAGGGCGAGGGCCACGACCACGCCGCCCGCGGCGCAGGCGACCGCGAAGCGGCGGAACGACCCCGCTTCGCGCCAGACGAAGCACAACGTGACCACGGCATAGCAAAGCCACGAGGCGCGCGATCCGGACAAGAGCACCGGCCCGAGTGCGAACAGGAAGGCGACGACAAGCCCACGCCGGCCCCAGCGCTCACGTGCGGCCCATAGCAGGAAGGGCGACAACGCCGACAAGGCGGGGCCCAGTTTCAGGTTATCCGCACCGAAGATGCCGGAGAGCCGATCCACGTCCGAGGCTCCCGCCAAGCCGTAGCCCGTGAGCGCCTGCACCCAGGCATCGGCCACCCAGATCGCGACCACGACGGCCGTGGCGACATAAAGCGCGTGGACCTTTCCCGGCCGGCGCACCGCGAAACAGGTGTACACGCCCAGCGGGGCGAAGCGCAGGATGCCGGCGACCGTGCCCCAGCTCTTGCCGGGCGCCACCGCGTCCACCGCGGACACCAGGGCGGCCCCGGCGTAGGCCAGGAACAGCCACAGGAACAGCTTGGCGCCCGGATGGTGGCGCAACGCCTGCGGTTCGCGCACGAGCAGGAGGATGCTGCCGACGAGGGCGAGAAAGACCCCGAGCTCGGCGCTTCGCCCGAACGGCAGCAAGGCCGGTACCAGCCAGATCGGAAGCAGCGGCGAGGCAAGCCCCGCCCGGATCGTCGCGCCGACGCTGCGCCCGCTCACGCGGCCGGTACGCCGTCCACCACCTCCGCGTACAGCGCCAGGGTGGCCGACTGCATGTCGGACAGGCGATAGGCGCGCGGCGGCGGGATGGACGGGGCGAAGCGAAGCAGCTCCGCGGCCCGTTCGACCAGCTTTTCGCGGTCGCCCAGCGGGACGCGGCCGGCGGGATAGAGTTCGGCCAGCAGTTCACCGACGCCACCGTGGGCGTAGCCGATCACCGGCCGGCAAAGCGCCAGGGCTTCCACCACCGTGCGACCGAACGACTCGGGACGCCTGGAAAGCTGCAGCACGAGGGTCGACATCGCATAGATGTCGCGTACGTCCGACCGCTGTGGCGAGATCACCACCTTGTCGTCGAGCCCGCGCTGGTGGATCAGGTTACACAGTTCGGCCACATAGGCCTCGCGACCGGGCTCATCGGCGCCGAGCAGGAGCAGGCGCACGTCGATGGCCCGATGGGTGAGGTCGGCGATCAACTCGATCGCGTCCGCATGGCCCTTCAGGCGCGTGCCCCGCCCCGGAAGCGTCAGCAGGGGCGCCCCGGCCAGCTGTGGGTATTCCTCGAAGAACGCGCGCTGCCAGCTGTCGTCGGGGCGGTAGCCGTAGGGGAATGCGTCGGTATCGATGCCGCGCGGGATCACGGTGATGCGCGAGGTTTCGATATCGTGGGGGTAGTGGCGCAGCACGTAGTCGCGCAGGGTCTGCGAGACCACGATCACCCGTTCGCCGCGCAGGAGGATCGCGCTGTAGCGGCTGGGCCGGTTCAGGCCGTGCACGGTGGTGACGAAGTGCGGGCGCGGCTTGACGCCCCGCATCGCCCACCAGCCGATCCAGGCCGGCAGGCGCGAACGGGCGTGCACGATGTCCGGCTGGACGTCGCGCAACACGCGGCGCAGCTTGCCGACGGTGAACAGGGTGGCGAACGACTTCTTGCCGATGGGCAAGGCGATGTGTTCGCTGCCTTCGGCTTCCAGCTGCTCGACCATCCGCCCGCCGGCGGACACGACGATGGAACGATGACCTGCCTGGACCAGGGCCCTGGCGATTTCCAGGGTCGAGCGCTCGGCGCCACCCGAATGCAGGGCGGGTATGAGCTGTACGACGGTCATCGTCCGATTGGGAGAGACGGTGGCCATGGGTTGGTCCGTTTGAGAGGTTACGAGGGCAATGCACGAAGCATGCCCGCGCGGGGGCCGATCAGTCTTTCAGGACGTAGGTCGCGCCGCAATAGGAGCACTTCGAGGTGCCACCGTCGTCCTCGATGGGCAGGTAGACGCGCGGATGCGAGTTCCACAGGTACATGCCCGGCATGGGACAGGACAACGGCAGGTCGGCGCGGGTCACTTCGTAACGATTTTCGGCGTTCGCCGGGATCAGCGGGGCGGCCGCGGGATTGGGGCGCATGGGAAAACTCCGACGATGCGGTGGAACCGGGGATAGAAGGCGATGTTAGCAGGAACGAAATGCCCGGCGTGACGATGCGGCACGCGGCGAGGGCCGCCCGGAAACGAAAAAACCCGCGCCGTCGCCGGCGCGGGTTCCACTACCTCGCGGGAAGCGGGCGGCTTACTTCTTTTCGGCCGAGGCGTCGTGCGCTTCGGTCGTGATGCGGATCTTGATCTCGTCGGAGACGTTCGGGACATACGCGCCCACGCCGAAGTCCGAGCGCTTGATCGTGGTGGTGGCGTCGAAGCCGACCGTCTGCACCTTCATCATCGGGTGCGGGCCGACCTTGTTCAGGCTGACGTCGAGGGTGACCGGCTTGGTCACGCCGTGGACGGTCAGGTCGCCGGTGACCTTCAGCTTGCCCTTGCCCGCCGGCACGACCTTGGTGCTCTTGAAGGTGACGGAGGGGTACTTGGCGGCGTCGAGGAAGTCGGCCGACTTCAGGTGCTCGTCGAGCTTGGGCACGAAGCTGTCGAGGCCGGAGAGCGGCAGGGTCGCCTCGACCGTGGCCTTCGACGGGTCCTTCTCGTCATAGACGAGGGTGCCCTCGACCTGGCCGAGGTTGGCCGTCGGGTTGGAGAAACCGAAGTGGTTCCAGCTGAACAGGACCATCGTATGACCCGGGTCGAGCGTGTAGGTGACCGGGGCGGCGACGGCGCTGCCGGCGGTGGTCAACAGGGCGGCGAGGGCGACATAACGAAGAGCGCGCATGGTGTATCTCCTGCAGTGAGGTGGGTACGGCGGGTGACGGCGGGACCGTGCGGTCACCGCGGGAAGAATCAGGCGATCCGTACGGCTTCGTCGAAGTCCAGGCGCGGCAGGCGTTCGAACAGGTTCTTGCCGGGATCGCCGTAGCCGATGTTGACCAGGAAATTCGACTTGACCTGGGTGCCCGCGAAGAACTCGGCGTCGACACCGGCCTGGTCGAAGCCGGACATCGGACCGCAATCCAGGCCCAACGCGCGGGCGGCCATGATCAGGTAGGCGCCTTGCAGCGAACCGTTCCGGGTACCCGAGGACTGGATCATCGGCTCGTTGCCGACGAACCATACACGCGCATCGGCATGCGGGAAAAGCTTGGGTAGCTTCTCGTAGAAGGCGAAATCGGTGGCGACGATCGCCGTGACCGGAGCCTGCATGGTCTTTTCGACGTTGGTCTCGGAAAGATGGGGCTTGAGGCGCTGCTTCGCGTCCTGCGACTTCACGAAAACCACGCGCATCGGCGAGGAGTTGGCGGCCGTGGGGCCGAATTTCGCCAGGTCGTACAGCCGGTGAAGCTGCTCGTCGGTCACCTCCTTTGGCAGCCACGCGTTGTAGGTGCGGGCCTTGAGGAAAAGCTGGTCAAGCGAAGCATCGGTCAACGGAGCACTCATGGGTATCCTTGTACAGTGATGGCCTGCCGAAACACCGGCATCCTTACAGTGTAAGCGTCACGACACGATCGTGGATCAGCCGCCCAGGGAACGAACTGTGCCGAAATCGACAACAATCGGAGGCCGGAGCGCCAGGTGAACACGCTATCGCACGAGTCCTGCTGGGTGGTGACCGACGGTGCCGCGGGCAATCGTCGCCAGGCGCTGGCCCTGGCCGAGGCACTGACGCCGTCGATCCGGGAGATCATCGTCCAGTTGCGCGCACCCTGGTCGTGGCTCGCGCCACGGAACCTGCCGGGTGCGAGGATGGCGCTCGGGCACGATGAGGACAGCCTGTTGCCACCCTGGCCGAAGCTGGCGATCGGGTGTGGCCGCCAGGCGGCCTGGGCCACGCGGCAGATTCGCCGGTGGTCCGGCGGCGCGACACTCGTCGTGCAGATCCTCGATCCGCGGATCGACCCGGCGCACTGGGACCTCGTGGTTACGCCCCGGCACGACGGCCTGGTCGGGGACAACGTGCTCCATTCGCTGGGCTCGCTCCATCCGATCGACGACGCCTGGCTGGCCGACGGGCGTGACGCCTTCGCGCCATTCGGCACCCTGCCCGGCCCACGGCTCGGCGTGTTGATCGGCGGGGACCGGCACGGCTCGCGACCGGACGCCGCCGCCATGGATGCCTTCCTGGCGGCGACACGTGCACGGCACGCGGCGGATGGTGGATCGGTTCTTGTCGCCGTGTCCCGTCGTACCCCGGCGTCGAGCCTGCCACGCATCCGCGAGGCCTTCGCCGGCTTGCCTGGCGTGGTCTGGACCGGCAGCGCCGATGGGGCGAACCCCTATCCCGGCATCCTCGGCTGGGCGGACCGGCTGGTCGTCACCCCCGATTCCGTCAACATGCTTTCGGAAGCCTGTGCGACGGGACGCCCCGTGCATACCTTCGTATCCGCGCGCTTGCCGGAGAAGCTGGCGCGTTTCCATGCCGAGTTGCGCTCGGCCGGGTTGTTGCACGACATCGATGCGGCTACCGCCGACCGGCAGGCCCCGTTGCGCGAAACCGCGACGATCGCGGCGGAAGTGCGGCGGCACCTAGGGTTGGTCTAGGCGGACCCGCCTCAGTCCGCCTTAGGCATCCACATACCGGGCCGCGTCGCCCACCCATCGCGCGATCAGCAACTCGCAGCGCGCGGGATGGTCCTTCATCATCGCCTCGGCCACGCGCTGCACCTCGGGCATGAGGTGCGCGTCGCGCGCGAGGTCGGCGATGCGGAACTGCAACTGGCCGGTCTGCCGGGTACCCAGCACCTCGCCCGGGCCGCGCAGTTCGAGATCCTTCTCGGCGATGCGAAACCCGTCGTTCGTCTCGCGCATCACCTGGAGGCGCTCCCTGGCCAGGCGCGACAGCGGCGTCTGGTAAAGCAACACACAGTTGGACGCGATCGCTCCGCGCCCCACGCGGCCGCGCAACTGATGCAATTGCGCGAGGCCGAGCCGTTCGCTGTTCTCGATCACCATCAGGCTCGCGTTGGGCACGTCCACGCCGACCTCGATCACCGTGGTGGCGACCAGCACGGCGAGTTCGCCCGCCTTGAAGGCGTCCATCACCGCCTGCTTTTCCTTCGGCTTCATGCGCCCGTGGATCAAGCCGACCGCGAGGTCCGGCAGCGCGGCGGTGAGTTCGGCATGCGCCACCTCGGCCGCCTGCGCATTGAGCTGCTCGGATTCCTCGATCAGCGTGCAGACCCAGTAAACCTGCCGGCCTTGCATGCATGCCGCGTGGATGCGCTCCATGACGTCGAAGCGCCGCTCGTTCGACAGTGCCACGGTCTGCACGGGCGTCCGTCCCGGCGGCAATTCGTCGATCGAGGAGACGTCGAGGTCGGCGTAGGCGCTCATCGCGAGCGTGCGCGGGATCGGCGTCGCCGTGAGCACGAGCTGGTGCGGAATGAGATCGCCTTCCGCACCCTTGTCGCGCAGCGCCAGCCGCTGGTGCACGCCAAATCGATGCTGCTCGTCGACGATGACGAGGCCCAGCTTCGCGAAGGCCACGCCCTCCTGCATCAACGCGTGCGTGCCGACGACGACATGCGCATCACCGCTGGCCGCGCGGTCGAGCGCCTTCTTGCGCGCCCTGCCCTGTACCTTGCCGGCCAGCCATTCCACGTCCAGTCCCAGCGGTTCGAGCCAGGCGCGGAAGTTGCGCAGGTGTTGCTCCGCAAGCAATTCGGTCGGCGCCATCAGCGCCACCTGATAGCCGCTTTCCACGGCGGCGACGGCGGCCAGCGCGGCGACCACGGTCTTGCCGCTGCCGACGTCACCCTGCACGAGGCGCAGCATGGGATGGGCGCGTGCGAGATCGCGCGCCACCTCTTTCGACACGCGTGCCTGGGCCTTGGTGAGGGCGAACGGCAGCGCCTCAAGCAATCGCTCACGCAGCGCGCCGGCACTTTTCAACGCGGGCGCCTTGCGCTTCTTCACCGCCGCGCGCATGCGCCGCAGGGTGAGGTGCTGGGTCAGCAGTTCCTCGAAGGCGAGGCGTTTCTGCGCGGGATGCCGGCCCTCGCCGAGTTCGCGTAGATCGACTTCCGGCGGCGGCCGGTGCACGTAGAGCAAGGCCTCGCGCAAGGACGCCAGGCCCATCGGACGGCCGATCGACTCGGGGATGAGTTCCAGCCTGTCGTCCGCCGGCAGATGGGCCAACGCGCGCGAGACGAGACTGGCCAGCCGCCGCGGGCCGAGTCCCTCGGTGGTCGGGTAGACCGGCGTCAGCCGCTCATCCACCACCACCGGTTCATCGGGTTCGATGCGCTGGTATTGCGGGTGGACGATCTCCAGGCCCTGTGGCCCCTGGCGCACTTCACCGAAGCAAAGCAGGCGCGTGCCCTTCGGCAACTGGTCGACCTGCGACTTGCGGAAGTGAAAGAAGCGCAACAGCAGCACGCCGCCGGATTCGTCGCCGATGACCACCTTGAGCTGCGGCCGGAAGCGGAAACCCCGTTCGACGAATTCGACGATGCCTTCCACCTGCACGCGGTCGCCGGGGCGCAGGCCGGCGATCGGACGTACTTGGGTGCGGTCTTCATAGCGCAAGGGCAGATGGAACCAGAGGTCCTGCACCTCGCGCAGCCCCAGCCGTCCCAGCGTCTCGGCGAGCGCGGGCCCCACGCCGCCGAGCGTCGTCAGGGGCGCGCGCCCCGGGTCCGCCACCGGCGCGGCGGGAGTCGGCGATGCATGGCGAGCCACGGAAACCGCGCTATGGGCTTACGGCAGGACGAGGATCGCGTCGACCTCGACCTGGGCGCCCTTCGGCAGGCCCGAGACCTCGATGGTCGAACGCGCCGGATACGGCTGCTGGAAGTATTCGGCCATCACCGCGTTCACCGCGGCGAAGTTGCCCAGGTCGGTGACATAGATACCGACGCGGACGATGTCCGACAGCTTGCCGCCAGCGGCCTCGGCGACAGCCACGAGGTTGTCGAACACACGGCGGGTCTGGAGGGTGATGTCGCCTTCGACGAGGTTGCCGGTGGCCGGATCGAGCGGGATCTGGCCCGAGAAGTACACAGTGTTGCCTGCGCGCACGGCCTGCGAATACGGGCCGATGGCCGAAGGTGCCTTGTCGGTGGCGATGGTGCTGCGGGTCATGGGAGGTCCTAGAGCGGGTGGCGGTAAACGCCGCTGACCACGCCGGTGCGACGCACGCGGCGCATCACGTCGGCGAGGTGCTTGCGGTCCTTTACCTCGATGGCGAAGAGTAGCGTGGCGGCGGTGCTGTCGCGTTCGATGTATTCGACGTTTTCGATGTTCGAACCGGCATCGGCGATCGCGGCGGCGACGGTGGCCAGCACGCCCGGGCGGTTCAATACCTCGATGCGCAACTCCGCGCGGTAATCGCCGGAGACGTCGCGATCCCATTCGATGGCGACGATACGTTCCGGCGTCTTGCGGAACTCCGCCACGTTGGGGCATTCCACGCGATGCACGACGATGCCCTTGCCCGAGGACAGGAAACCGACGATCTCGTCGCCCGGCAGCGGATGACAGCAATTGCCGAAGCTGAGCACGCCGCGCTCGGCGCCACTGATGCGGATCTTCTCCGCCGAATGCTCGGCGGGCGCTGGCGTATGGCTCTCGCCCGGGCCGAGCAGCGCCACCAGTTGCGTCGCAACCTGGTCGGCGAAACGGTTGCCCAGGGCGATCTCCGACAAGAGTTCCTCCAGGCGCTTGAGCTTGGCGTCCTCGAGGAAGCGATCGAGCGTGGCGCCGGGGATCGCGTCCAGGCTGAGGCCACGGGCATCGAGCGCGCGGTCGAGCATGCGGTGGCCGAAGTCCACGGCATCCTCGTGCTGCAGGTGCTTGAGATACTGGCGGATCGCCGTGCGCGCCTTGCCGGTGACCACGGCCTCGAGCCACGCCGGGTTGGGCACGGCCGATGGCGCGGTGATGATCTCCACCTGCTGGCCGGACACCAGGCGCGTGCGCAAGGGCACCAGCTTCTTGTCGACGCGCGCGGCCACCGCGTGATCGCCAACGTCGGTGTGCACCGCGTAGGCGAAATCGAGGGCTGTGGCGTTGCGCGGCAGCGAGAAGATGTCGCCACGCGGCGTGAACAGGTAGACCTCGTCGGGGAACAGGTCGATCTTGACGTTCTCGAGGAACTCCGACGCCGAGGGCGTGTTCGCCTGGCTGTCGGCCAACGCGGACAGCCACTCGCGTGCCCGCGCCTGCGCGCTGTTCGCCGGGCCGGAATCGCTCTTGTACGCCCAGTGCGCGGCTACGCCGCGTTCGGCCACCGACTCCATCTCCGAGGTGCGGATCTGGATTTCGATCGGCGCGCCGAACGGCCCGAGCAGCACCGTGTGCAACGACTGATAGCCGTTACCCTTGGGAATGGCGATGAAATCCTTGAAGCGGCCGTCCACCGGCTTGTACAGGCCGTGCACGGCGCCGAGCGCCATGTAGCAATGCATGGCCGAATCGGTGATGACACGGAAACCGTAGACATCCATGAGTTGCGCGAACGACTTGTGTTCGTTGCGCATCTTCGAATAGATGCTCCACGCCGACTTGATGCGGCTTACCGCGCGGCCGGGGATCTTCTCCGCGGCGAGGCGGCCTTCGAGCGCCATCTCGATCTTCGCCATCGCTTCGCGGCGATTGCCCAGGGCGGCGCGGATGCGCTCGCCGATGATCCGGTGACGATCGGGGTAGAGCGCCTTGAACCCGAGATCCTGCAATTCGGCCTTGAACTTGTTCATGCCGAGGCGTTGCGCGATGGGCGCGTAGATTTCCAGTGTCTCGCGCGCGATGCGCCGCCGCGACTCGGCATCCTTCGCGCCGAGCGTGCGCATGTTGTGCAGTCGATCGGAAAGCTTGATCAGGATGACGCGGAGATCGCGCGCCATCGCCAGCAGCATCTTCCGGAAGCTCTCGGCATCGGCTTCGGCACGGCTGGAAAAACGCATCTTGTCGAGCTTGGTGACACCGTCGACCAGTTCGGCCACGGTTTCACCGAAGGCGCCGGCCAACTCCCCGCGTTCGAGCTTGGTGTCTTCGAGCGTGTCGTGCAGGATCGCCGCGATGATCGTCTCGGCATCGAGGCCGAGTTCCGCGAGCACGTGCGCCACGGCCACCGGGTGCGTGATGTACGGCTCGCCGGACTTGCGCGTCTGCCCTTCATGGGCGGCGGCGCCGACCAGGAAGGCCTTGCGGATGCGCAGCACCTGGTCGTGCGGCAGGTAGGCACCCACGCGGTCTTCCAGTGCCTGCACGTAGGGAGGCACCGGTCCGTCATCGACCACGTCGGTCAGTTTTTTCGCAGGGATGACTTCCATGGGAGAATCTCGCGCGCCTCAGGCCGCGGAGCCTCCCGCACGCGGCCTTTCCAGCCGCGCGTCAGCGTGCGCAGGGTGAGGATGAATGCAGGGCCGACAACGACCCGGCGTCATCAATCATCTCCGCCCTTCGAGAGGTCGTCGTCCACTTCGGTGGCGGCCCACTCGAGGGCTTCACGCTCGGCACGTTCACGGGCGGCGCGGTCGATTTCGTCGATCATTTCGTCGCTGACGCGGCGATCGGCGATCTCGCGCAGGGCGAGCACGGTCGGCTTGTCGTTGTTCGGGTCGAGGGTCGGTTCGGCGCCCTTGGACAACTGGCGCGCGCGCTTGGTCGCCATGAGCACGAGCTCAAAGCGGTTGTCGACTACCTCGAGGCAGTCTTCGACGGTAATACGGGCCATTTCAAATCCTTGACAATAAAGATACTTCTGACCGTGCAGTTTAGCCGCCCGGCCCGTTGGCTGGCAATCGGGGTAGGGGTATCATGCGCGGTTCTGACCAGGACGGACGGGCCCTTCGTGCAAATAATAATACCGCGCGGTACACTAAAGCACCGCCCCACCCCCAAAGCCACATCGATGCGCCCCAGAACCCTGCAACGGACCGTCCAAACCGCGCTAGGCCTCATCGCCGCCACCCTGCTGGCGGCCTGCCATATCGCGCCCCCGCGTACCGACGATCCGAACGAGAAGTTCAATCGCAAGGTCTACGCCTTCAACGATTCGCTGGACAAGGCGGTCATCCGCCCGGTCGCCGTCGGCTACCGGAAGGTGACCAACCCGCCCGTGCGTACGGCCATCAGCGACTTCTATACGAATATCCGCTTGCCGGTGACGGTGGCCAACGACCTGCTCCAGGCACGGCCCAAGCAGGCCTTCCTGACCACCAGCCGCTTCGTGGTCAACCTGACGATCGGCTTCCTGGGCTTCAAGGACCCGGCCAGCCTGCTCGGCCTCCCGCTGGAGCAGAACGACTTCGGCGTGACCCTGGCCCGCTGGGGCGTCCCCGAGGGCGACTACCTGGTCCTCCCCTTCGTGGGCCCGACCACGGTCCGCGACGTATGGCGCCTGCCGGTCGACAGCTACTTCTTCGACCCGCTCAGCTATTACACGCGTAACCACGACTTCAAGTACGGCCAGCAGTACGTGCCGCAGGTGCTCTATCTCGTGACCCTGCGCTCGCGCGGCATCGACGCGGAAAGCTTCCTCGCCTCCGCCTACGACCCGTACGTGTTCATCCGCGACGCCTACCGCCAGCAGCGCCTCTACAGCATCTACTACGGCAACCCACCGCCGGAAGCCATCGAGCAGATGCAGGGCCTGAACGACAGCAAGGACTTCGACCCGGACAAACTGCTCGACGAGCAGCACACCTGGGAACGGCAGAACGGCGAAAAGCCGCAATGACGAAAAGGGCCCCTCGGGGCCCTTTTTTTTGGTTCTTCATGGACTAGCCGCGGCTGCTTCGTGGCTCGGCTTTCGCCCTCGCGTTCGCTTTTTGCGGCGAGGGGAGCTGCCGGGCGCCACCCTCGGCGCGACAGGCGGTGCCGTCCCTTGGGAAGGGATGCCGCTGCGCGGCCGTGTCCTATGGCTGGCGCCCCTTCGGGCTCGGACGGTCGGGCGGGGGTTTTCGATTCGGCTCCTGCCTCAGCGAAAACGATCGGCCGTCCAGGCCGATCCCCTCCGGGCCTTGTCCGCCCGCCCCTCCTCGGCTCCTCATGTCGCGCCGAGGGTGGCGCCCGGCAGCTCTCTCGACACTGCGGTGGGTCGGTGGGAAAGAGCAACGCCCGCCCCGTGCCGAAACATGGTGGGACGCGGGCTGGCCCGCGAGTCCTCGATCTTTTTGCTGGCGAAAGAGGCTTTGCAGTAATTGGGTGAGGCTTTCCACCGCCCGCTCGGTTGCAATGCATAGCCTCATCCGCTCGTCCCAGGGTGGCGAATCGCGGGCCAGCCCGCTTCCCACCCGAATGAGGGGGATTCACACGCAACGGCACCCATCCAGGTCGCGGGCGTTGCTTGGGCCTCGCGCCTCCGAACGCGAGGGCAAAGCCGAGCCGTGCAGGAGAAACTGGCCCGCTGCCGCGGGATCGCCGCTGAAGCGGCTCCCACAAAGGTCGGCTTCCACCGCGGGCGGCTTCCGCTAGGGGTGGGCGGGTTAGAAGAGGGAGTCGACGCCGGAGACGCGGGCCAGGGCTTGCAGGCCGGCGGGGGCGTGGGTGACGGAAAGCGTCTTGCCCTGGCTGCGGGCGTGGGCCAACAAGGCCAGCACGGTGGCGAGGCCGGCGCTGTCCACCTGGGACAGCCCAGCGAGGTCGAGATTGACCTGCCGTCCGCCGTCCAGTTGCCGGCGGGCGGCGTCCAGCGCTTCGGCCGCGGTGGCGAACGTGAGCGCGCCGGAGACCGCGAGGGTCTCCGGCGCCGGATTGCCGAACTGGAACGCCGGCGAGCTCACTTGCGGGCGCCGCCGGTCTGCTGCTGCATCTCGTCGATGGCGGCCGAACCCTTCTGCTCGAGGTCGGCGGTCAGCTTGTCCAGGCCTTCCTTCTTGATCTCGGCGTCGACCTGGTTGCGGTAGTTCGTGATGTACGAAATACCTTCGATGATCACGTCGTAGGCCTTCCAGTCGCCCGTCTTCGACTTACGGAACGCGTAGTCGACCGAGACGGACTTGCCGTCGTCGAGCATCACCTGCGTACGCACGACGGTGCGCTTGTTGTTGAGGTCGCCACTGAACGGCAGGACCTTCACGCGACCGCGCGTGTAGTTGAGCAGGCCTTCCGCGTACCGGTGGGTGATCGAGTTGTAGAAGGCCTTGGCGAAGCGCTCGCGCTGCTCGGGGGACGCCTTGGAGGCGTTCTGGCCGAGCACGAGGATCGACGCGTAGTCGATGTCGAAGTGCGGCAGGAAAACGTCGTCGATGACGGCGATGAGCTTTTCCTTGTCGCTCTTCAGTTCGGCCTGATGGCCCTCGATGGCTTTGGCGAGGTCGTCGGAGATGGTGGTGACGATGCCCTGCGGGGACTGCGCGTCGACCGCGGCGGCCGGAGCGGGCGCGGCCTGCGCGAAGGCGGGCGCGGCCGCCGCCGTGGTCACGGCGAGGGCGATGGCGAGGGAAAGCTGACGCAACATGCGGTGTCTCCTGGTCCGGCCTTACTTCTTGCCGGCGTTGTCGGGTTGGGTGGAGCCCTGGGCGCCACCGGACTTGTTGTCGCTCGGCGAACCGTTCACCAGGAACTTGCCGATCAGGTCTTCCAGCTGGAGCGCGGACTGCGTGAGCACGAAGCTATCGCCTTCCGCCAGGTATTCCGGCGACCCGCCGGGTTGGATCGCAACATACTGGCTACCGATCAAACCGCTGGTGAATACCGCGGCCGACGAGTCATCCGGTATCTGGGAGTAGCGCTTGTCGATCGCAAGGGTCACCGTGGCTTCGCTGCTGCCGGGCTTGATCACCACCGAATCGACGCTGCCGATGGGCACGCCGGCCATTTTCACCGCCGCGCCTGGCTGCAGGGCACCCACGTTGGTGAATTCGCCGGTCACGTGGAAGGTGCCGCCAAGGCGGTCCGGCGCGCTGCCGCCGCCGAAGAACTTGCCGAGCATTTCCTCCAGCTGCTGGGCCGGACGGGTCAGGCCGATTTCGCCGCCTTCCTTCACCGGATTCTTGGAGCGGCCGAACTGGATGCCCACGTACTGGTCGCCCAGCAGGCCGCTGGTGAAGATCGTGGCGACGGAATCGTCCGGGATGTCCTTGTGCCGGTCGTCGATGGACAAGGTGACCTTGGCCTCCTCCTTGCCCGGCACCAGCTCGATCGATTGCACCGAGCCGACGCGTACGCCGGCGATCTTCACCGGGGCGCGGGTCTTCAACTGGCCGACGTTGGCGAAGTGGGTTTCCACCACGTAACTGGAACCCTGGGTGGCGTTGGCCACCGAGGTGGTCTGTGTGGCGAGGTAAGCCAGGGCGGCGAAGCCGAGCACGATGAACAGGCCGGTGCCGACGGCATAGGAACGTCTCTGGGTCACGGCACGATCCTCGAATGGGCGATGAAGGAATGACGGGTCATGGCGGGTCTCCGGTGCCTCAGATCAGGAACGAGGTGAGGACGAAGTCCAGCGCCAGGATGGCGATGGACGAGGCCACCACCGTGCGGGTCGTCGCATAGGCGACGCCCTCGCTGGTGGGCGGGGTGGTGTAGCCCTGGAACACCGCGATCAGGGAGACCACGATGCCGAAGGCGATGGATTTGAGCAGTACGCCGTCGATGATGTCCTTCTGGACGTCGACGGTGGCGGTCATGTTCGACCAGAAGGTGCCGTTGTCGATGCCCAGCCAGGTGACGCCGACCAGGTGGCCGCCGAACACGCCCATGGCGCAGAACACCACGGCAAGCAGGGGCAAGGCGACGACGCCGGCGAGGAATCGCGGCGCGGCCACGTAGGCGATCGGATCGACCGCCATCATCTCCATGGCGTCGAGCTGGTCGGTGGCGCGCATGAGGCCGATCTCGGCGGTGACCGAGGTGCCGGCGCGGCCGGCGAACAGCAAGGCCGTGACCACGGGACCGAGTTCGCGGTAGATCGCGATGGCGACGACGGTGCCGGTGGCGGACGTGCCGCCGAAGATCGAGAGCACGTCGTAAAGCTGCAAGCCCAGCACCATGCCCACGAACAGGCCGCAGGTCATCACGATGGTGAGGCTCATCGCGCCGACGAACCAGATCTGGCGGATCGTTTCGCGGCCATGACGCAAGCTGCGCGGAACGGCCGCGAGGATGGTCAGCAGGAAGAGCCCGCAGGCGCCGATCTGCGTCAGGCTGCGAATGACGACGTTGTCGTCCTTGGCGGTCATGCCTTGCCTCCGGGGAAACCGAGCGCGGTGGCGTAGTCGCCCGCGGGATACTGGAAGGGAACCGGACCGTCGGGCTCGCCGCCGAAGAACTGCGCCGTCCATGGCGAGCCGTCGTTGGCGAGGGAATCCGGTGCGCCCTGCGCCACGACCTTGCCGTTGGCGATCAGGTAGACGCGGTCGGCCACTTTCTGCACGGCCGCCAGCTCGTGCGCCACCAGCACGCTGGTGATGCCCAGGGTCTGGTTGAGCGTGCGGATCAGCAGCAGCACCTGGTTCAGGGCGATCGGGTCCAGCCCGACGAAGGGTTCGTCGTAGAGGATCAACGCGGGATCGAACACGATGGCGCGCGCCAGCGCCACGCGACGGGCCATGCCGCCGGAAAGCTCCGTGGGCATCAACCGGGCGGCACCGCGCAGGCCCACGGCCTGCAACTTGTTCAACACGATGTTGCGAATGAGTTCTTCCGGCAGCCGGGTGTGCTGGCGCAGCGGGAAGGCCACGTTCTCGAAGACGTCGAAGTCCGTGAGCAGGGCGGAGTTCTGGAACAGGTAGCCGATCCGCTCGCGCAGGCCGAACAGCCGTTCGCGCGAGAGCGCCGGCACGTTCTCACCGTCGACCTCCACGCTGCCGGCGTCACCACGCATCTGCCCGGTGATGTGCTTCAACAGGGTGGTCTTGCCGGTGCCGCTCGGCCCCATGATCGCCGTGACCTTGCCACGGGGGATATCCAGGTCGAGGTTGTCGAAGATGGTCTTGCCGTTGAGGACCGTGGTCAGGCCGCGGATGCGGACGATGGCGTCGTCGGTCATGGTGCGAGCAACTCCTCGATCAGCGATTCGTGGCGGCGGGCCGACCACGGCGTGCGCTGGCGGACGGCGCGGACGATCGCCTGGAGATCGCCCAGGGCGTCCTCGAAACGGTCGTTGACGATGATGTAGTCGAACTCGTGCGCATGCGCGATTTCCTCGCGGGAGTTGAACAGGCGGCGCTCGATCACCTCCGGCGCGTCCGATCCTCGACCCCGGAGACGGCGTTCGAGTTCCCCCCGGGACGGCGGGAGGATGAAAACGCTGACGCAGTCCGGCTTGCCCTTGCGCACCTGGCGCGCACCCTGCCAGTCGATTTCCAGCAGGACATCGGCGCCTTCGGCCAGCTTGCCCTCCACCACGGTACGCGAGGTGCCGTAGAGGTTGCCGTGCACTTCGGCGTGCTCCAGGAAGATGCCGTCGACGATCTCGCGCTCGAAATCCGGGCGCTCGACGAAGAAATAGTGCCGACCGTATTCCTCGCCCACCCGCGGGGGCCGCGTGGTATGCGACACGGACAGGGATATACCGGGCTCGCGCTCCAGCAGCGCATTGACCAACGTGGACTTGCCCGCCCCGGAGGGCGCGGCCACCACGAACAGGGTGCCTTCGATCATCCGCGGCTATCTCGTTGGGGGTTCATGGCTCGCTCCCGGTGGCACCGGCGCACCGACCGGGCAAAAGGCGATTGTACCGGGTTTCGGCTATCGGCCACCTTTCGCCCGGCCGATCCGGGTCTCAGTCCGGCCGCTTGTAGACCACCCCGCCCTTCATCACGAAAGCGACGTGCGCGAGCGTCCCGATGTCCTGCGTCGGGTCACCGGGCACCGCGATGATGTCGGCTTGCAATCCGCTGCGCAGCTGGCCGATCCGGTCCTGCTGGCGAAGCACCTTCGCGTCCACCGCGGTCGCGGCCAGGAGGGCGCGGGCGGGTGACATGCCATCGCGCACCATCCACTCCAGTTCCTTGTAATTGGTGCCGTGCGTGAACACGCCAACGTCGCTGCCGTTGCCTATGGTCACGCCGGCGTCCATGGCCAGCTTGAACGCCTTCGCCGACTTCGCCATCGACTCGGTCGGCGACTGGCCGGGCTTCCAGCCTCCAAAGTATTCGGCGTAGGCGGCGCTGGCTTCGAGCGTGGGCATGTAGGCCACGTTGTGTTTCTTCATCAGCGCGAAGACTTCCGGGGTGCCGTCATAGCCATGCTCGATGGTCTCGACGCCGGCCATGACCGAGCGGCGCATGCCTTCGGCCGTCGAGGAATGCACCGCCACCGGCAGCCCCAGCGAATGCGCGGTCTCGACGGCGGCGTTCAATTCTTCCTGGCTCAACGTCGGCATCGAGCCCTTGGCCTTGCCGCAGTGGTAGTCGGCGTAGAGCTTGATCCAGTCCGCGCCGTGCGCCGCCTGGTCGCGCACGGCGTCGATCATCTGCGCGGCACCGCTGACGGACGCCGCGCCCTGCGGCAAGTCGATGTCGTCGCGAAAGCCCAGCGGTCCCGGCCCATAACAGTGCCCGGCCACGATCGCGCGCGTCGCCACGAACAGGTGCGGTCCCGGGATGAGGCCCTTGTCGATGGCTTGTTGCACGTCCACGTCGGCGTAACCCGCGCCTTCGGTGCCAAGATCGCGCAACGCGGTGAAGCCGCTCATCAAGGTATCGCGCGCATGCTTCACGGCCTGGATCGTGCGGAACGCGAGCGTTTCCTTCAATACCTGGTCGTTCCACAGCGTTTCGTTGTACGGGTGCAGGAAAACGTGCGAGTGGGCATCGATGAGGCCGGGCAGCAGGGTCATGCCGGCCAGGTCGATGGTCTGCGTGCCAGGTGGCGCGGAAACCTTCGCGGACGGACCGACATCCACGATCTTGTCACCCTGCACGAGGACCACCCAGCCGGCATGCGTCTGCTCGTCACGGGCATCGAAGACGCGGTCGGCCTTGAGCAGCCACGGGTGGTCCGTTCGCTTGTCGCCGTCGGATGTCACATCGGTGGCGAGCACCATGGCTGATACCGCCACACCGGACAGTGCAAGAAGCACCCTTGGAACCCACTTAGCCATGCGATATCTCCCCTCGGCAAACCACTGGACGCTTATCGGCCACCCGGATGGTACGTCCGCTCGACATGCCCTTCGCGTTCTTCAGGCCAGAAATACACCGTACGCAGGTTACCCGTGGTGTAACGCTCGGCCTCGTCATTGAAATGTTTCGACGATGGGTCGCCGCTCTCACCACCGGCGGTGACGGCGCGGGCACGCACCTTGTCGCCGAACTCCACCACGGCGACGAAGCTGTTGCCGCTGGTGCCGTAGTAGCGCTTCGCGCCGGGCCAGCGATGCGCACCGAACGAGGCGAGCGACCCCCAGCGCGATGAAGTGAACGGCACGGGGATGCTTGGCTTCGCATCGTCGAAGCGTTGCTTGATCGCTCCATCGATACGCTGGAAGCGATTGACCTCGCCCCAGGGCACGCCCCAGCTGCCGAAGTCCTTTTCCAGCCGGTCTGCCGCCTCTGCCAGCGCATTCAATCGCACCTTCGGACCCGCCTTCTCCGCCATCACGTCGTAGACCGACAAGCCTTCCGCCGTGTCCAGCTTGCTCGCCTTGTCCCACAGGATGTCACCCCAAAACACGGCGAGCGAGGTCGGCATCGACGCGATGCCCCAACGGTAATCCCAGCTACGCAGGAGCGCGACGGGACCGGCGAGCTGCCGCTTCAAGGGATCGGTGGCGGGAAGCGCGTCGTAATCGGCGATCAGGATCGGTAATTGGCGCGCGAATGCCGGCAGGTACGGATCGAACGCGGCGTCGATCAGCGAAGCCAACGTGAAGTCGCGCCTGCCCGTAAGGACGCGTGTCGCGTGCAGGCCGCGCGGATTCTCGCCGACGGAATCCATGTAGCGGGGGTAGTCGGCCTGCTTGGGACTATCGGGTCCGGCGGCCGAATACGGCCAGTCGTTGGTGTTGAAGATCCACCCGGTCGGCGGATTGAACAGGCGCGGCGCCTTGTCCAACGGAAGCGTTCCCTTCCAGTCGGTGGCCGGATCGCTGCCGTCGACGGGCTTCGTATAGTCGAAACGGTCGTCACGGTTCGGAATGAATTGCGGATGCAGGTAGGCGATGTTGCCCTTGTCGTCCGCGTAGATCGTGTTGTTCGATGAGTTCGCCTTGAACGCCGCCACCTTCATGTACGTGGCGTAATCGTTGGCCTTGGTTCGCAGCCAACTCTGTTGCAAGGCCTCCAGTGGCTTGTTCATCAGCGCCACGGCGATCCACTTGCCGCCTTCCGAGCGAACGATGGGACCATGGTGCGTCGCATAGACGGTGAAGCGGCGCTCCGTGAGCGACCCATCGGCCGCCCGCATCGGCACCGCGATCTCGCGGGAAGTCACCGGACGGAGCTCATTGCCATAGCGATAGAACAGCTTGCCGTCCTTGCGCTGGATGGTCTCGGCGAATTCGTCGACCACGTCGGCGCCGGTGGAGGTGTGCATCCAGCCGATATGTTTGTTGAAGCCCTGGTAGATGAAGAACTGGCCCCAGGTGACCGCGCCGTAGGCATCCAGTCCTTCGTCGCTCGACATCTGCAATTCGGAGCGGAAGAAGAACGAGGTGTGCGGATTGATCAGCAGCAGCGCGTGCCCATTCGCCGTGAGCTTCGGTGCGATGGCGATGCCGTTCGAACCCGTCGGCTCCGCCCAGCTCGACGGCGGCACGAACTGCGCGAGGGCACCGGCGGGATCTTTCCCGTAGAACGCCTGCAAGTCGGCCGTCTTCACCCGCTCGATATCGCCGCCGATGCTGCCTTCGCTGAAGCTCAGCGCCATCCACGGCTCGAAGCGACGAATCACGCGCGGGCGCACCTCCGGGTGGCTGGCGAGGTAGTAGTTGAGCCCGTCCGCCCAGGCATCCATCAACCGCTTGAGCCACGCCGGACTCCGCGTGTAATCGGCCTTCAGCGTCTCCGGGTCGACGAACAGCTTCTGCCGGAGGTCCTGCCACAGCGCGGACTCCCCTTCGGCCTCGGCCGTGCGGCCCAGCGAAGTGAGATAGTTGGTCTCCACGCGATTGAAGTCGTCCTCCGCCTGGGCATAGGCCATGCCGAAGACGGCATCGGCATCGCTCTTGCCGTGGACATGCGCAATGCCCCAGTCGTCGCGAACGATGGTGACGGCCTGGGCTTCGTGCCGCCAGCGGGCCGCTTCGTCCGTGGTGGCATGGACGCCTGAGGTGGCGAGCAAGCCGCCAAGCGACAGCGCGAGCACGGTGTGACGAAAGGACATGGCGCATCTTCCCCTTGGCGGATCGTCGATCCTAGCCGTGCGGATCGAGGGTGCGTCAAGTGCCAGTAAGGCCGACTTGCGCTACGTTTGCCCGACATCGCCTGGAGACGCCCATGCACACCGCCCTGCTTTCGTCGTTGTTGCCAGTCCTGCTCTTCGCCAGCATGCCGACCGTCGCCGCGGAAAAGGACGACCTGCGGAAGATCCTGGAGGCCGACCACGATATCTGCGCGGCCTTCGAGCGCGAGGACGCCGATTGGCTGGAGCAGCACCTGGACCCGACCTTCACGCTCACCAGTTCGACCGGCAAGGTCACCACGCGAGCCGACGAGGTCGCCGACCTGCGTGGCGGCACGAAGTACGACGCGTTCCGCAACCGCGACGTGAAAGTACGCCTGTACGGCGACGCGGCCGTCACCACCGGCATCACCCGGGTGGAAGGCAAGGCCGAAGGGAAGCCCTACTCACTGGATTTCCAGTTCACGGATACCTACGTTCGAAAGCCGGGGGGCTGGGTACTGGTGGCCAGCCACGCGTCGCGGTTGCCCCTATCGCGGTGACGCCCCTGGCGTCAGCGATGCGCCAATGCGTAATCGATCGCCGCGCGCACCGCGGCCACCTGCGCGTCATTGCACTGCTGCGGCGTGGCGCGCGGGCTGTCTGGATAAACCTCGGTCGTCGTCGTGTAGCGTGCACCGGTGATGCCGGCGCACAGGCCCAATGTCTTCAAGGCATATTCGATGACACCCGGCGCCACCTGCGGTGAACCGATGATCTCGCCGTGCGCATCGGCGGGTGCGATATGCGTGACCTTGGCCACCGCTTCGATCACCGCCTGCTGGAACGCGGGCTGGGGATTCTCCGTATCGTCCACGAGGTAGAAGCCGTCCGGGATTTCCCCCGGCTCAAAGTCCTTGCCGTCGCGCGCGGCCAGGGCGGGACGGAATTCCGATTCGTCCGAATCGGTGGTTTCGTGCAGGTCGATATGCATGAGGACGCGACCGTGCAACGGCGCCAGCAGGTTCACCAGGGCCGCGGCCTCGCCCGACGGGCTTCCTTCGCGGAAATTCCGGTTCGGATCGATCGCGTCCGGATTCCAGCGGTGGATGCGCTCATAGGCCCAGGGACTGACGCAGGGCACCACCAATAGGTTGGCGCGTCCCGCATAGTCCTGGGCGTGATCGCGCAGGAACTGCAATGCCCCGTGCACGCCGCTGGTCTCGTAGCCATGCACACCGCCGGTCACGAGCATGATCGGCAACTCGTCGCGCCAGTCGCGGCTGCGGACGGCCATCAGGGGGTAATGTTCACCGGCATAATCCAGCGCGCCGTACTCCGCCACGTCGAAGCGCTCGCGCAGGTGCTCCAATGCGTGCAGGACATCCGCGGCATAGCTGCGCCGCTTCACCTGCCGCGAACGCCAGTCGGCGATTTCCACGGCACCCCACGGCTGTCCGTGGCTACCGATGGGATACGACGATTGGCTATTCATGGCGAAGGGAATCCTTGGTGAAAGGGCCGCCACTTTATCACCGGGCCGCGCCAAGCTCGTGTGTGTCGGGCGATCGGGTAGGATGCATCCTGAAGGCAAGAACATCGCCAGCGGGTTCCGCGAGGACGACGCCATTCAGCAAGCCAGCGCACACTGCCTCCTGAAGCACTGAGGCTCATCAGTCCGCCGGATAAGCGGGAATCGATCGGACCCTACTCGATATTCTGCACCTGCTCACGCATCTGCTCGATCAACACCTTGAGCTCCACGGCGGCGTTGGTCGTGCGCGAATCCACCGACTTCGATCCCAGCGTGTTCGCCTCCCGGTTGAATTCCTGCATGAGGAAATCGAGTCGGCGCCCGACCGGCTCCTTCAGGGCCAGCACGCGGCGAGCTTCGGAGATGTGCGTGGCGAGGCGGTCGAGTTCCTCGTCCACGTCGATGCGGGTGATCTGCAGGACCAGTTCCTGCTCCATGCGGCCCGGTTCGACCGGCTGGCGGATATCGGCGAGGCGGGTTTCGAGGCGGGCGCGCAAGGCCGCGCGAATCTCCGGAATCCACCCGCGCACGTCGCCGACGATCTTGTCGACGGCGTCCAGGCGATCGCGCAGCATGTCGCCCAGCTTGGCGCCTTCGCGGCCACGGGTGTCGCCCAGGACGGAGAGCGCGCGGTCGAGCACGTCAAGGAGCGCTCCCTGCAACGCGTCCGCGTCGGTTTCCGGTTGCTGCAATACGCCGGGGAAGCGAAGCAACTCGGTGAACTCGATATGCATGCGCGGGAACCGCTGCTCCAGGTCGAGCGCCAGCTCGGAGAGGCGTGACAACACCGAGCCGTTGATCCGCAGGCCTTCGCCCGAGCCCGGTTCGGAACGCAGCCGGACAGTGACGTCGACCTTGCCGCGCGACAACCGCGCGGCGATCCGCTCGCGCACGGCGCTCTCGAAACCGCGCATTTCCTCGGGCAGGCGAGGGCTGATCTCGAGGTAGCGGTGGTTGACCGTGCGCAACTCGCAGGTCAGCGTGCCGGACGGGCCGGCGCCCTCGGCGGAGGCATAGGCGGTCATGCTGCGGATCATCGGATTGCCTTCGCTCACGCGTGGAGGAAAGGGGGCAATGGTAAACTGACCCACCGTCCGTGCCCAAATCAGGCTTCACATGACCTTTTCCCGTCCGAGCGGCCGCACCGCCGACCAGTTGCGCGCCGTCAGCATCGAACGCCACTACACCCGCCACGCCGAGGGCTCCGTGCTGGTGTCCTTCGGCGACACGAAGGTGCTCTGCACCGCCTCCGTCGAGGAGCGCGTGCCACCGTGGCTGCGCGGCAAGGGCGAGGGCTGGGTCACCGCCGAGTACGGCATGCTGCCCCGCGCCACCACCGACCGCACCCAGCGTGAGGCGGCCCGCGGCGGCCAGGGTGGCCGCACGATGGAGATCCAGCGCCTGATCGGGCGCTCCCTGCGCGCCTGCGTGGACCGCGCCGCCCTCGGCGAACGCGTCATCACGCTGGATTGCGACGTGATCCAGGCCGACGGTGGCACGCGCACGGCGGCCATCACCGGTGCCTACGTCGCCCTGGTCGACGCGGTGGCGACGCTGACCCGGCGCAACGCGATCAAGCGGAACCCCATCCTCGGCGCCATCGCCGCGGTATCGGTCGGCATCTACAACGGGGTGCCGGTGCTCGATCTCGACTACGCCGAGGACTCCAACTGCGATACCGACATGAACGTCGTGATGAACGACGGCGGCGGCTTCATCGAAGTTCAAGGCACGGCCGAGGGCCATGCCTTCCGCCGTGAGGAAATGAACGTGCTGATGGATCTCGCCGCCAAGGGCATCGACGAACTGGTGGCCGCGCAACGCGCCGCCCTCGAGGCCACCTCGTGACCGAAGTCCGCACCGCCACCACCGCCGACCTGGAGGCGATCGTCGCCGTGCACCGAGCCGCCTTCGGCCGCGACGCCGAGGCCGGTCTGGTCCGCCGCCTCGTGGCCGCCGGCCGCGACACGATCTCCCTGGTGGCGGTCGACGAAGGCGATGCCGTCCTCGGCCACGTGCTGTTCTCGCCGGTAACCGTCGAGGAAGGCGACGACGGCAAGGCCCTGGGCCTGGCCCCGGTCGCCGTGCTGCCGGAACACCAGCGCCAGGGGGTGGGCCGCGCCCTCATCGAGGAAGGCATCGGTGCCTGCTTCGTGCGTGAGGCGCGCGCCATCTTCGTGCTCGGTTCGCCGGTCTATTACGCGGCGTTCGGTTTCAGCAAGGCATCCAGTCATGGGCTGCACGACGCCTTCGAAGGCGGCAATGCCTTCCAGGTGCTGCCACTGACGGTCGAAGGCCTCGCGGGTTACCGCGGCCGCGTCGACTACGCTCCCGAATTCTCGGAAGGGCTCTGATCCGATGCGCATCGTCCTGGCTTCCGGCAATGCCGGCAAAGTGATCGAACTGGAACAGCTATTGGCCGGCAGCGACGTGGAACTCGTGGCGCAGAGCTCGCTCGGGGTCGACGATGCCGACGAGACCGGCCTCACCTTTATCGAGAACGCCCTCATCAAGGCTCGCCACGCGGCCCGCGCCACCGGCCTGCCCGCGCTGGCCGACGACTCCGGCATCTGCGTCGATGCGTTGAACGGCGCACCGGGGCTGTATGCCGCACGCTATGCGGGAACCCACGGCGACAGCGCCGCGAACAATGCCAAGCTCCTGCGCGAACTCGGCGGCGTGCCGCCGGAACGGCGCAGCGCCTATTTCATCGCCGTGCTCGTCCTGCTGCGCCATGCGGACGATCCCGCACCGCTGATCGCCGAGGGCCGCTGGCACGGGCGCATCCTGGAAGCACCGCGCGGCGACGGTGGCTTCGGCTACGACCCGCTGTTCCTCCCCGATGGCCACGACGTTTCCGCCGCGGAACTGGAACCGGCGCGGAAGAACCGCCTGAGCCATCGGGGCCAGGCCCTGGCGTTGCTCAAGGCGCGTTTCGCCGAACTGGCATGAACCTGCTCCCACCGCCGCTCTCGCTGTACGTGCACATGCCGTGGTGCGTGCGGAAATGCCCGTACTGCGACTTCAACTCGCATGGCGTACGCGGCACGCCCGCCTATGCGGATTATGTGGATGCCCTGTTGGCCGACCTCGACGCGGACCTGCGCGATTTCGGCACGGCTCTCGACGGACGCCCCATCGCCACCGTGTTCTTCGGCGGCGGCACGCCCAGCCTGTTCGCCCCGGAACTGGTCGGCCGGTTCCTCGATGGCGCACGCGAGCGCCTGGCGTTCGCCCCCGATGCGGAAGTCACCCTGGAGACCAATCCCGGCACCGTGGAACACGGACGCTTCGATGGCTACCTCGCGGCAGGCGTGAATCGCATCTCGTTCGGCGTGCAAAGTTTCGACAACGACAAGCTGCGCCGCCTGGGCCGTATCCACTCGGCCGGCGAAGCCGCGGACGCGGTTCGCCAGGCGCAGGATGCCGGCATCGACAACATCAACATCGACCTGATGTACGCCCTGCCCGAACAGACCCTGGCCGGAGCGCTCGACGACGTCGAACGCGCCCTCGCGCTGGGGCCGACCCACGTCTCGCACTATCAGCTCACCCTGGAACCGAACACCGCCTTCGCCGCCAACCCGCCGCCCCTGCCCGACGACGATGCCGCGTGGGCGATCCAGGAAGCCTGCGAAGCACGGCTCGGTGAAGCGGGATACGGCCAGTACGAGGTCTCGGCGTATGCGTTGCCCGGGCGGCGCGGCGCGCACAACCTGAACTACTGGCGTTTCGGCGATTATCTGGGCATCGGCGCGGGCGCCCACGGGAAGATCAGCGATGCGAACGGGGTGCGCCGGCGCTGGAAAACCCGCCTGCCCGCCGCCTACCTCGCCAGCGCCGGCCAGCCCGCCCGCATCGGCGGGGATAACCTCGTCGCCCTCGACGACCTGCCGTTCGAATACATGCTCAATGCCTTGCGGCTGGTCGACGGCGTCCCGATGGGGGATTTCACCGAACGGACCGGCCTGTCGCACGCCGTCATAGCGCCCGCCATGGCGGCCTGCGTGGCGAAGGGCTGGCTGGTCCAGGATGCCGCGACGCTGAAGACCACCGCGCTGGGCCAGCGCTTCCTGAACGACGTGATCGAAGCGTTCATGGCCTGACCGGCCCACCGCCTATTCCAATCGCCCTAAGCCATAAGCGGGCCGCCGGCGCGCTGGCGCCTGCATGGGATGGACACCTAAACTCACAGGCAAGGTCGGGGAGGACCTCTTCGAATGAATGCAGGTACGCAACCGCCGTACGGCCGGACGGGACCGCATCCCGTCGCCCTGTCGCCGCGTGCGGAACGCGAAGCGCAGCAGGGGCTGTCGCTGTGCCTGACCTGGCTGGACATGCCCCTGCGCGACTCGCTGCGCGATTTCGACCAGCGCCTGTTCGCCGCCGCGGAAAGCAGCCGCAACCATCTCGAACAACAGGCCTGCTTCGAAAGCCGGAACATCGTCGAGCGCGACGGCCCCGGCTTCCGCAACCGGTTCGCGGCCCATCTATCGGAGCGCTTCCGCCGGCTCGGCGACATGAGCGAACAGAAGGCCTCCACCGCCGCCGAACACCTGACGCTCAGCCTGGTCGATCCCGAGGAGCAGGAACAGGCCGACGCACTGGCGAGCATGGCGGCGCGCGGCGAGGCGCGCAGCGCCAGCAGCCTGTTCGAACTCGGCTACCGGCTCGCGGTATTGGCCGGCACGCCTCCACTGGAAGGCGAAGCACTGCCCGCCGGCCCCCGCGCGCTCATCGCCGCGCTGAAGGACGCCATCACGCCGATGCCCTTGTCGACCGCGCACAGGCTGCTCCTGTTCCACGCGGTGGACGCGCGCGTGCTCGGCCACGGCGAGGCCTTCTACGGCGCGCTCAACGAACATTTCCGCACGCGCGGCATCTTGCCGGGCTTCCGCGTCTATCCGAACGTGCGTGTCGCCCCGGCGCCCGCCATCGAGCGTCGTGCGAACGCCGCCGAGCCGGCCACGGGCGGCGCACCGGCCGAGGCGAGCACCGCCACGCTCGTCGAAGGCCACATCGGTGTACTGGAGGGCCTGCGCAGCCTGCTCGCCCGGCGCGTGGAGACCGGACGAGGCGCAGGTTTCGCACCGGGCCGGCTGGCCTCGGACGACGAGTTGCAGACCGCCCTGCTCGCCTTGCAAGGGCATGTCGTCGATGTCACCGACGCGGCGCAACGCGAAATCCGCAGCGCGCAGGCGCTGCGCGATGAATTGATCCATCAGTTGAACCGCGCCCGCCCGGCCGGTTCACCGGCCGCCGAACTCACCATCGAGCAAGGCGATACCGTCGAGCTCACCGCGCGCCTGTTCCAGAGCCTGGGCCAGCAGCTCGGCACGGCAAGCCCGGGTCGTGCCGTCCTTGGCGGACTGCAGTGGCCGATGCTGCGCGCGGCGGTGAACGATCGCGGTTTCTTCGACCGCCCCGAGCACCCTGCCCGCCAGTTGCTCGATACCGTGAGCGAGGCGGCGCACCACTGGCTCGACCCCGCCGAGGGCGAACCGGATGCGGCCCTGGTCGACCGCCTCGAGCGACTGGTCGTGGAAGCCAGCCATGCCCAGGTGATCGATCCTGCATGGCGGTCCGATATCGAACAGCAGATCGCCCTGTTGTCGCGCAAGGCGCATGTCGCCGAGCGGCGCCAGATCGAAGCCATGGAAGGACGCGACCGGCTCGAACGGGCGCGCCAGCGCGCCACCGACATCATGGCCGAACGCATGGTTCGTGGCGCCGCACCCCGGGGCGTATTGCGCATCCTGCTCGAACGCACGTGGGCCGACGTGCTCGCCCTGCACATCCTGCGTGGCGGCGAGAACGGCGAGGCCTTCCTCTATTGCCTGGGCGTCACCGATCAGTTGCTCGGCCGGCGCGCCATCGCCGACGCGCGCAAGCTGCGCCAGGACGTGGAGCGTGGGCTGGAACACCTGGGCATGCATCCCTCCGAAGCCGCCCAGGTCGCGGCCGGCCTGTTCGACGGCCCCGCGCGGCACGGCGACGATGGCCTGACACCCACGGATGTCGCCGTGCGGCTCAAGCAGCGTCCACGCCTGGGCGAAGGCACCGCGCACGGCGAACCCGTGGGTCCCGTGCAGCCGACCCCGCTCGATCCCGCCGCGCGCGCCGTGTACGACGGCTTCGCCAGCCTGCGCTTCGGCACCTGGTTCGAGTTCGTCCAGGCCGACGGGAGCATCGTCCTGCGCAAGCTCGCGTGGTTCTCCCCGACCACCGGCCGCTGCCTCTTCGTGAACCAGCGTGGCGGCCGCAGCGAGGACATGGATCTCACCCGCCTCGCCCGGCTGGTCGCCAAAGGCGAAGCGCGCGAATGGAAGGAACAGAAGATGTCCATCGTCGACCGCGCATGGCAGGCGGTGGCGCGTAACCTCCGCCGCGAAGGCGCCGGCGATACACGCCTGGCGGGCCGCGCATGAAATCCGAATTCGAACAACGCCGCGCGCCGCGCAAGCGGGCCAGTTCGCCGATGCCGGTGATCGACATCATGAGCGAAGGCGTGGTCGGTCAACTGGGCAATCTCTCGGCCACCGGCCTGATGCTGCTCGTCGGCAACGCGCCGCGCAGTGGCGTGGTTCAACAGGTGGCCTTCACGCTTCCCGATGCCCAACACCGGGAACACAGGGTCGAAATCGGCATCCAGGAGCAGTGGCACGAACCGGCCGCGTCGGCGGGACAATACTGGGCCGGATACCGTATCGTCGCGGCGAGTGAAGACGACGTGCGTGCCATCGACGAATGGATCGGACCACCCGCGGACTGAACGGAAGCCTCTGGCCATGCTTTACGACGCCCCACATGGAGGACCACCATCGCTTCTCATGAGCGATGCCACCACCATCCTGGTCGACACCGACCTCGAGCGAGACGACGCCGCGGCGGCCGCCACCGACCTGTATCTGCACCTCGTCGGGGACGGCACCATTTCGCCCCTGCCCATCGGCGATGAGGAAACACGCTTCCGCGTGCTCGACGAGCGCCTCGTGGCGGATACCGGCATCCGGGCCATCGGCCTGCATGCCAGCGGACACCGCTGGCGCGAGGACGGCAACGGCGGCGCACGCCTGGTGGACGGCGGCCGTGAGAACGGGATCTTCTGCCGCTACGACGGCAGCTTCGTCATCCGCTGTCCCGAATGCCGGGAGACGCTGGCACCTGGCGACGAGGGCAGCGAAGCCCTGGAGGAAGCACTCGCGGTGTGGTGCGACGCACCCGATTCCGCCTATGTGGCCTGTCCCTCCTGCGCCACATGGACGTCCCTGCACCTCTGGCGGTCGCCCGCCAACGATTTCGCCGTGGGCCACTTCGCCATCACCTTGTACGGTGCCCACCTCAAGGGTCTCACCCGTGACGGCGACGAACACGCCGCCACCGCGTTGCGACAGCGCCTGGGCGATATCGCAGGCGACTACACCGTGGTGTTCGCGAAGGCCTGAAGGCGTTCCGGGGTTGGCGATGGGCCGGCGGAAGCGCACCATTGCGGTTTGCCCCACGCTCCGGAGAGTCCCCGATGAACGACGCGCTGGCCGCGCTTTACCCGCAGCACCTCGCCACCTTGCGCGAGCGCACCGACACCGCGTTGGCGCGCGGCGGTTTCGACCACCTGGTGGTACCGGCCGGCCGCCCGATCACCAAGTTCCTGGACGACCAGGATTACCCGTTCGTCACGAACCCGCATTTCAAGCACTGGCTGCCGCTGACCGACACGCCCGGAAGCTGGCTGGTCTACACGCCGGGCGAGAAGCCGAAACTCGTTTTCCTCCAGCCACGCGATTACTGGCACGTGGTTCCCGAGGCACCCTCCGGCTACTGGGTCGACCATTTCGACATCGTCGTGGTGCGCAAGCCCGCCGACGCCATCGCCGAACTTCCGGCCACCCTCTCGCGTTGCGCCATCATCGGTGACCAGTTCTGCAACCTGCAGGACGTATGCGCCAACAACCCGGCCACGGTGATCGACCACCTGCACTACCACCGTGCGTACAAGACGCCGTACGAACTCGAACTGATGCGCGAAGCCAGCCGGCGCGGCACGCGCGGCCATCGCGCCGCCGAGCGAGCCTTCCGTGACGGCGAAAGCGAATTGGGCATCCACCTCGCCTACCTCACCGCCGTGGGCCAGATCGACGCCGAGTTGCCTTACGCCAGCATCGTCGGCCTCAACGAGCACGGCGCGGTGCTGCACTACACGAACTTCGACCGCATCGCGCCCGCGGAAAGCCGTTCGTTCCTGATCGACGCGGGCGCCAGCGCGGCGGGCTACGCAAGCGATATCACGCGCACGTACGCAAGCGCGCACGCAGGCGAATTCCAGGCCCTGATCGATTCGGTGGATGCCGCCGAACAATCGTTCGTGGCGAAGGTACGCGCGGGCCAGAGCTACCCCGAACTGCATGTGCATGCCCATCACGTGCTGGCTGGCGTGCTGCGCGAACACGGCTTCATCCGCATGAGTGCGGAAAGCGCCGTCGAGTCGGGTGTCTCCGCCGCGTTCTTCCCGCACGGCCTCGGCCATGGCATCGGCTTGCAGGTGCACGAAGTGGCGGGGTTCCAGGCCTCCGAGACGGGCGGAACGATCGCCAAGCCGGAGGGGCATCCGTACCTGCGTCTGACGCGCAAGCTCGAACCCGGCATGGTGGTGACGATCGAACCCGGCCTCTACTTCATCGACATGCTGCTGGCCGAACTCAAGAACAAGCCGTTCGCATCGGACATCGACTGGGCGAAGGTGGAAGCGTTCCGCAAGTACGGTGGCATCCGGATCGAAGACGACGTGGTCTGCACCGCGGATGCACCGGAGAACCTGACCCGCGACGCCTTCGCGCTTCAGACCCTGAGGTAGATGCCGCGTCGATCCATCCAACGCACCGCCAGCCACCACACGGCGACGAAGGCGACACCCCAGGCGGCGGAGGGCACGTACGGCCCGAACAGGGGTGTCATCCACGCGGCGAAGGCGTGGCGGTACAACGGAGCGGTCACGCCTAGCGCGATCAGCAGGTAGACCATCAGGCCGGAGCCGGCATACGCGGCGATGGCGTTGAGCCCGAACGCGCGGCCTGGCAAACGCCAGCCGCGCCGGTCGACCGCTTCGTGGACGAATGCCAACAAGGCGAACGACCAGCCGCCGGTCCAGAGGACGTAGCTGGGCGTCCACAGGTTCTTGTTAAACGGCCATAGCCACTGCGCCAACCATCCCAGGGCAAGGCACGCAACCGCCGCCACCGCCAGCTTCTTTGTATCGCCCGCACGTAACCATGCCCCGGCACGCATGCCGAGCAAGGTCGTCGCCAGGGATGGCAGCGTGGCAAGAAGACCCTCCGGGTCGTGCCCGCGACCCGTGGCAGGGTCGGTCGCATAGACGAATGGGCCGAATATCGCCGAGTCCATCCGGCTGGCAAGGTTCGTCCACGGCTCCATGCCGCCGGCCAGCAGCACCACCCCATAAACGGCAAGAAGCGCGACGAACAGGACGTCCCGTGTGCGCGGCCGCGTGTCCACGGCAAGCAGGGCCGCTGCCGCGAAGCAGATGCCGATCCGTTGCAGCACGCCCGGCAAGCGCAGGTGCGCCTCGGGAATCGCGAGCCAGGCGACGAGGTTCAGCAACAGGCCCAGCCCGACGATGCGCAGCGCGCGGCGCACGGCCGCGTGCCGAATCGGCGCCCTGGCCGCGCCGGCGTCGATCCGCGGCACGATGGCCAGCGACACCGACACTCCCACGATGAAGAGGAACAGCGGGAAAACGAGGTCGGTCGGCGTACAGCCGTTCCACTCGGCGTGTTCCAGGGGCCACCATACATGGCCCCAGTCGCCGGGATCGTTGACCAGCAGCATGGCCGCCACGGTCATCCCCCGCAGCACGTCCACTGAGGCGTAACGCACTTTACTCTCGGTCATGGAGGGATATGCTGCGGCAAAAGGGGAAGGTGGAAGGATACGCGGTCAGCCGGTTGCGACAATCGGCCATCGGCCGCGCGGGGCGTGCCCGGCTTACGATGCCGTGCAGATGTTCGCAGGAACGAGGGAGTCGCACCGATGGTCGTCGACAGTCCACCCAGGCGCCGCCGATGGCGTGACAAGCCACTGCGAAAGCTCGTCCTCGAGCTTTCCGTGATCGTCGTCGCCAAGCTCGCCGTGCTCATGCTCATCTGGTACGTGGCCATCCGGCCGTTGCCCCGCGCGGACGTCTCGCCCGCCGGTATCGGCCGGGTGCTCGCGCCCGCTTCCGCCTCCACCCAGGGAATCAAGCCATGATCGTCGACCCCGATGTCGTCGGCCTGTCGCGCCTGCAATTCGCATTGACGGCGCTCTACCACTTCCTCTTCGTTCCCCTCACGCTGGGCCTCGCCTTCATGCTCGCCATCATGGAAAGCGTGTACGTGATGACGCGGCGCGAGATATGGAAGCGCATGACCCAGTTCTGGGGCGTGCTGTTCGGCATCAATTTCGCCATGGGCGTCGCCACGGGCGTCACCATGGAGTTCCAGTTCGGCACCAACTGGGCGTACTACTCGCACTACGTGGGCGACATCTTCGGCGCGCCGCTGGCGATCGAAGGCATGATGGCCTTCTTCCTCGAAGGCACCCTGGTCGGCCTGTTCTTCTTCGGCTGGGATCGCATCTCGCCGGTCAAGCACATGCTGGTGACCTGGTTTCTCGCGCTGGCCACCAGCCTCTCGGCGCTGTGGATTCTCATCGCCAACGCCTGGATGCAGAACCCGGTGGGCGCGGCGTTCAATGCGCAGACGATGCGCATGGAAGTCACCTCGTTCAACGAGGTGATCTTCAACCCCGTGGCGCAATCCAAGTTCGTCCACACCGTGAGCGCCGGCTACACGATGGGCGCGATGTTCGTGCTCTCGATCAGCGCCTGGTACCTGCTGCGCGGACGCAACATCGAGTTCGCCAAGCGCTCGATGACGGTCGCCGCGAGCTTCGGCCTCGCCGCGTCGCTGTCGGTGGTCGTCCTGGGTGACGAATCCGGATACACCGTGTCCGAGAACCAGAAGATGAAGATGGCGGCCATCGAGGCCATGTGGGAAACGGAGCCGGCGCCGGCCTCCTTCACGCTGTTCGGCCTGCCCGACGTCAAGACGCACGAGACGCATGCGGCCATCCGTATTCCCTGGGTGATGGGCCTGATGGGTACCCGGTCCCTGGACGAACCGATCATCGGCATCGCGAGCCTGGTGGACGATGCGAAGCTGCGCATCGCCGACGGCATCAAGGCCTATGACGCGATGCTCGTCCTGCGTGAGAACAAGGACGATGCGCAGGCCCGCGCGATCCTCGCCGCGCACGACAAAGACATGGGTTACGCCCTGCTGCTCAAGCGCTTCATCGACGATCCGCGCAAGGCCACGCCGGCGGATATCCAGAAGGCCGCCGACAGCACGATCCCGAACGTTCCCGTGCTGTTCTGGTCGTTCCGCATCATGGTGGCCTGCGGCCTGTATTTCATCGCGTTGTTCGCCTATGCGTTCTGGCGCGCGAGCAAGCGCCGCCTCGACGGACGCGGCTTTCTTCGCGCTGCATTGTGGAGCCTTCCGCTGCCATGGGTCGCGGCGGAGCTGGGCTGGATCGTCGCGGAATACGGCCGCCAGCCCTGGGCGATCGAAGGCGTGCTGCCGACGGCGCTGGGCGCATCGTCGCTCACCGCGGGACAGGTCTGGATCTCACTCGGCGGTTTCGTCCTCTTCTACACCGCGCTCGCCGTCATCGATGGCTACCTGATGGTGAAGTTCGCCCGCAAGGGACCCGACGGGCTCGGCATGTGGCCGAAGCAGCCGGACTCCATCCCCGTTACCGCGCAGACGGCCTGAAGGAGAACCTCATGTTCGACTACGACACCCTGCGTATCATCTGGTGGGCGCTCATCGGCGTCCTCCTGATCGGTTTCGCGATCATGGACGGCTTCGACTTCGGCGTGGCGGCACTGTTGCGCGTGCTCGGCAAGGACGAGCACGAGCGCAACGTACTGCTGGAAACCATCGAGCCCACCTGGGAAGGCAACCAGGTGTGGTTCATCCTCGGCGGCGGTGCGGTGTTCGCCGCGTGGCCGCTGCTGTATGCGGCATCGTTCTCGGGCCTGTATGTGGCGATGTTCGTGCTGCTCGTGGCCTTCATCATCCGGCCGGTGGGGTTCAACTTCCGCGAGAAGATGCCCGATCCCCGATGGAAGGCCGTATGGGACTACTGCCTGATCGCCTCCGGCGTGATCGTGATGCTGGTGTGCGGCGTGGCCTTCGGCAATCTCTTCCTGGGGCTGCCCTTCCGCTACGACGGCGACCTGCGCATGTCCTGGGAAGGTGGCTTCTTCGGCCTCTTCCGTCCGTTCGCGCTGCTTTCAGGGCTGGTCAGCCTCAGCATGTTGCTGGCGCACGGCGCGAGCTGGGCGGCGATGAAGGCCGACCATGTCATCGCGGAACGTGCGGCGAAGATCGCGCGCATCGCCTCGCTCGTTTACCTCGTCCTGTTCGTGCTGGCCGGCGTGTGGCTCGCCTACGGCATTCCCGGTTACGCGATCTCCGGACCGGTAGTGGCGGGCGGGTTGTCCAATCCGCTGGCGAAACAGGTGGCGGTGGGCGCGTCGTGGTTCACCGGGTACATGACCCATCCCGCGTTCTGGGCGGCCCCGGTACTCGCCTTCGCCGGTGCGCTCGGCGTGCAGTTGTTCGTCGGGCGGCGCGGCTTTGGCGGCTTCTTCTCCAGTTGCCTGGCCGTCGCCGGCACGATCCTTTCGGCCGGGCTCGCGCTGTTCCCCTTCCTGATGCCGTCGTCGCTGGACCCCGCGTCGAGCCTTACCGTGTGGGACGCGTCGTCCAGTCGCGGCACCTTGCTCATCATGCTCGGCGTCACCGTGGTGTTCATCCCGCTCATCCTGCTCTACACGGGCTGGGTATATCGCGTGATGCGCGGCCGCGTCACCCTCGAACACGTGCGCAAGTCGCACAACCTGTACTGAAGGAGCAACGCCATGTGGTATTTCGCCTGGATTCTCGGCCTGGGGCTGGCCTGCACCTTCGGCATCCTCAATGCGGTGTGGTTCGAGGTGCATTCGGACGACGAGGCGAGCCGTGCGCACGAGCCGGTGTCGAAGCGCGAGGGGACTTGAAGTAGAGCATCCCTCAGCCCTGGTGGGAGCCGCTTCAGCGGCGATGGGTGCTTGCCTCGACCTGGCCCGCTGCCGCGGGATCGCCGCTGAAGCGGCTCCCACAAGTCTGCTGGCTCCCACAGGCTCGGTTCAGCGCTCCAGGGCCTCGGGCGACTTCGGTACCATGGCCGTCATCACCTCCGGGGCGCCCTTGGTCACCGCCACGTCGTCTTCGATCCGGATGCCGATGCCGCGCCAGCGCTCGTCCACGCGCTTATCGTCCAGCGGTACATAGATCCCCGGTTCCACGGTGACGACCATGCCCTCTTCGAGGACGCGCGGTTCGCCGTCGATGCGGTAATCGCCCACGTCGTGGACATCGAGGCCGAGCCAGTGGCCCGTCTTGCTGGGAAAATAGGTCTTGTAGCTGCCTTCGGCGATGATCCGGTCGGCGCCGCCGCGTAGGATGCCCACCGCGCAGAGGCCTTCCGCGATGACGCGCACGGCGGCGTCGTGGGCATCGCCGAACGAGCGGCCGGGGCGTACCGCGTCGATCGCCGCCAACTGGGCCTGGAGCACGATGTCGTAGAGCGCGCGCTGTTCCTTGTTGAACCGCCCGCCGACCGGAAAGGTCCGGGTGATGTCGGAGGCGTAGCAGTCCACCTCCGCACCCGCGTCGACCAGAAGCAGGTCGCCGTCCTTCAAGGTGGCGCGGTTCGCCTGGTAATGCATGATGCAGGCGTTGGCGCCGCCGGCGACGGTGGGTGGAAAAGCGGGCACCGCGCCACGGCTGCGGATGGTGCGGAGGATCTCGCCCTCCACCTCGTACTCGGCCACGCCGGGCCGGGCGATGGCCATCGCGGCCAGGTGAGCCGCACCAGCCACCTCGCCGGAACGGCGCATGAGGGCCAGTTCGTCACGTGACTTGAACAGGCGCAGGTCGTGCAGCAAATGACCCAGGGCCACCAGGTCCTTGGGTACGACGCCGCCACCCCGGGCCGTGCGCAAGCGGCGCATCCAGCCGAGCAGGCGGGCGTCGAAGTCGGGTTCCTGGCCGAAATGGCAGTACACGCGCGCCCGGCCCTCGATCATGCCCGGGAGGATGTCGTCGATATCGTCGATCGGGAAGGCGTCGTCCAGGCGCAATTCGCGCGCGGCGCGGTCGGTGCCCATGCGCTCGCCGTCCCAGCGTTCGCGGTCGGCGTCGCGCTCGCGGCAGAACAGCACGCTTTCACCGTGGGCGCGGCCCGGGAGCAAGGCCAGTACGGCCTCCGGCTCGTCGAACCCGGTGAGGTAGTGGAAATCGGAATCCTGCCGGTAAGGCCACGGCGCGTCGGCATTGCGCATGCGCTCCGGGGCCGCGGCGAGGATCAGCACCGCGTCCTCGCCAGCCATGCGCATCAGCTCCCGGCGGCGCCGGGCGTACTCGGCCGCGGCGATCAATGCAGGGTGTCGTTGGCCGGTCGGGACGCGCGGCTCAGCTCGGCGTGCAACAGCATGGCACCGGCACGGACGAATTCCTCGAGTTCGATCAGGCTCTCGTCGTTGATGTCGTCATCCGCATCGAACTCGAAATCCGCCGTGGCGATGCCGGCCATGTCCTGCAGGACTTCCTTCGCATCGTCGCTCATGCCCCGGTTGACCTCCACCGAACCGCCCAGGCCGAAGCCGCCGAGGAAACCCTCGACCCATTCGCTGAGGCCCTCGGCGCGTTCCGGGATCGGCGCGTCGTCGTCGGGCAGCCAGGGCGAGAAAGTCAGCTCGGGGTCGGCCAGCCATTCCTCGGTCTGATGCCGCAGGCGGGTGAGCATGGCCATTTCCTTGTCGCTCGGCTCCGGGTCGGGCTCGAGTTGCAGGGCCCCCAGCACGGAGCCGTGCGGGAAGTGCCCACCGGCGCTGAGATAACCCACCAGGGCACCATGGAATTCACTGACCGAGACGGACAGCTTGCAGCGGGCGATGAGCTCGGCGATCTCTTCCGGATCGACGGTCTGGTTGGCCGACATGACGGCTACTCCTGGATACGCGAAACTGAAGTCTAATGCAGGCGACTTCACGCCGCTGGCGCCTTCGCCTTCACGGGCCGCCCACAAGGCCCGACATCCTGTTATATAGTCCGCGCATGACGAACCCGGATGCCTTCAAGACCGAACTGGAAGCCCTGAGCGCGACGCTCGACCGGCTCGTCGATACCGTCCGCCGGCTGACCGAGGAAAACCGCAGCCTGCGGCATAGCCAGGAACAGCTGGCGAACGAACGTGCAGGGCTGATGGCGCGCAACGAACAGGCGCGCAGCCGTGTGGAAGCGATGATCCAGCGCCTGAAGGCGCTCGAGAACACGGGCTGATACCTCTCATGAATGCCACCGCCAGCGAACCGGTATCCCTGCGCCTGCTCGACCGCGAGTTCCATATCGCGTGCGCCCCGGAAGAACGCCCCGGGCTGATCGCCGCCGCCCAGTTCCTCGACGGCAAGATGCGCGAGCTGAAGTCGAACGCGAAGGCTCCCGGATTCGACCGGGTCGCCGTCCTGGCGGCCGTGAGCATCGCTCACGAGCTCCTCACGCTGCGCAAGGAGCACGACTCGCAGGAACAGGTGCTGACCGACGGACTGGCCTCCCTGCGAAGAAAGCTTGATGGTCTGCTCGACGCATCGGTAAAATAGCGACGGGCGTTCCCTGCGGTGTTCGCCAGCGCACTTTACATTTGCCTTGTTCCTACATACGACCCCGGGTCGGCTTTTCGCGACTGTTGTGCATGTCCGCCTCGTACGGAAAGCCTTGAAGTTGCGTAGCCCTCCCACCTGATCCTTTGGATCAAGGTCGTTTGGTGCGCAGCGGCATCGCGGAGAACGCCTCCTTATTTCCCCGGCCGGCCGGTTCCAGACCGGTCAGCGTCCCCTCCGCGGCACCGGAGGGGGCGGCTCGACGGCAACCTTGCCTGTGCCGTTCGGCTGAACGACCCATGTCAAAGCTACCCGAGAGACGTGAACTGCGAGCCGACCTCGTGCAGCGCCGCCGCCAGCTGAAGCCGGCGGAGCGCGTCGCCGCGGCACAGGGACTGCGCCAGTCCCTGGAGCAGTTGCCCGAATTCCTCACCGACGAGCACGTGGCCGGCTACTGGGCCACGGGCGGCGAACTGCCGCTCAACCTCGCCATCGCGCCCATGGCCGAACGCGGCCAGACCTTCTACCTGCCCATCGTCACCAAGTCGGGCGGCAAGCGCCGGCTCACGTTCGCGCCCTGGACCACCGGCGAGGACGTCGAGGCCAACGAAATGGGCATTCCCGAGCCGAAGGCCGCCGAACGCATCATCGAGGCGAGCAAGCTCGACCTCGTATTGGTGCCGCTGCTGGGCTTCGACCGGCGTGGCAACCGCCTCGGCTTCGGCGGTGGCTATTACGACCGCAGCTTCGAATTCCTCCGCGGGCAGCCCCGTCCGGCACGGCCCTTGCTGGTCGGCGTCGGCTACGCCTTCCAGGAACTGGACGCGATCGAAACCGCCGAGTGGGACATCTCGCTCGACTACATCGCGACCGACAAGGAACTGATCGACTGCACGGGCGCCGACGCATGAAATACTGGCTCATGAAGTCCGAGCCGGACACCTTCTCCATCGACGATCTCAAGCGCAAAGGCACCGAACCCTGGGACGGCGTGCGCAACTACCAGGCGCGCAATTTCATGCGCGACGGCATGAAGGTCGGCGACAAGGTCTTTTTCTACCATTCCAACACGGATGTCCCTGGCATCGTCGGTATCGCCACGGTGGCCTCGCCCGCCTATCCGGACGAGAGCCAGTTCAACCCCAAGTCGAAGTACTACGACGAGAAGAGCAAGCGCGAGGAACCGCGTTGGGTGCTGATCGACGTGAAGTTCGAGCGCAAACTCGCACGCACGATCTCGCTGGAGGAACTGAAGGGATACGACGAACTCGTCGACATGCCGCTCGTGCGAAAGGGTAACCGCCTGTCGGTGATGCCCGTGGCCAAGGGCGATTGGGACTTCATCCTGAAACTGGAAAAGTCATGAGCCAGGACAACGAGAAACGCCTTGCCGCCGAAACCGCCGCCTTCCGCTTCGTCGGCGATGGTGTCTTCAAGGACGGGATCATCGGCGTGGGTACCGGTTCCACGGTGAATTTCTTCATCGACGAGCTCTCGCAGTACCGCGACCGCATCAAGGCGGCCGTATCCAGCTCGGAAGCCTCCAGCGCACGCTTGCGCAAGCTCGGCATCGACGTGATCGATCTCAACGCCGCCGGCCGGCTCGACCTCTACGTCGACGGCGCCGACGAATGTGACCCGCACAAGCGCCTGATCAAGGGCGGCGGCGCGGCACTCACCCGCGAGAAGATCGTCGCCGCCGCGTCGGACACCTTCGTCTGCATCGTGGATGCGAGCAAGCTGGTCGACGTGCTCGGCAAGTTCCCGCTGCCGATCGAAGTGATCCCCATGGCGCGCAGCCACGTGGCACGCGAGATCGTCGCCCGCGGCGGCAATCCGGTATGGCGCGACGGCGTGGTAACCGACAACGGCAACTGGATCATCGACGTGCACGGCTGGCGGATCACCAACCCGGTGGAACTGGAAGCCGATCTCAGCCAGATCGTCGGCGTGGTCACGGTGGGCTTGTTCGCCAAGCGCCCGGCCGATGTCGTCATCGTCGGCAATCGCACGCTCTGAGACGCGCACCCGCCAGTCTCTGACGACGCCTCCTGTGGGAGCCGCTTCAGCGGCGACGGCTTCGCCAGGGGCCTCCCAACACAGGTACCCTCTCGCTCCATGACGCTTGAAACCATCCTCCTGATCGCCCTGCTGGCCGTCGCGCTGGCGTGCCTGGGCCTGCTGATCGCCCTGCTTTCCCGCGGCAGGCAGGACGATGGCAGCGCGCTTCGCCTCGATGCGCTGCGCGAGGACAACCGCCGGCTGGAAGGCGTCATCCGCGAAGAACAGCGCGCGGGCCGAGGGGAACTGGGCGAAAGTTTCGGGCAATTCCGCGGCCACGTGCAGGAACAACTGCAGATCGCCGCCGACCGCCAGCATGAGCGCATCGAAGGCTTCGGCCGCCGCCTGGACCAGCTCACCGAGCGCACCGACATTGGCCTGCAATCGCTGCGCCAGGGGTTGGCCGACGATTCGCGCAAGACCCGTGAGGAATCCGCGCTGACGTTGAAGCATTTCGGCGAGGTGCTCGACCAGCGTTTCGCCGCGCTCACCGCCGAGAACGAAAAGCGCCTCGGCGATGTCCGCGCCACCCTGGAAACACGGCTGGCCGCGATCCAGCAGGACAACGCCGCCAAGCTCGAACAGATGCGCGCCACCGTGGACGAGAAACTCCAGTCCACCCTGGAGACACGGCTGGGCCAGTCGTTCCAGCTGGTGTCGGAGCGGCTGGAGGCCGTGCAACGCGGACTGGGCGAAATGCAGGCGCTCGCCGCCGGCGTGGGCGACCTGAAGCGCGTGCTGACCAACGTGAAAACCCGCGGCACGTTCGGCGAAGTACAACTGGGCGCCTTGCTCGAACAGATCCTCGTGGCCGAACAGTACGCGTCCAACGTGGCCACCGTGCCCGGTTCGAGCGAGCGCGTGGAATACGCCATCCGCCTGCCCGGCACCGAGGAAGGCACGCCGGTCTGGCTGCCGATCGACGCGAAGTACCCCGTGGAGGACTACCAGCGCCTGCTCGACGCCCAGGACGCGGCCGATGCCGAAGGCGCCCTGTTGGCGGGCAAGGCGCTCGAACTGCGCGTCCGGGAAGAAGCCAAGCGCATTCGCAGCAAGTACATCGCGCCGCCGCACACCACCGACTTCGCGATTCTCTTCCTGCCCACCGAAGGCCTCTACGCCGAAGTGATCCGCCGCCCCGGGCTTTCCGAGCAATTGCAGCGGGAGTGCCGCGTCACGGTGGCGGGTCCGACGACGCTCACCGCCCTGCTCAACAGCCTGCAAATGGGCTTCCGCACCCTGGCGATCGAAAAGCGCTCGTCCGAGGTCTGGCACGTGCTGGCGGCGGTGAAGAACGAGTTCGGCAAGTTCGCCACGGTGCTGGAGAAGACCCGTAAGCAACTGGACACGGTACGAAACAGCATCGACAGCGCCGGCATTCGCACCCGCGCCATCGAACGCAAGCTGCGCGGCGTGGAATCGCTGGGCGCGGACGAATCGCAAGTCCTGCTCGAACTGGCGCCCGGCCTGGATGACGCCGAGGCCGAGGCCGACACCACCCCCACTCCCCCGCCCGAAGACCAATAACCCGGTGGGAGCCGTTCCTGTGGGAAGCCGCTTCAGCGGCGATGGGTGCTTGCCTCAACCTGGCCCGCTGCCGCGGGATCGCCGGCAGAGCCGGCTCCCACAAGGTTTTGGCAAAGTCACCTCCCGCGAAGGAGCCGCTCGGGTGGGAAGGCCGCTCCGGTGGGAAGCCGCTTCAGCGGCGATGGGTGCTTGCCTCGATCCGGCCCGCTGCCGCGGGATCGCCGACAAGGTCGGCTCCCACTACAATGACTCCTTTGCTTCCATCAAGGAATCCGTCCCGATGAGCGACGACGCCAAGTCCCGCCCGGTTAGCCGTGAACAGGCCGAGGAGGCCGTGCGCACGCTGTTGCTGTGGGCGGGCGAGGACCCGAGCCGCGAGGGCCTGCTCGATACGCCCAAGCGCGTGGTCAAGGCCTACTCGGACTGGTTCAAGGGCTACGACGAGGATCCGGCCGACTACCTGCGCCGTACCTTCGAGGAAGTGGCCGGATACGACGAGATGATCGTCCTGCGCGACATCGAGTTCGAGAGCCATTGCGAGCACCACATGGCCCCCATCATCGGCCGCGCGCACGTGGGTTACGTTCCCACCGATCGTGTCGTCGGCATCAGCAAGCTCGCCCGCGTGGTCGACGGCTTCGCCCGTCGTTTCCAGGTGCAGGAAAAGCTCACCGCGCAGATCGCGCACTGTATCGAAGACACCCTGCGTCCGCGCGGTGTCGGCGTGGTGATCGACGCCAGCCACGAATGCATGACCACCCGTGGCGTGCACAAGCGCGGCGTGTCGATGATCACCAGCCAGATGCTCGGCAGCTTCCGCGAAGATCCACGCACACGAGGCGAATTCCTCCGCTTCGTCGGCGTCGACCGTCGCTGACCTTGAGCGGTCCGGCCGACACCACCGTCCACGACGAACGCCTGCAGGATCTCTTCCGCGACGGCGTCGTCGTCGAGGACCTTCCGTCCGTGTTCCCGCTGCTGCGGGGGCGCGGCTTGCTGCGCACGTTCTCCGCGTTGTTCCACGGCAGCGAGGCACAGGTGCTGCTACGCCTGCTGGTGTTGCGCACGCTCGGCGGCCGCTCGCATGCGACGGAATGGACGCCCCAGGAGATCCGCGACCACCTGGCTTTCGTCGACCCGGTGAAACTCGAGACGGTGGTCCAGCGGCTCAAGGACCACGACCTGCTGGTCTACGACGGCGAGACCCTTCGTTACCGCGTGGGGCCGCTGGGCCGCAAGGCGCTGGGCGCGATCGCGGCGATGCTCGAGTTCGAGGACGACGACGATGACGGCCTCGGCTACCTCACGGCGCAACTCGCCGCGGGGCAGGCGGTGGGGCGCGTGTCGGTCGATGAACTCGGCCACCTGCTCTCACGCCTGACCGAGCTGAAAGAAGACTTCGATCGCGCCGTGCTGTCCGGGTCCGAACACCGTATCCGCCACGCCGCCGAACGCCTCGACTCGGTCTGGACGTGGGTGGAGAAGGGTACCGAGGTCGTCGCCGGCATCACGGAAAAAGACGACCTGGAGCCCGCGGCGCATCGCCTGGCCCAGGCCGTCGGCCGTGCGCAGAGCGCCCTGCTGCGCCAGGCCGGCACCTTCCAGCGCGAACTCAACAAGATCGACCAGCACCGCGTGCACCTGGGCCGTACCGGCCTGTCCTCGTCGGACCTGGTCGGCTGGCTGCGCGCGCAGGACATCGACACGCTGGCCGCCTTCGAGGATGGTCAGCTTCTGCTGCCCTTGCCCGCCCCCTTCATCCACGATCAGATCGCCCTCGACGTCGCCGAGTTCGAGCTGCTCGAACGCGAACGGCTCGCCGCCGAGAGCACCGCGCTGCCGGGAGCGGAAGAGCCGCCCGATACCGCCGACCTGCCGATGGACGAGGAAGACCTGCGCTTCCTCGACGACTGGCGTGCCGAACTCGCGACCATCGCCGAACCGCGCGAACTCGAAGCCACGCTCATCGGCGACGATTACGCACTTTCCGCCTATCGCCTTTCCCTGCTTGGCTTGCTCGGCGATCCCGAGTCGGCGGCGCTGGAAGGTGGCACCGCCGACCTCGCGCGCCTGCCGCTCGCGCTGGAGATCGAGGCGCGATTGATCGAGACCGACCTGCCCCAGATCGCGCTGGTCAGCGCCGGACGCCTGCGTCCGCGCGATGCCGCGAAGGACACCACCGATGCATGACGATACCGCCAGCCTTATCACCCGGCTGCTCGCCCAACGCTGGCTGCCACGCGACGATGCTCAGGCACGCAAGGCCTTGCTCGACGAAGGCTTCCGCGAGGACCTCGACCGCCGCCTCGAAGCCGTCGGACTCGAATTGCGCGAACATCCCTATGCCGCCTACGTCGGCCTCGCCGTGGCGCGGAAAAGCGAGCGCGCCGTCTTCGGCGGCAGCGACAGCTGGATCTCGAATACCTTGCAGCTCGACCGCGACGGCGTGGCCTTGCTGGTCGTCATCTGGGCGCTGATCGTGCTGCCGAAACGGCAGCGCCAGGTCGAGCGACAGGATGCGGAAGCGGCCGCCTCGCAAAGCCAGATGTTCGCCGAGGACAAGCCCATACCGCGCGATCCGGCCATCTCTCCCGTGATCGCCGAACGTACCTTGCTGGCCGACTTCGGCGACAAGCTCGGTGGCAAGACACGGGTGGGTTTCAACCTCGGTACGCTGAACCGTCTCGGCTTCATCGTGCGCCGCAAGGGCGAGGTCGCCGAAGGCCCCTTGCTCGACCTCGCCTTCGACTACGAACGCACGGCGCGCCGCATCCTCGACGGCGCGCTCGGCGACTTACTTGCGGATGCCGCCCCGCGCCCCGCCGGGGAGAACACCGATGTTTGATTTCCGCAGCCTTGAAGTGGTGCATTGGGACTACTGGCAGCGTTTCAGCCTGCCGCTCGATACCAATATCGTGACCGTGGTGGGCCCCAATGGCTCCGGCAAGACGACCTTGCTCGATGCCCTGCGCACCCTGCTCACCATCGACTGCGCCGGCAACCGCGACTACAAGAGCTACTTGCGCCACAACGGCAAGCCATTTGCCTGGCTGCGTGCACGCGTGGGCAATACACCTGGACCGAGCGGCGAGCGCCCGTTCTTTCCGCTGATGGACCGCGAGGTGACCCTCGCCTGCCGCATCCAGAAGAAAGGAGGCGAGTGGACGCGCCAGTACGCCGTGCTCGGCGGCGACGTCAGCGTGGAAGAGATCGAGGCGCGTGGCGATTTCCTCGGCTTGCGCGAATACCGCGTGCGCCTGGAAGGCGCGGGACTATCGCAGGCGATCCGGCGTGTGCTCACCCTGGAACAAGGTGCGACGGACAAGCTCTGCCAGTTGCCACCCAAGGCGCTGCTCGACCTCGTCTTCGACGTATTCGGCGACAAGGCCGTGCTCGACGACTACCAGCGCGCGCGTAACGAGCAGGCCGAGGCGGATCGCGAGCAACATGGGCTGGAGCACCAGCTCTCGCTGATCGGCGTGAGCCTGCAGGAAGCCGAGGCGCGCGCACGGTCGTACCAGGAATGGAACGCGCTCAAGAGCGAACGTATCGAACTCGTCGCCGACATCCTGCCACGCACGGAACTGGCCGAGTTGAGCGCGGGTATTCGTGGTGCGCGCCCACAACTCACCGGCGTGAAACGCCGCGTCGCGGAACTCGAACGCCGTGATGTGGAACTGACCCGTCAGCTGGGTGAACTCGACGCCACCGGTGAAGCGTTGCGTGCGGAACAGCACGAGGCCGACCTCGCACGCCAGCAAACCCAGAAGAGCCTCGACGCGGCTCGCGCCGAACTCGCCCAGAACGACCTGCTGATCAAGCAGGAGACGCGGCTGCGCGAAATGGTCGCCGCCCAGGGCGGTGCCGATCACGAACGGCTTGCCGATGTCGCCCGCGACGCGCGGGCCCGAGTGAACACTCTTCAAGCGGAGGAGACCCGTTTGCGCCAGGACCTGGCGACGCTGACGACGCAGCTCTCCGCCTGGCGTAGCGGCAGGCGCTATACACCGGATTTCGAGGCATCGTTCCGCCGCGCGCTCGACGAGGCCGGCATTCGTCACAGCATGCTCAGCGAGATCGTCGAGATCGTCGAGCCCCGCTGGCAACTCGCCGTGGAGGCCGTGCTCGCCGGTTATCGCCATGTGGTCCTGCTGGACGACCCGCGCGACCGCGAAAAGGCATGGAAGCTGGGCGAGCAGCATCGATACAAGCATTTCGTCGTGGCCGACCGTGCGCCCGCCAGCACGGCCACGCGCGGCTCGCTGCTGGAAGTGGTCGAGTTCTCGGCCGCGGCGCCGGACTGGCTGCTGCGCAACCTCGATCGCATCCGCCGCGTGGAGGACGTCGCGGACGGGGCGCGCATCGGCAAGGACCAGGACTGGATCACGCCGCAGGGCTATTTCCGCGAACGCCGCGGCGGACGCCATCTCGGCGTCGACGACATGTATTTCGGCTCCGGCGCGCGCGAACGCCAGCTGAGGGACGGCGAAGCCCGGCTGCGCGAGATCGAGGGCCGCCTGCGTGACATCGCCACCGAGCGCAAGGACACCCTCGCCCGTGCCAGCGATGCGGAAGCCGTACTGCGTGGCGCCAGCGCCAGCAGCCAGCTCGCCGACCGCGCCGACGAATTCGCCGAGGCACGCGAGCAACAGGCACGCTTGCGCGAAGACGTGCAGCGTACCGCCGACAGCCACGCGGCGGCGGAAGTCCATTACGAAGCGGTGCGCGAGAAGCGGCTGAAGACATCCAACGCGCGCGACAACGCCGCGCGAGAGCAGCGCTCGATCCAGAACCAGCTTGCCGACACCGTGCGCCAGTACCATCAACTGCGTGGCGAGCAGGCCGACCGGCTCAAGGCGTTCCGGCTGAAGCGCGCCCACGTCGCCCTCGTCCATCGCACGCGCGGCGCCATGGCGGCGCTTCGCGAACGCTACGAATCGCCCTCCGCCGTGCGCCGGGAAATCGATCGCATCGAGCGTCGCCTCGACGAGGGGCATTGGGAGCAGGACCCGAGCGTCCTCGCCCTGCGCGAGAAATTCTGGGCCGACCATGAAGGCCTGAAGCAGGACCTGGAAAAGCGCCGCGTGCATCTCGAACGCGCGTCGCGAATCACGCACGAAGCGCGCGGCGCGTACATCCAGGTGCTGCGCAACACCGTCCGCCGCTACGCGAAGAACCTCAAGGTGCTGGCCGAACTGGCAGGCATCGGTGTCGATGTCGACCTTCCGGAGTTGAGCAACGACGACCTCGCCCTCGCCTCGGCCGCTTTGCAGGTGCGCTTCGAGTTCGACAAGAAGGGCTGGATCGGCATGGACGACGGCGAAGCTTCCGGCGGCCAGCAGGTCATGAAATCGCTGTTGCTGCTGGTGGCGCTGATGCGCGACGAGGATCGTCCGGGCGGCTTCGTCTTCATCGACGAACCTTTCGCCCACCTCGACATCTTCAACATCGACAAGGTGGGCGCCTTCCTCAAGAGCACCCGCGCGCAGTACATCCTGACCACGCCGGCGACCCACAACGTCAACGTGTTCCAGCCCTCGGAGCTGACCCTGGTCACCAGCAAGCGCCGCCCCGGCGCCACCTGGGCCCAACCATTGGCGGTACTGCGCAGACGCTCGAACGCGGCGTAAGCCGCGATGAAAGTCCAGGCTCCGGCAGAAGCCCTAGCTCCAGTGGAAGTCCAAGCTGCGGTAGAAGCCCTAGCTCCGGTGGAAGTCCTGCCCTGGTGGGGAGCCCTATCCCTGCCGTTGTGGGAGCCGACCTTGTCGGCGATCCCGCGGCAGCGGGCCAGGGTGCGGCAAGCACCCAATCGCCGCTGAAGCGGCTTCCCACCACGGCGGCTAATACAGCCCCGTCTCACCCGGGATAGGGTTGTCCTCGCCCGACCCATCCAGCGCGTCGCCACTGCTGTTCGTCGGCCGCTGCCTCGTCGGATCATGTTCGTCGTGTTCGTCATGCAACCGCGCATGACGCCGGGCCAGGAGATACGCGGTGGCCAACGCGCCGAGGCTGGCCCCGATGGCGATGCTCAACCCCATGTTGCGGCGGACACCGCGCCCAGCGGCACCCACGGCCTGGCTCGCGAGAGCACCCGCTTGCCCCGCGTACTCACGCGCGGCACCCAGTGCTTCGCGAGGATGATGGCCGGTGACGGCGCCCGCGACGCGGTGCGCGCGCCCGAGGACTTCTTCGCCGATGCTCTTGCTGCGGAACAGGGTCATGGTGGTCTCCTCCTTTTCGAAGGGCCTACCGTGACGCGTCAGGCGTGATGGGAACGCAGTGCGTTTGTAAGCCGCCGATGATGGTTCACCGGCGGCTTCGCGGCTGTCACGACAGGCTGTTCAGCCATGCATCGTCCGACCCTTCCTCGACACCCTCGAACAGGAAGGTGGAAAGGTAACGTTCGCCGGTGTCCGGCAGCATGGCGAGGATGACGCTTCCCTCTTCCACGCCTTCGGCATACTTCAAGGCCGCCGCCACGGTGGCGCCGGCCGACACGCCGACGAAGACGCCTTCCTCCTGGGCGAGCCGCCGCGCCGTATCGCGCGCCAGCACCTCGTCCACGGGCAGATTCACGTCGAAGATCTTCCGGTTGAGCACCTCGGGCACGAAATCCGGTGTCCAGCCCTGGATCTTGTGCGGCGACCATGGCTTGTCGGCGAGGAGCGGCGCGGCGGCGGGTTCGGACACGACGATCTTCACCTCGGGACGGGCCACCTTCAGCACCTCGCCTACGCCCGTGAGCGTGCCGCCCGTACCCCAACCCGTGACGAAGGCATCCAGCCGGCGACCGGCGAAATCCTGGAGGATCTCCGCCGCCGTCGTGTTGCGGTGGTAAGCGGGATTGGCGGGGTTCTGGAACTGACGCGGCAGGAACCAGCCGTGCTTCGCGGCCAGTTCCTCCGCCCGCTTCACCATGCCGCTGCCGCGCTCGGCGGCCGGCGTGAGGATCACCTTGGCGCCATAGGCCCGCATCAGCTTCCGGCGTTCCACCGAAAAGCTGTCCGCCATCGTCGCAACGAACTTGTAACCCTTGGCCGCGCAAACCATCGCCAGTGCGACACCCGTGTTACCGGAGGTGGCCTCGACCACGGTGTCGCCGGGTTTCAGCAAACCCTTCCGCTCGGCGTCGAGGATCACGGCGATGGCGAGGCGATCCTTCACCGACCCGCCCGGGTTGAACGATTCCACCTTCGCGTAGAGGGTCACGCGGGGCGGGGCCAGCCGATGCAGGCGCACGATGGGCGTGCGGCCGATGGTATCCAGAATGCTGTCGTGGATCATGGGCAAATCCCTTGGCGAAAGGTGCAAGGGTTCAAAGGTACTCCCGTTTCCCACGGGGCGACAAACGGTCGGGGATCGAGCAGACTGCCTGCCCATGAATCGACGTCCATACGGCTTGCTGGCCACCCTGTTCCTGATCGCCCCGGTTTTCGGCCAGGACTTCCCGCGAACGCCTGTGGAATACCTTCGCCGCATGGACGGCAATGGCGACGGCCGGATCGACGAAGCGGAGTATGTCCGCTACATGAGCCAGGGCTTCCTGCGCATGGACGTCGATGGCGACGGGGTGCTCGACGCCAATGATGGTCCGATGCGTCCCGGTGCGAGGCCGGTGCACCTGGACGAGTTCCAGCGCAACCTGATCCACCAGTTTCACAAGCTGGATCGGAATGGGGACGGGGTGCTGGATGCCAGGGAGCTTTCGCAGCCGCCGCGGTAAGAGCATCGCCGACAGGGTCGGCTCCCACCAGAGCCTGGCTTGCACCGGGCTGCCGGGTCCCACTTTTATCGATTTCCGTTACCCTCTGGCGAACCTGGGGAGGGTGGATGAATACGACCGAATTGTTCCTGATCGCGATGACGATCATTCTTGGCGTGCCATATCTGGTCTGGCGCGTTTTCCGTACCGACTATTGGGCGCCGCTCGTGGTGGTGCAGATCGTCACCGGCATCCTGTTGGGGCCGGGGGTGCTGGGCAAGGTCTTCCCGGATTATTACGGCACGGTGTTCGCGCCGCCGGTCATCGGCGCCCTGAACGGCATCGCCTGGTGGGCGGTGATGGTGTTCGTCTGGATCGCCGGGATCGAGCTGGACCTGCGCGAGGTCTGGAAGCAGCGCAGGGAATGCGGTACGACGGCGGGCCTCGCGTTGGCCGGGCCCCTCGTCGCCGGTTGCCTGGCCGCCCTGGCGATGCTGGCCTGGCGCGACGGGTGGATGGGCGAAGCGGCGGCCACCTGGCAGTTCGTGCTGGGCGTGGGCATGGCATGTGCGGTGACCGCCTTGCCCATCCTCATCCTGTTCCTCGAAAAGCTGGACATCCTGCGCCGGCCACTCGGCATGCGCGTGCTGCGTTACGCCAGCCTCGACGATCTCGCGATATGGGGCGTGCTCGCGATCATCCTGCTCGACTGGAAGCGGGTGGGGCACCAGGCGGCATTCCTCGCCGGCTTCGCGGTGGCGGCATGGCTGTTCCGCCAGTTGATGGTGCGACTCAAGGAAAGCGATCGCTGGTATGTCGGCCTGATATGGCTGGCCGCCTGCGGGTATGGCGCCGACTGGTGCGGCCTGCATTACATGGTCGGTGCGTTCCTCGCCGGTGCGATCATCGACCGCGACTGGTTCACGCTCGATCACCTGGACAAGCTTCGCCATCACGTGTTGCTGGTGGTGATGCCTGTGTTCTTCCTCTCCACCGGACTGCGCACGAACTGGTCGGTCGGTGGCACGGCGGTGTTCGTCGCCGCGGCATTGCTGCTGGTGGCATCCGTGGCGGGCAAGCTCGCCGGCGTGGGACTGGCGGGCAAGCTGCTCGGTTGGGCGCGTGGCGATGCATGGACGATCGGCTGGCTGTTGCAGACCAAGGCGCTGATCATGATCATCTTCGTCAACATCCTGCTCGACCGCCACGTGATCACCAGCGAGACATTCACCGCGTTGCTGCTCATGGCGGTGGCGAGCACGATGCTGACGGTGCCGATCGTGGCGCCGCGATTGAAGCGACTCCTGGATTGACCACGGACACCATGGACACGAATACCCACACCCCCGTGCGCCGCGCCGCCGTCGTTTTCATCTTCGTCACGGTGCTGATCGACATCCTGGCGTTCGGCATCATCATTCCGGTGCTGCCGCACCTGATCGAACAGATGACCGGCAACACCGTGTCGAACGCCGCCTGGTGGGTGGGTGTGTTCGGTACCGTGTTCGCCATCGTGCAGTTCATTTCCTCGCCGATCCAGGGTGCGCTGTCCGACCGGTTCGGGCGGCGACCGGTGGTGTTGCTGTCGAACCTCGGCCTGGGGCTGGACTTCGTCTTCATGGCGATCGCGCCTTCGCTATGGCTGCTCTTCGTCGGGCGTGTCATTTCCGGTATCACCGCGGCGAGCTTCACCACCGCCAACGCCTATATCGCCGACGTCACCCCGCCGGAGAAACGCGCGGCCGCTTTCGGCATGCTCGGCGGCGCCTTCGGCATCGGCTTCATCGTCGGTCCGGCGCTGGGAGGCTTCCTCGGTGGGATCGACCTGCGCCTGCCGTTCTGGGTGGCGGCCGGGCTGGCATTGACCAACTTCCTGTATGGCTTCTTCATCCTTCCCGAGTCGCTGCCGCCGGAGAAACGGGCGGCTCGCTTCGAGCCGCGTACGGCCCATCCGTTCGGCGCGCTGAAGATGCTGCGCCGCCACCGCGAGGTATTCGGCCTCTCCATCGTGATGTTCCTGTTCTATCTCGCCCACTACGTGTTGCAGACGGTGTTCGTCCTCTACGCGGACTATCGCTACGGATGGGGACCGCAACAGGTCGGTTACGTCCTGGCCCTGGTCGGCGCCTGCGACGGTACGGTGCAGGCCTTCCTCACCGGCCGCCTCGCGGCCCGCTTCGGCGAACGTCGCGTCCTGCTCGCCGGCATGGCCTTCGGCACGGCATCGTTCGCCGTGATGGGCCTGGCCCCCGTGGGCTGGGCCTTCCTGGTCGGCATCCCGCTGATGTCGCTCTGGGGCCTGGCCGGCCCGCCGATCCAGTCGATCATGACCCGCCACGTGGAGCCGGACGAACAGGGGCGCCTGCAGGGTGCCGTCACCAGCCTGGGGAGCTTCGCAGGAATTTTCGGTCCCTACCTGTTCGCCCAGATCTTCGCGTTCTGGATTTCGCCGGCACGCACCGTGCACCTGCCCGGCTTTCCCTTCCTGGTGGCCGCGGCCCTCGTGGCCGTCGGCATCGTGGTGGCGGCGCGGGCCACGAGGGGCGAGCCGGAGCCCGCCCTGGCCCGGAAAACGTGAGCTAATTCGCAAACTTCATCGTATTATGTGATCCGAATCGGCAAATAACGCGACGGTTGGGACGTGCGTTTGGACAACCAGCTCTGGGAAAGCAAGTATCACGAAGCCGTGGAGCGGTTGACCCGTGAAGAGGCGCAGTGGCGCACCGCGGAGTCCCTCCTGCGCCAGCTGGTCGGTTGCCTCGGCCGCGTCGCCCATGGCGCGCACGACCAGGTCGACCCCCATATCGAGCGCCTGTCCGCCGCCTTGAGCGGCACCATGGAACCGTTGTCACTCGAGCCGCTCGTCAACGAGCTCGCCGAGGCGATCGAGGGCTTGGGCGCCCGCCCGCGTGGCGTGAACGACGAGCGGTCCATTCCCATCACGCGTCCCCAGCGCACCGAACACGGTTCTTCCGTCCAGTCGTCGCTGAGCCGCCTGGTCGACCGCATCGTCATCCTGCCGCGACTCGCGGACCGCGCCAACGACCTGCGCCACGATGTCGCCGACGCGGGCGACCTGGTGGCGCTGGCAGCGTGCGGCGACCGCCTGGCCGACCTCGTCAACGAACAGCGCATCGGGTTGCAACGCGAGATCGACGCCTTGCAGGCCGTGCTCCGCCACGTCACCGGCCGTCTCGACGAGATGAGCCAGTACATGTCGCGGGAACTGGCCGATCAATCCACCGGCGAAGCGAATGGGCAAGCCCTGGATGCCTCGGTGGCACACGAGATGCGCCTGCTCGGCGAAGCCGCGCTCGAGATCGACGACATGCACGAGTTGCGCGAACGCGTGAATCAAAGCCTCGAGACCATCTCGCTTTGCTTCCGCGATTTCCGCGACCGCGAAGGCATCCGGCTCACCGCGTACCGCGAACGCGCGGAGCGGATGCGGCTGCGCATCGAACAACTCGAGACCGAACGCAACACCTTGCAGCGCTCGCTCGAACGCGAACACGAACTCGCGCAGACCGACACCATGATCGGGATGCCGAACCGCCTCGCCTACGAGAAGCGGATCGAGGCGGCCTACGAAAGCTGGCAGGCCACCATGCGGCCGCTGAGCATCGCGGCCATCGACATCGACCACTTCAAGAGCATCAACGATACCTACGGCCACACCGCGGGCGACGCGGTGCTGCGCATCATCGGCCAGGCGCTGCTGAAGCACATACGCCCCTGCGACTTCGTCGCCCGTTATGGCGGTGAGGAATTCATCGTGGTTTTCGATGGCGCCGACGAAGCGGAATCGCTACAGGTGTGCGAGCGTCTGCGAGGCAAGATCCAGCACCTCGCCTTCCATGCGAGCCGTCAGCCCGTTCGCGTGACCGCGTCGATCGGGTTGACCCAGTTCCGGCCGGGCGACACGCCACAGTCGGTATTCGACCGCGCGGACCTTGCGCTGTACACGGCCAAGAACGGCGGTCGCAATCGCTGCGTGGTGGGTTGAAAACCCCGGTAACCGCTTAAGCCGCCACGCCGAAGAGACGCCCCACCACCGCCGTCAGCGCCATCGCCGCCGCACCCCAGAACACGATGCGGGTGACGCCGCGGCCGATGCTCGCGCCCCCGGTCCAGGCGGATACCGCACCGAGGATCGCCAGGGCCACGAGGGACACGGCCACCGTCACCATGGTGACCGCGTCACGCGCCGACAATGCCGCGGCGACGATCGGCAGGAGAGCGCCGCTGGCGAAACTCAACGCCGACGCGGCGGCGGCCTGCAACGGCCGTGCCGCCATGGTCACCGACAGCCCCAGCTCGTCCCGCGCATGCGCCTCGAGCGCGTCGTGCGCCATCAACTGCTCCGCCACGCGATCGGCCAGTTCCCGGTCGAGGCCGCGGCGAACGTAGATCTCGGTCAGTTCCTTGTGCTCGCCACGCGGGTCCTCGCGCAACTCGCGCGATTCCAGTGCCAACTCGGCCTTCTCGCTATCCGCCTGCGAACGGACCGACACGTATTCGCCTGCCGCCATCGACATGGCCCCGGCGACCAGTCCGGCCACGCCGGCGATCATGATGTCGCCCGGCCCTGCCCGTCCCGCCGACGCCACGCCCACCAGCAGGCTCGCCGTGGAGAGGATACCGTCGTTGGCACCGAGCACGGCGGCGCGCAGCCAGCCGATCCGGTCGAGCTTGTGTCGCTCGCGGTGGCGCGTTCGGGGGATCATGGTGCCTCCGTTTCCTGTTTGCGTTCCGCCCGTTCTTCGAGACGCGACACCATCCAGCCGATGGCGAGCGCGCAGAGCGTGCCGAGGATGACCTCGCCCAAACGGTACAAGGGAACCTCCCAGCGTGGCCCCTGGCTGGGAACCAGCAGCACGATTGCGGTGGTGATGCCGCCGATACGGGCGGCCGGGCCCGCGTTCGCCGTCCAGCAGGCCAGCGTGACCAGCCCCAGCGCCAGTCCGAACGAGAGCATGTCGCCGCTACCCCCGACCGACAGGCCCAGCAGGCCGGCGATGCCACCGAAGATCGTTCCCAGGCAGCGGTCGCGGCCTGCGCCACGGGTGTCGCCGAAGTGGGGCTGGGTCACCGCCACGGCGCTGATCGCGGCCCAGAACGCCTGTTCGGTGTGCAGCGCGTGTCCGATCGCATAGGCGACCAGGGCCGAAAGCACGGTCTTGAACGCCATGAATATCCCGGTACGGACCCGGCGGCCGAGCGGCAACGAACGGAACAATCCGTCCAGCGCCCGCTGCGCCCGGCGCAGGCGAATCACCCGCAAGGCGGCGTCGGTACGGGAGGGATGCGCGTCCGGTGAGCTCATGTGCCCATCCTAACCCGCCGCCGTCGACGCGCCGCCAACGACCCCGCACAATACGTCGCCGCGGCCGACTGGCCGACCTCCACCACAAGAGTTTACGAACCCATGTCCATCACGATGTACCAGACCTGCGTGCCCGTATTGGTCCGCGCCCTGACCAACCTCTCCGGCGTCCTCGCCAAGGGCGCTGCGCACGCGGCCGACCGCAACATCGCGCCCGAGGTGCTGCTCAACACGCGTATTACGCCGGACATGTTCCCGCTCATCCGCCAGGTGCAGATCGCGACCGATATGGCGAAAGGTGCCGTATACCGCCTGGCCGGCGAAGAGCCGCCGAAGATGGAAGACAACGAGGCGACCTTCGACGACCTGCAAGCTCGCATCGCCAAGGTGATCGGCATGCTGGAGTCGTTCAAGCCCGCGCAGTTCGAAGGCAGCGAGGAGCGCGAGATCGTGCTGAAGATGCGCAGCGGCGAGATGCGCACGCGCGGACAGGACTACCTGCTGAACTTCGTGCTGCCGAACGTGTATTTCCACACCACCACGGCCTACGCGATCCTGCGTGGCGTGGGCGTGGTGCTGGGCAAGGCGGATTTCCTCGGCAAGGCCTGAGTCCGCGAAAGCCGCCGTGCTCCCGTCTTCACGGGGACCCGGCGGCTTCCTTCTCACTTACGACTTCAATTTCCAACCCGTGCGGAAAATCCACCACACCACGGCGAGACAGATCAGCAGGAAGCCGACCGTCATGCCCGCGCTGACCACCACGTTCACGTCCGCCTTGCCGTAGAAGCTCCAGCGGAAGCCGTTGACCAGGTACACGACCGGGTTGAACAGCGTGATCTTCTGCCAGACCGGCGGCAGCATCGAGATCGAGTAGAAGCTGCCACCGAGGAAGGTCAGCGGCGTGATCACCATCAGCGGCACCACTTGCAGCTTCTGAAAGTCGTCGGCCCACAGTCCGATGATGAAGCCGAACAGGCTGAAGGTGACGGCGGTGAGCAGCAGGAAGGCGATCATCCAGAACGGATGCAGGATCTCGTAGTCCACGAACAGGCGTGCGGTCACGAGGATGAGCAGACCGAGGATGACCGACTTGGTCGCTGCCGCGCCGACGTAGCCGAGCACCACTTCCACGTAAGACACGGGTGCCGAAAGCAGTTCGTAGATGGTGCCTGCCCACTTCGGCATGTAGATGCCGAAGGCGGCGTTGGAAATGCTCTCGTTGAGCAACGACAGCATGATCAGGCCGGGAATGATGAAGGCACCATAGCTCACCCCGCCTACATCGCCCATGCGCGAACCGATGGCGGCGCCGAAGACGACGAAGTAGAGCGACGTGGAAAGCACTGGCGAGGCGATGCTCTGCATCAGCGTACGGAAGGTGCGGGCCATCTCGAAGCGATAAATGGCGCGGATCGCGTAGACGTTCATGCGCGTGCCCTCACCAGGCTGACGAAGATGTCCTCGAGCGAACTCTCGCTCGAATGCAGGTCCTTGAAGTCGATGCCGAGTTCGCCGAGCTTGCGCAGCAGTTCCGCGATGCCGGTGTCGCTACCCTGGGTATCGAAGGTGTAGATGAGGCAGCTGCCATCGGCCGACAACTCCAGCGGCCAGTTCGCCAGGCCTTCCGGTACGCCCTGCAACGGTGTCTGCAATTGCAGCGACAGCTGCTTCTTGCCCAGCTTGCGCATCAATGTGTGCTTCTCTTCCACCAACACCAGTTCGCCACGGTTGATGACGCCGATACGATCGGCCATCTCTTCCGCTTCCTCGATGTAGTGCGTGGTGAGGATGATGGTGACGCCCGATTCACGCAGGCGATGGACCATCTGCCACATGTCGTGACGTAGTTCCACATCGACGCCCGCCGTGGGTTCGTCGAGGAAGAGCACGCGCGGCTCGTGCGCCAGCGCCTTGGCGATCAGCACGCGGCGCTTCATGCCGCCGGACAAGGTCATGATCTTCGAGTCGCGCTTTTCCCACAGCGAAAGCTCACGCAGGATCTTTTCCAGGTAGTCCGGATTCGCGGGCTTGCCGAAGAGTCCACGGCTGAATTTCACCGTCGCCCATACCGTCTCGAAGGCGTCGGTGGACAGTTCCTGTGGCACGAGGCCGATCAGCCCGCGCGACGCACGGTAGTCGCGGGCGATATCGTGACCGTCGACGCTCACGCTGCCTTCGCTGGCATTGACGATGCCGCAGACGATGCTGATGAGCGTCGTCTTACCTGCGCCGTTCGGGCCGAGCAGGGCGAAGATCTCGCCCCGGTGGATTTCCAGGTCCACGCGCTTGAGCGCCTGGAAGCCGGTCTTGTAGGTCTTGGAGAGGCCGCGTATCGCGACGATGACGTCGGGCGCGGACGTGGTGGCATCGAGTGGCGGCATGGGGACCCGCGGGATCGGTGGGTAAGGCGGCCGATGGTAGACCCGAACGAGGCCGGGTGCGAGGCTTGGTGCAAGGGTGCAAGGCCTGGTGGGAGCCGACCCTGTCGGCGATAGGTACCTGCCGTACCCTGGCCCGCTGCCGCGGGATCGCCGACAAAGTCGGCTCCCACCAGGGAGTCGGGCTTGTCGAAGTCCTGTGGCATCCCCACGTCGATCGGGGTCGCCCACCTCAAGAGATACCACCGCATGAGCATCTCCACCTACGACGCCTCCGCTCCCGTCTTCGTCCGCGGCTTCCGCGTCCTTTCCGATCTCCTCGCCAAGGCAGAGGCACACGGCGGCGATTCCCTGGTGGAAGCACGGCTCGCCCCGGACATGCTGAATCTCGCTGGGCAGGTCCAGCGCGCCAGCGACACGGCGAAATTCGCCATCGCGCGCCTTGGCGACGTGCAGCCGCCGTCGTTCGAAGACAACGAGACCACCATCGCCGACCTGCGCAAGCGCATCGACGCCACGGTGGCCTGGATTCAATCGGTGGACCGGGCAGCGCTCGAGGCCGGCGCCACGCGCGCGATCTCGCGCAAGTTCAAGGACACCGAACACAGCTTCACCGGCGCGTCGTACCTGCTGACCTTCGCCATCCCCAATTTCTTCTTTCACGTGACCACCGCGTACGACATCCTCCGCCACAACGGTGTCGGCGTCGGCAAACTCGACTACCTCGGTTTCGGCGGGTAATCGATGGTCGATCCCCTCGTACGCTGTCCCTGGGGCGACGCCGACGACCTCATGCGCGGGTACCACGACCGCGAATGGGGCGTACCCGAGCGTGACAGCCGCAAGCTCTGGGAGAAGCTGATCCTCGACGGCTTCCAGGCGGGGCTCTCGTGGCGAACGATCCTCGCCCGCCGCGAAGGCTTCCGGCAGGCCTTCGATGGTTTCGATCCGGAGCGTGTCGCCGCCTATGGGCCGCGCGACGTCGAACGCCTCCTGGCCGACGCCGCCATCATCCGCTCGCGCAGCAAGATCGACGCGACGATTCGCAACGCCCGGGCCTATCTGGCGATGCGCGACGCCGGCGAGGATTTCGCGCGCTTCGCCTGGGGTTTCGTCGACGGCGAGCCCATCGCCTGGGAGGGCCCGGTGCCACCGAACAGCCCCCTGTCCGGGCAGGTGTCGAAGGCCTTGCGGAGCCGCGGCTTCACCTTCGTCGGACCCACCATCGTCTTCGCCTGGATGGAGGCCACCGGCCTCATCAACAGCCATGCCCCCGACTGCTTCCGGCGCGCGGAAATATCCCGGCAGCCCTTGCCCGCCAAGGGTTAACGGGTTTTTTAGCCGATTCGGCGTAGCGTGGATCGCGAGGCCGCAGCGGCGGCCTCGTCCGTCTGGCACACCCACCATCGAGAGGGTCCCATGGCTTCCAGTTCCGCCCAACTGTTCATTCCATACAGCGAATCGACACAGGGACCGTGGATCGTGCGCCGTGCCTCGCTTCCCCTGGGCCGGTATGCGTCGCAGGCCGCGGCGATCGCCGCCGCGGAAGCCCTGGCCCCGGGCCTGTCCGATAGCCTCGGCCGTCCCGTCGAGATCCATGTGCAGCAGGCCGACGGAACGTGGGAAGAACACACCTTCGTGGTGGCCGGACTCGTTCCCGGCCTCCCCACGCCGTCCACCGGAATGAACCGCCACGCCTGAGCCTCGTGGGCTGAGACGACGATAGGGTAACCTTGCAAGGTTGCCCCGCACGTTCCCATGCCTGCCCGATGCTCACCGACGACACCAAAGCCGCGATCCGCGCCGCCTATGCGCGGCTGAAGGACGGCCTTGCGGGGTTCCGTGGGCGTACCTCGCAGCTGAAGATGATCGCCGAGGTGGCCAAGGCCTTGGCCGAACCGGCGGGTGCCGCCGTGATCGAGGCACCGACCGGCACGGGCAAGTCCATGGCCTATCTGATCGCCGGGCTCGAAGTGGCCCGTGCGCAGAAGAAGAAGCTGGTGATCGCCACGGCCACGGTGGCGTTGCAGGAACAGCTCGTCCAGCGCGACATCCCGCAATACCTCACCTTGTGTGGCGTGGAAGCCAAGGTGGCGCTGGCCAAGGGCCGTGGCCGCTATCTCTGCCCGCGCAACCTTCGCGCAGCGGGCGCGGAGCCCTCGGCACAGGGAGGCTTCGAGTTCGACGCCGACCTCGCCTTGTGGTCGCGCCCGCCCGCCGAGCGCGATACCAAGGCCGTCGAGAAACTCGCCAAGGTATTCGAATCGCGCGAGTGGAACGGTGACATCGACACCAGTCCCGAGCCGCTCTCCGACCTCGTCCGCGGCATGGTCACCACCAGCGCCGGCGGTTGCACGGGCCGCAAGTGTGGCTCCTTCGCCGTCTGTCCGTTCTTCCTCGCCCGCCGTGCCATCGGCGAAGCCGACATCGTGGTGGCGAACCAGGACCTCGTGCTGGCCGACCTCACCATGCCACGTGACGAAGACACCTTCGGCGGCGTGATCCTGCCCAAGCCGGAAGACACGCTGTACATCTTCGACGAAGCGCACCACGTGCCCGGCAAGGCGATCGACCGTGGCGCCGCCGACGTGCATCTCGCCACCGCGGTGCGCCGGATCGGCCGGCTGCAAAACCAGATCCATGGCGCCTATTCGCTCACCGACAAGGAAAGCATCGGCAACCTCACCCTGGAAGCGGGCGACGAGAAGCTGCTGGCGATGTCCAACGCGCTGGAAGAGATCGAGCGCGAGATCCGCCTGTCGTGGACACCCTCGTCGAGCGAGACCGAGCCGGTGTTCCGCGCGTCGCTCGGCCAACTTCCGGAAAACTGGAAGATGCACGCCGAGCACCTGCACCTCATCACCAAGGACATCCAACGCTGGTTGCGCACCGTGCGCCGCACGGTCGTGGAAATGGAAGCGGGCGGCCCGACGCAGGAAGCCTTGTCGCGGGAACTCGGCGTGGCGTTGGAACGCCTCGATCGTCAGGTGCGCACCTGGTACGCCTGGTCCACCGACGACCGCGAGAACAGCCCGCCGCTGGCCCGCTGGGTCAGCATGACACCGGAACAGCAACTGGTCTGCCATGCCTCCGCCGTCTCGGCGGGTGGGCTGTTGCGCAGCGTGCTCTGGGACAATGCGTCCGCGGTGGTGATGACCTCCGCCACGCTGAGCGCCGGAGGCAACTTCCGTGGCTTCGCGGATTCGGTGGGCCTGCCCAATGAAGCCCTCACGCTCAGCCTGCCTTCGCCATTCGATCTCGAAAGACAAGCCCGGCTCGAAGTGCCCGCGCTGAAGTCCTTGCCGGAAGATCGTGAAGGCCATGCACGCGAAGTGTCCGAGTGGCTGGCCAAGCACCTCGACTGGAACGCGGGGAACCTCGTGCTGTTCACGTCGCGGGCGAAGCTCGATCGGGTCTTGCAGATCCTGCCGATCGAGTTCGTGCGCAAGGTGCGCGCGCAGGGTTCGTTGTCGAAGTCGCAACTCATCGCGGAACATTGCGAAGACATCGAGGCCGGCAAGGGGAGCACCCTGTTCGGGCTCGCTTCGTTCGGAGAAGGCCTCGACCTGCCGGGCAAGCTCTGCGAGACCGTCGTCGTCACGCAACTGCCATTCGCCGTGCCGACGGACCCCGTCGGCGCCACGTATGCGGAATGGCTGGAATCGCGTGGACGCAATCCCTTCATCGAAGTGAGCGTGCCGGATGCCACGCGCCTGCTCACACAGTATTGCGGCCGGCTCATCCGTACCGAAACCGACACGGGCCGCATCGTGCTGCTGGACCGCCGCGTCATCACGAAGCGCTACGGCACGGGCATGCTTCGCGCGCTGCCACCCTTCGCCCGCGAGATCGAGCGCGTCGCATGAGCATCCTTCGTTTCGACGACCTGAAGGCCGTGCCGTGGAAGAACGGCCTCGGGGTCACACGCGAGATCGCCGTTGAGCCAGTTGGCGCTTCGATGGACGATTTCCTCTGGCGCGTCAGCATCGCGGACGTGGATACGGCTTCGCCCTTCTCCACGTTTCCGGGCATCGACCGCACCATCGTGCTGCTGGAGGGCGATGGGTTCACGATGACGCTGGATGGGGAACGTGAGCATGCACTGACGACACCGCTCGCTCCATTCGACTTTCCTGGCGAGGCTCGCGTCGACGTGACGTTATCCGGTGGAGCGACGCGCGACTTCAATCTCATGGTGCGGCGTGGTGTGCGGCACGGACGTGTCGATGTCATACGTGGGCCAGTTGCCGCGACGGTTGCGGAAGGCGCCGTGCTTCTCTACGTGGCCCGCGGCGAAGCGCGTGTCGATGGGCAGACCTGCCGTGAGGGCGATTCGGTCATCGGGCCCCACCATCTCGAATTACCCCACGGCGCCACGGCGTTGATCGTCATGATTGGCGAAATCTGACGCTCCTGTCGACCTGCTATCGCCGACAGGGTCGGCTCCCACCAAGCAGATTGCGGCTAACGATCAGGTTTCGGCGGACTGGTGGGAGCCGACCCTGTCGGCGATGCTCTTCCCGCCTAAAATCATCGACGCCCAAACCACCTCACGCGGCACTATCCACCACGTCACCCTCCCCACCCGGCGTATCCAACGACGCCCGCATCCAAAGATCCACCGACGTCAACTGAAACGCCACCGGCGGCACGGCACGCTGCCAATACTCGATCCCCGGAAAATAAAGCCGCAGGTCATCGACCAACGTCGCGAAGCCCTTCTCCATTTCCGACACGGCAAGCGTTTCTTCCCCTTCGACATGGAAGAACAGGAATACCGTGTCGTACGCGGCATCGTCACGATTACCCGCTTCCACGCGCACGATGCGATCGATCGACACCTCACGCATCCGCAACCGCCCAGGACACGTGACGATAGCTCCCGCATCGCGATCGAAGCGGACCGCCACCCGGGAGACAAAACGCTCCCGCAACCGCCTCAGCAGCGGTCTGCGGACGAGAGGTGGATTCCTGTCCATGCGATGGCATGCCCCGGTGCAGCGCGGTTCAAACGACGTTCACTCCCCATGGGCATCGTAGGGGGTCGCCCTGAAGGAATCCAGCCATGCGCTCCGCATTCATCGCCCTCATCGGCTCCATGGCCACGCCCACCGTCGTCGCGACCACCCCGGTGACCGCCGTCGCCCACCTCGACCTGGCGCGCTACGCCGGCACGTGGCACGAGATCGCCCGCCTGCCGATGTATTTCCAGCGCAAGTGCACAGGGCTCGTCACCGCGCGCTATGTGCCCCAGCCCGACGGTACCGTTGCAGTGCACAACGAATGCGTCACCGCCGAAGGCGCGACCATCGCCAGCGACGGCGTGGCTCGTCGCCCGGAACCCTTCGCCCAGGGGAAGTTGGAAGTGCGCTTCGCGCCAAAATGGCTGTCGTGGTTACCACTAGTTTGGGCGGACTATTGGGTCGTGGCGCTGGACGATGACTACCGATGGGCCATGGTCGGGCAACCAGGGCGGAAGTACCTCTGGATACTGTCGCGGCAGCCGTCGCTGGATCGAAAGACGTTCGATGCGTTGAAGACGCGAGCCGTGGCGATGGGGTATGACTTGTCGGGGTTGATCGTCTCTGGAGAGGTTATTTAGAAGGCCAAGAACCCGAGATCGAGAGACACATGTGACTAGTTCTTCAAGGGGTGTTCGCCGTGGATTTCGGAGGCAACGTATCTTGGATAGCTTGGACGATCACGGGAAAGATACCCATATCAACCGTCTTGATAGGAACTTCGGCCACCCACGTACCCGAGTTCCCCTTGATTGCGCAGTCACCAACCGGTTCTGACATACCTGGTCCATCGCAAATGACCACCCACGGATAAGCTTCAGAGTATGAGGTTGGCAACAGCACGACGCTTGCGCCGAACCCAGGAACCTCGACCACGCTGAATCCTCTATATGTTTCTCGCGTTCGGGGCGACTTGCTTATAAGTCCTCTCATCCTCCACCAAGACGACGCGATGACGTGCGACGGTACAGCGGTTGCGAGACCTGTGAACGTTTTCGTGCTTCCTGCAGGATGCAGGGTTAGATGTGCAACGAGATCTCAGTCGTCAACTATTCCATTTGGTGCAGAGTCTTGACAGGCGTGGCAGAACACAATGAGTCCAAGCAGGAGAATCTTTTTCACGGCTCGCATCCCGGACTGCATGCCTACGCGCCCATCAGGTCGAGGTTCTTGATCGGAATTGTTGTTGGCATAAGCAACCCAGTTAATGTGGTTCCAGCGCAAGTGTGCGGAACTCGTCACCACTGCGCGCAATCATGGCTACTTGCCGCCTTCGGCTTGACAGGCAGAGGGCGGCAAACCATGGGCGGAATACACTGATGCCAGACCTCCCCTCTCGACGCGTACACATTCCTTCCCATTCGACACCCACGTTTCCGCAGTCCGCCCGTCGACGAAAATTTCCGTGCGACTCTGAGACCGTACGCCAAACCGAAAGAAGTGATCGACTTCTCCGAGCGCTGTAACCGATGCATCGCCAGCTGCTTCTGCACGCCTGGAGACACTTCTCTCTGCCAAGGCCTTAGCCTCCTTGACTGAGAGAGGCACACCTGAATTCTCGGCATCGATGCAAAGACGCACCGAGTTAGATGTCACCTCATCGCCGAACGCAGCGAAGTCACTTGCCATCCTATCGTGGTATGTCACCGAAACGTCGTAGCAGCCGACGCCCATCCCGTACATGGACGCGATGAACCACTTGCCGAAAACCTGACCGTGAACGAATCCCTTAGGTAGTCGAATATACGTCTCCTCGGTGGGAAGATTGGGATTGATGTGCGCGGACAGCGGCAGATCAGTCGCACCTCTACGCACATTGAACCTCAAACTTCCGATTAACGAGTCTAGGAGGAAGTCGGTTCTCACCTTGATGGGCTTGTCGCCGTGGTTGCTCAATAGCACGTAGACCACACCATCATCCTGGAGCATTTTCAGTGCCGGCCCGCTTGCCACGGCTACTGCAGGCATGACGGCTACTATCAGCGACACGCAAAAACAGAGCCCAGTGCTACGCATATCGATCACCCAACGGTTGGTAGATGCGTTGTCTCTTCACAGTTCGCACGCCATCAGGAAGAGCACGTCGACGATGGCGAAGACAGCGAAGCAACGGCACGCGGTGCGAAGTGTCCTGCCGAAGGAACCCGCAGGTGCGGGGCGATCCTGAAAAATCATGCGGAGCGCCATTTTCATTCGTCGATAATCGACCCATCCGGTGGCTTCGACCATACGGGGGTCACTGACAAGCACCATCATGCTCGCCAGGTGCATCGTCAGGAGCAGACTTATCGCGAGCGAATAGGCTGCCCAGAACTGGAAGGATTTATCTCGGGGATCGAACTGGCATAGATCGCACTGTCTCGGCATAGATCCATCTGAAAAGGCGATATAGACGGCGCCGCAATACCCAAGGAACATCAGAACCGTCAGAACCCGAAGCACGCCGCGCAGGATACGCAGGCCCGTTGTGGGAACACGATGCACGCCGAGGAGCGCGCGGTTGGTATAGCGTTCGTGCGCCGCACCGCGGACACCTCCGGCACCCATCTCCGGCACCGCTTTTTCCATCCCCGCCGTGAAGGCCATGGACACCATGCGCGTCAGTATCCCGAGGGCGACGACGATCAGAAAATAAAGTGTCATTGAATTTCCACCGTTGGAAACGCACGACCCCGTGCTTCAAACAGGCCGGCGACATCATGTACAACCACGATCCGCCAGGGCAAGGATGAGACCTTCCTTCGAGCACTTCTCAACCATCGCGGGCATCGCACCGCTCTGACACGGCCGGCATTACCTTGACAGGCATTCCTTGGATCACCTTGATGGCATTCTCGACCTGGGGAACCGCACTGATACCCAGAATCAGCGTTCCCGCAGGTGGATGGCGTTTCCTTTCCAGGAGTCGGTTCAGGGCTGGCAACGCACTGGATGCGCTCGGTCCAATGAGTGCGAGACTACGAACAGCGAAGTAGGACACACCTTCGTCATCCGAATTCGTTGCCGTCACGAGATCGGAGACAAGTGTTGGTGAGACAAGGCTGCGGTCCTCCGTGTCAGCAATCAGACCACATATGCGGATGGCGGCGCTTCGGGCCAAATCCACTCTTTCCGCACCCACGAGTAATTTTCGCTGCTGTTCGAGTTTGGCGTCGCCCACACGATCGCTCGCAGCCGAATGCTCGACTGCAACGAAAGAAAGTACGGCCATCAATACTGGATGGATCGCCTTCACCGCACCCCGCCCCCTCGCCCCGGCCTTGCACCGTGGTTGAGCGAATCTAGGTCGCCGATTTAATGTTGTCAATCCTACGTTTGACGTGGCCTGCGACGCGTCCATGTGTCCTTCGCCGACGGTCACTTACACTTACCGACGTCATTCACGAACCCAGAGGCAGAACTAGCGATGGACCCATGTCCCTGTGGAGGCGTCGAATACGCCACCTGCTGCGGCCGATGGCACGCCGGCGAACCCGCGCCAACAGCCGAAGCACTCATGCGGTCGCGCTACAGCGCCTATGTGCTCGGCCTGGAAACGTACCTGCTCGATACGTGGCACGACAGTACGCGGCCGGCGTCGCTTGGGCTCGCTGCGCAGGCACCGAAGCCGACATGGCTTGGCTTGACCGTCAAACGTCACGAGAACCCGACGCCGGATACCGCCGTCGTCGAATTCGTCGCGCGATTGCGGATGGGTGGTGGCAGCGCGGAGCGCATGCACGAAACCAGCCGGTTCGTGCGCGAGGATGGACGCTGGTTCTACGTGGACGGCGACGTGTCGTGAAGCGCTTCGAGGCGACGATTTGCGAGGCCATCGCGTCAATGCGTTTGTTGCTCGTGGAGTACGGCGGCGCAACGCGACTGGTGCAACCGCATGTGTATGGCGACGACCATGCGGGTGACCGATTATTGAGTGCTTACCAGGTTGCCGGCGGAAGCGCGTCGGGCGCCTCCGCCGGATGGAAGTTCTTTCGGATGGACCGGGTGGCCTCGGTGGCATTGAGTGAGCAACGGTTCCATGCGCCGCGGCCTGAATTTCAGCGGGACGATGGGGCGTTTGCGCGGATCATTTGTCAGCTGGGTGATTGAGTAGTGTGTGGGGACAGCTTGTGTGGGAGCCGCTTCAGCGGCGATGGGTGCTTGCCGGCCTCTGGCCCGCTGCCGCGGGATCGCCGCTGAAGCGGCTCCCACAACAAGCAGCTCCCACAACAAGCGGCTCCGCGACAAGGGGCTCCCACACACGAAGCGGCTCCCATCCCGGAGCGCTCGATCAGATGATGGAGCGGGTGACGCCGCCGTCGACGCGGATCGAGGCGCCGGTGGTGCCGGAGGCTTGTTCGGAAGCGAGGTAGACCGAGACGTTCGCGACTTCCTCGACGCTCAGCAAGCGCTTGATGAGCGACGTCGGGCGGTGGGTCTGGATGAAGTCGCGTTCGATCTCGTCGAGGCTCTTGCCCTGGCTTTGCGCGATCTTGCCGAAGAATTCACTCACGCCTTCGGACAAGGTCGGTCCCGGAAGGATCGCGTTCACCGTCACGCCGGTGCCGGAGAGCACTTCCGCCAGGCCGCGCGATACGCCGAGCTGGGCGGTCTTGGTCACGCCGTAATGGACCATCTCGGCGGGAACCTGGATGCCCGATTCGCTGGAGATGAACTGCACGCGGCCCCAGCCACGCTCGGCCATGCCCTTGGCGTAGTGGCGTGACAGGCGTACACCCGAAGTCACGTTCACCTCGAAGAAGCGCGTCCATTCGGCGTCGTCGATGTCGAAGAAATCCTTCGGCTCGAAGATACCCAGGTTGTTCACGAGGATGTCGGTGTTCGGCACTGCCTTGATGAGCGCGGCCGCACCTTCGGCCGTGCCGAGATCGGCGGCGACGCCGCTCACCTTCGCACCGGGAACGGCCTTCTTCACCGAGGCGATGGCTTCGTCGACACGCGCTTGCGTGCGACCGGTGACGACGACGGACGCGCCGGCAGCGGCGAGGCCGGTAGCGATGGCGAGGCCGATACCGGCTGTGGAACCACTGACGATGGCGCTGCGCTTGCTGAGGTCGATATTCATGGTGACTCCGGGAGATTGATGAAAGGACGCGGCTTGGCGTACCCGTTCATCGTCGGGGCATGCGCCGGGGGATTCAATCGCCCGGAAGGCAAAAGACTCTCGCCTGAAAGCCAAGAACGGTGAGGCGGAGCGCTTACGCGACCGACAAGCGGGTCTCGCCTCCCGGTACACCATCGGGGCCGAAGCGCCGTTCCGCGATCAGGGTGCGGTCTTCATGATCGACCAGAATGACGGTACTGGCCCGGGTGCCGTAGTTCTCGCCGACGATGAAAGCGCTCGAAAGGAAACGCTCTCGTTCGATACCGATGCCCGTGTCGGGCAGCAGATCGTCCGGCCAGCGCCCCTGGTCGGAGACCATGGCGAACAGGGCGTCGAGGTCGTCTTCCTTGCCCTCCCGGAGCCACTCGTCCAGGCGATGCACCAGGGCCCGCGTCTTTGGCCACGGAGCGTTGAAGTCCGCGTTGCTCAATCCGTGGACGCCTGGCTCGACGGGTTGTGCACGTGCGCTCGGGTGGTTACCGAGGTAGTACGCGTCGTCACGGTCGAACGTGAGCAGGTTGAACGGGCGATAGTCCTTGGCGCTGGCCATCAACTCGATCGCGTGCGCACGTGCCGGGAGGGTCGAGCCGAGGTAATCGGCGACCAGTAGCCCACGGGAGAGACCGCTGTGGTCCGCGGACATATCGCGCACGTTGGTGATCACGCTGGCCCGTCCCTGCGCTCCCACCCCGGCCCATGTACCGCCCGCCTCGAGGTCGCGTCCCGCGAGGACTTGCGGCGCTTCATCCCAGGGGGCGAGCGGCGCGGTGGGACGGGCATGGAATTCGTCGCGGTTGCCGACGAGGACAAGGCGCCAGCGCGGATGGGCGCGCCAGGCGAAGGCGATCAGGCACATGGGGAATTGGCTCGGGGGAGCATCGGCTTATTGTGCGCTTCCGCGACGCCGTTCGGAAATCGCCGCCCGTGGTGGGAGCCGCCCTGGTGGGAGCCGCTGTGGTGGGAGCCGACCCTGTCGGCGATGGGTGCTTGCCTCAACCTGGCCCGCTGCCGCGGGATCGCCGACAAGTCGGCTCCCACCAAGTCTCGGCGACCTCCCACCAGGTCTCGGCGACCTCCCACCAGGTCTCGGCGATCCCCACCGGGTCTCGGCGACCTCGGCCTTGGCGGATCGAGGGGTAGGGCCAGCCCCCCCCTGTGGGAGCCGGCTATGCCGGCGATGGGTTTTGCCTAGACCTGGCCCGCTGCCGCGGGATCGCCGACAAGGTCGGCTCCCACCGGGTCTCGGAGTGCCTTGGCTTCTGTCTTCTTCGCAGCCAGCAGGCGGACGATCGAGGCGGCGGCTTCGCGGCCGTCGTAGACGGCGCGGACGACGAGGTCGGCGCCGCGGACGTTGTCGCCGCCGGCGAAGACGCGCGGATTGCTCGTTTGCAGGGGAAGGCGGCCTTCGCCGCCGGCGACGATGCGGCCGCTGCGGTCGCGCTCGATGCCGAAGGCGTCGCACCAGTCGGGCGGGCTCGGTTGGAAACCGAAGGCCTGGATCACCACGTCGGCGCGCAGGTTGGTCTCGCTGCCTTCGACGTTGCGCGGACGCGGACGTCCATCGCCATCGTCGACGAGCTGGGTCTCCACCACGCGCACGGCGCTTACCTTGCCTTGCTCACCCACCAGCGCGATGGGCTGACGCTGGAACAGGAAGCGCACGCCTTCCTCGCGGCTGTAGCCGACTTCCCGGCGCGATCCCGGCATGCTCGGCTCGTCGCGGCGATAGACGCAGGTGACCGACGCCGCACCGAGACGGATCGCCGTTCGGTTGCAGTCCATGCCGGTATCGCCACCGCCCAACACCACCACGTGCTTGCCGGCAAGGTCGTATTCCGGCGACGGCATCTCGTCGTGCAGCAGGCGTTCCGTGTTGGCGATGAGGAAGGGAAGCGCATCGTGCACGCCACGCAGGTCACGACCGTCGAGTTCGCCGTCCACGAACGTATAGGCACCGGTACCGACGAACACGGCATCGTAGTCCGCGAGCAATTCATCGAACTCGATATCGCGGCCGATCTCGACGCCGAGATGGAAGCGCACGCCCATGCCTTCGAGCACCATGCGTCGTGTGCGCACCACCGACTTGTCGAGCTTGAACGGAGGAATGCCGAAGGTGAGCAGGCCACCGATCTCGTGCTGACGATCGAAGACATCGGCACCGATGCCGGCCAGGCGCAGGCGATCCGCGCAGGCGAGCCCAGCGGGGCCGGCACCGATCACGGCGACGCGTGCACCGGTTTCACGCACCCGGGAAAGATCGGGACGCCAACCTTGGCGGATGGCTTCGTCGGTAGCCCAGCGCTCGACGCTGCCGATCGTCACGGCACCGAAATCGCCCTGCTCCAAGGTGCACGCACCTTCGCACAGACGATCTTGCGGGCACACGCGGCCGCAGATCTCCGGCAGCGGGTTGGTCTCATGCATCAACGTGGCCGCTTCGAAAAGACGGCCGTCCTGCACCAGCTTCAGCCAGTTCGGGATGTAGTTGTGCACCGGGCAGGCGTGTTCGCAATACGGGTTGCCGCAATCGATGCAGCGTTCCGATTGCGAGGCGGCTTCCGTCGGTGCGAAGTCACCGGAGATCTCGCCGTAGCCGAGCACGCGCACGGCGACCGGCACCGTGCGCGGCGTCTGCCGGGGAATGTCGAGGAAGCGGAAGTCCTTCGCGCTCATGCGGCACTCCGCAGTTCTTCGGCCAGCGCGTCGAGGCTCGCCGCCTTGGGCTTCACCAGCCAGAAACGCTGCAGCAGGCCGCGGAAATCGCCGAGCACGCGATGGCCCCAGGCGCTGCCGGTGAGTTCGGCATGACGGGCGATGAGTTGGCGCAGGTGCTGCATGTAATGTTCCATGCCTTCGTGCGAGATACGCACGATGTCGACGAGCTCGTGGTTGTAGCAATCGACGAAGCTGCGTTCGAGATCGAGCACATAGGCGAAACCGCCGGTCATGCCTGCGCCGAAGTTGAGCCCGGTGTGGCCAAGCACGGCCACCACGCCGCCGGTCATGTATTCGCAGCAATGATCGCCAGCGCCTTCCACGACGGCCAGCGCGCCGGAGTTACGCACGGCGAAGCGCTCGCCAGCCTGACCCGCGGCGAACAACTCGCCACCCGTCGCGCCGTACAGACAGGTATTGCCGATGATCGAGGCGTCCTGACTGGCGAACGGCGAATCCGCAGGCGGACGGATCACCAGGCGGCCACCGGCCATGCCCTTGCCGACGCCATCGTTGGCTTCGCCCACGAGGTCGATATGCACGCCACCCGCGTTCCACGCACCAAGGCTCTGCCCCGCCGCGCCTTCGAGGTGCAGGTTGACGGGCTTGTCGGACATGCCGGCATCGCCCCAGCGGCGAGCCACATCACCCGACAGGCGAGCGCCGATCGCACGATCCGTGTTGACGATGGGATAACGGAACGTGCCACCGAGACGGTCGGCCACGGCGAGGCGCGTGTCCGCGGTGATGCGATTGGCCAATGAAGCAGGATCACGCATCGGGTTGCGCGCCAGCGTGCAGGCGAAATCGACCTGCTCGCCCAACCCGTCTTCGGTGATCAGCGGCGCGAGATCGAGACGTTCCTGCACGGCGGTGACACCGTCGCGCTGTTCCAGTCGACCACTCTGTCCGATCAACTCGCCGAGGGAGCGCACGCCAAGGCGCGCGAGGTGACGACGCACGTCTTCCGCGATGAAGCGGAAGTAGTTCATCACCATGTCGGGCAAGCCGAGGAAGTGCTTCTGGCGCAGCACCGGATGCTGGGTGGCCACACCGGTGGCGCAGTTGTTCAGATGACAGATGCGCAGGTACTTGCAGCCAAGCGCCACCATCGGGCCCGTACCGAAACCGAAGCTCTCCGCGCCCAGCATCGCCGCCTTGATCACGTCGAGGCCGGTTTTCAGGCCACCATCGGTCTGCAAGCGGACGCGACCGCGCAAGTCGTTGAGACGCAGGGTCTGCTGAGTTTCCGCGAGACCCAGCTCCCACGGCGTACCCGCGTACTTGATCGACGTGAGTGGACTGGCACCGGTGCCACCGTCGTGGCCGGAGACCGTGATGAGATCCGCACCCGCCTTCACCACGCCGGCGGCGACCGTACCGACACCAGCGTGCGAGACCAGCTTCACCGACACCAGCGCCTGCGGGTTCACTTCCTTCAGGTCGTGGATCAGCTGGGCGAGGTCTTCGATGGAGTAGATGTCGTGGTGTGGCGGTGGCGAAATGAGGCCGATACCCGGCTTGGCGTAACGCAGCCGCGCGATCGTCGCGTCCACCTTGTGACCGGGAAGCTGGCCACCCTCGCCCGGCTTGGCGCCCTGGGCGATCTTGATCTGCAACACTTCCGCATTCACGAGGTAAGCCGGCGTCACGCCGAAACGGCCCGACGCCACCTGCTTGATCTTCGACGCGCGGTCGGTGCCGTAGCGCGAGGGGTCTTCGCCACCTTCACCCGAATTGCTTCGCGCGCCCAGGCGGTTCATCGCGATGGCGAGCGCCTCGTGCGCCTCCGGCGACAATGCGCCGAGCGACATGCCCGCGGAGTCGAAGCGCTTGAGGATGGCCTCCACCGGCTCGACCTCGTCGAGCGGGATCGGCGTGGCCTCGCGCGGCACGAGCAGGTCGCGCAACGCCGAGGGTGGACGGGCGTCCACGTGGTGAGCGTACTTCTCGTAGTCCGACCATTCCCCCGTGCGCACCGCCACCTGCAAGCTGGCGATCACGTCGGGGTTGTACATGTGGAACTCGCCACCGTGCACATACTTGAACAATCCGCCCGCACGCAGCGACTGCGCCTCATCCCACGCCTCGGCCGCGAGCAGGCGCTGCTCGTGCTCGAGATCGGCGAAGGTGGAACCGCCGATGCGCGATGGCGTACCGGGGAAACAAATCGACACCACGTCCGGCGAGAGGCCGACGATCTCGAACAGCTGCGCGCCACGGTAGCCCGCGACCGTCGAGATGCCCATCTTGGACAAGATCTTAAGCAAGCCCTTGCGGATGCCACGGCGGTAATTGCGGCCGATCTCACGCGGCGCGCCCTCGCCGTTGCGGATATGTCCGCTGCGTCCCATGTCGAACAGGCTCTGGTACGCCAGCCACGGATAGATCGCCGTGGCGCCGAATCCGATCAGGCAGGCGAAGTGGTGCGGATCGCGCGGCGTGGCCGTCTCGACCATGATGTTGCACTGGCAACGCAGGCCCTTGTCGACCAGGCGCGCATGCACCGCGCCCGTGGCGAGCAACGAGTGGATCGGCAGCATGTCCCGGCGCGGATAACGATCACTGAGAAAGACGATTCTCACGCCACCGCGCACGGCCGCCTCGGCGGCGTCACAGATGCGCAGGAGGGCCTGCTCCAGTGTCTCGTCGGCGCCGTACATGAGGTCGAAGCGCGGCGTGTCGGCGTAGTCGGGATTGGCGAGGATCTGTCGCAACTTGCGCTGCGAGAGGATCGGCGAGTTCAGCAGGATCTGTTTCGCGTTCTCGGGACCGAGGTCGAAGATGTTCCGTTCCTGCCCGATCTGCGTCACCAGCGACATGACCAGCCGCTCGCGCAAGGGGTCGATCGGCGGGTTGGTGACTTGGGCGAAGCCCTGGCGGAAGCGGTCGAAAAGCGGCCGGATCTGCCGCGAGAGCACCGCCATCGGCGTGTCGTCGCCCATGGAGCCGGTGGCTTCGGCTTCGGTCTCGGCCAGCACCTTCAACACCGATTCGCACTCTTCGCGCGAAAGGCCATAGAGCTTCTGGTACCGGCGCAGTTCGTCCGCCGGCAGCGGCTCGGCGGCGAGGCTCGGATCGATAAGATCGGATTCGAGATAGGTGACGCCATCGCGCAGCCAGTCGCGGAACGGCGCGCGGGCACGATTGATCGCATCGATATCGGTGTTGCGCAACAGACGGTGCTCGCGAAAATCCACCGCGATCATCTCGCCCGGGGCGAGGCGGCCCTTGGCCACGATGCGCGACGACGGCACATCCCAGAGACCCGCTTCCGAGGCGACGATGAGGTGGTTGTCGTCCGACAACGCCCAACGCGCCGGGCGCAGCCCGTTGCGGTCGAGCGTGCAAGCAGCATAGCGCCCATCGCACATCACCAGTCCGGCAGGGCCATCCCACGGCTCGCTGTGCAACGCGTAGTACTCGTAGAACGCGGCGAGGTCCTCGTCGATGTCCTCGCGCGCGCTATAGGCCGGCGGCACCAGCACGCGCATGGCGGTGAGCAGGTCCATGCCGCCCATCAGCAGTACTTCCAGGGCGTTGTCGAGGCTCTCGGAATCCGAGCCGCTCTGCCGGACCAAGGGGCCGATGTCCGAGAGGTCGACCAACTCCGAACGCATCACCGACGTGCGCGCCTGCATCCAGCGGCGGTTGGCGCGGATCGTGTTGATCTCGCCGTTGTGCGCCAGGAACCGGAACGGCTGGGCGAGGCGCCACTGCGGCGAGGTGTTGGTCGAAAAACGCTGGTGGAAGACCACCGCGTCGGCGACCAGGGCCGAGTGCTTGAGGTCCGGATAGACGTCACGCAAGTGGCCGGGCGCGGCCATCGCCTTATAGGCGACCACCTCACCCGAGAGCGACACCACGTAGAATTGCTTGTCGTCGGCGAGCTTCAACTCGGCCCGCCGGCGCGCGCGGAACAAGGCGGCCTCGAACACCGCCGGGGCGAGATCGCCCGGCGCGTCGACGAAGACCTGGCGCACGCGCGGCATCGACGAGGCGGCAAGGGGGCCGCATGCGGCGGCATCGACGGCGACATCACGCCAGCCCGCCACGCGCAGGTTCACCTCGGCCAGTTCGGCCTCGAGTACCCGCGCCGCCGAATCGTCCCCGTTGGGATCGAGGAAGACGACACCGCTGGCGAAATGCGTGGCGAGCGAAATGCCCGCTTCACCCGCGAGGGCGCGCAACCATTCCACCGGACGGCGGATCAGCACGCCGCAACCGTCGCCGCTGATACCGTCGGCGTTCACGCCACCGCGGTGGGAAAGCTTGGCCAGGGCGGAAAACGCCGTATCGACCAGCGCGGCGCTCGCGTGGCCGTCTATCTGCGCGACGATGCCGAAGCCGCAGCTGTCGTGTTCGAACGCCTCGTCATAGAGGCGCGGAATGCCTTGCTTCACCATCCGCCTCCTCGTGGCTGTTGGTTTTGCTGGGTATGGCGCGCATCGGGCCCCGCGACCTGGAACGGTCGCCCTTCACGTGCGCGCTAAGGACATGCGTCCCACTTTAGTCACAATTGCCGCGCTGCGTCAAAGCATTCGGACGTCCAAACAGAATAAGAACGGAAAACTTACGGGGTGGCCATGAGACCAGTTCCTGGAAACGGCCCCCGGCGCCGGTAGTGGGCCATACCAGCCAGTCGTCGCGGGATAGGTAATAATCCTCCGATGCGCCCAGTCCCCCGCCTGCCCCTCACCCTCGTCTTCGTCCTCGCCACGTTCGTCCCCCTCCCGCCGGCCCATGCCGAGCAGGACGCCAAGGCGCGGGCCCAGCAGGAGGAGGCCCGGCAGAAGCTCGAAGGGGTACGCAAGGACATCGACGCGCTCACCCGCGAGCAGCGGGAGACGGCCAACGCCCGCGACAGCGCCAACGCCGCGCTGGCAAGGCAGGCCGAACAGGTCTCCTCGGCGGCCAAGGCCGTCCGTGCCACGGAGGCCGAACTGGAGCAGCGCCGGCGCGACCTCGAGCAGCTGAACCAGCAGCGGGCCGGTATCCAGGAGGGCCTGGACAAACAGAAAGGTGCGCTCGGGGACCTCCTTCGCGCCACCTATACCCTGGGCCGGGGCTCGGACCTCCAGTTGCTCCTGGGCGACGAGGACGTCAACCGGATCTCGCGCGCCCTGGCCTATTCCCGCTATTTCCAGGAGAACCGCGTGGAACGCATCCGCGGCCTGCTCGCGGATCTTTCCCGGCTGCAGGAGGTCGAAGCCGCCATCACGGCCGAACAGCAGAAGCTCGAGGCCGCCCGTGCCGAGCGCGAGAAGCGCGCCGGCGAACTGGAAAAGCAACGGACCGAACAGCAGAAACTCGTGGCCGAAGCGGATTCGAAATACAAGGACCAGGCGCAGCGCATAGCCGCCCTGAAACAGAACGAGCAGGACATGAACGCCCTGGTCGCCCGGCTACAGAAAGTGATCGACGAGGCGGCCAAGGCCGCCGAGCCCGCGCCGGCACCGAAGGGCGCGCCAGCCAGCGCCCCCATGGGCAACCTGCGCGGCAACCTGCCCTGGCCGGCCAACGGCCCGGTGCATGCCTACGGCAATGGCGTGATCATCGTCGCTCCCCGTGGCAGCGAGGTGAAAGCGGTGGCGCGGGGTCGCGTCGTGTTCGCCAGCTTCCTGCGCGGCTACGGCATGATGATCATCGTGAACCACGGCAACGGATTCATGAGCATGTACGGCAACAACGAAACGCTGCTGCACGGCGTGGGCGATACGGTGGAGGCCGGCGAAGCCGTCGGAACCGCCGCGGCGCCCGCCGGTGACAACGGCGCCTACTTCGAGCTGCGCCAGGGTGGGAAACCCATCGATGCGCGCGGCTGGCTCGGCAAACGGCATTGACCCCGGAGAAAGGCATGCGTCAGCACCCCCTTCGCCTCGCACTCGCGCTGGCACTCGGCGCCGTCGTGGCGATCCCCACCGCCCAGGCCCAACAGAAGCCGATCAAGCAGCCGGACGCACCGGCGGCGTCCTCGACCAGCGCCGCGGCCGTGGTCGAAAAAGCCGACGAAACGGTCAGCCTGGACGACGTCCGCAATTTCACGCGGGTGTATCACATCGTCCAGCAGGCCTACGTCGAGAAGCTCGACAACAAGACCATCATGAACGCCGCCATCAGCGGCATGCTGCAGAACCTCGACCCGCATAGCGAATACCTCGACAAGGAAGGCCTCGACGAACTCGACGAGGACACCACGGGCCAGTACGGCGGCCTCGGCATCGAGGTGTTGCAGGTGGACGGCATGTTGAAGATCGTTTCCCCGATCGACGATACCCCCGCCTCGCGCGCCGGGATCAAGCCCGGCGACACCATCCTCAAGGTCGATGGCATGGTGGTCGACAGCCAGAACATCGACGAGGCGTTCAAGAAGCTGCGCGGCGACCCCGGCAGCAAGATCACCCTCACCATCCTCCACGAGAAGTCCGACAAGCCGATCGACCTGCCGCTGGTGCGCGAGCGCATCAACGTCACCAGCGTGAAGGTGCGCCAGCTCGATCCGGGATACGTATATATCCGCCTGAGCCAGTTCCAGGAGGACACGTCCTCCGACCTGGACAAGAAACTGTCCGACTTCATCAAGAAAAATGGCGCACCCAAGGGCGCCGTGCTCGACCTGCGCTCGAATCCCGGCGGCCTGTTGACCACCGCCGTCGGCGTCGCCGATGCCTTCCTCGACTCCGGCACCATCGTCACCACCAAGGGCCGCCTCCCGGACGCCAACCTGCACTTCGATGCGCACCCGGGCGACCTGCTCAAGGGCGCGCCCATGGTCATCCTCACCGACAACGGCACCGCCTCGGCTGCGGAGATCGTCTCCGGCGCGCTCAAGGACAACCATCGCGCCCTCATCATGGGCCGGCGCACGTTCGGCAAGGGCGTGGTGCAGACCGTGTTGCCGCTAGACCAGGACCATGCGGTGAAGATCACCACCGCGCGTTACTACACGCCCAATGGCACGTCGATCCAGGCCGAGGGCATCAAGCCGGATATCGCATTGGCCGATCTTGCCGTGAACAAGGCGGACACGCCGCCACAGTTGATCGGATCGGAGGCCGACCTGCCGAACCATCTCGTCAACGAGAAGGCAGTCGCCGATGACAAGAACGCCACGGATGACGACGGCAAGCTGGCGATCGAGGATTACGCGTTGTCGCAGGCGCTGAATGTGCTCAAGGGCATGGCGCTGAATCGGCAGTCCACCAATCGGTAATGGATCGGATTCCATTTTCCATCGATCGCCTACAACAGACGACGTATAGGCGGAATCGAAGGATGGGGACACCATGCGTGTGGAAGCCGGAAGGACTGGCTTCCCTATTGCCCCACATCGCATAAGGAACATGCCATGAGCACCGAAGAACAGATCCGTTCAACCATCATCGAGACTGTCAATGAGCACCTGAAGGCTCACGACATCAAGACCAGCCTCACGTCATCGAACTGGACCAAGGTCGTCGGAGGGTGCAAATCCCTGAACGATGTTGCCGACCGCATCGGCGGCAAACTTGGAATCGATCCACCGACGGACCTGACGCAATTCAAAAGCCTGGACGACGCTGTGCGCTACGCCTTCAATAAGCAGGCCTAGCCGAAAAGTATTTCGCGAAACCCGTCATCACCTTTGCAACAGCCTCCATCGAATGCCTTGTCTTGCGCGTCACCAGAACTTCCACCACGGCCGCGAAGCCTTCTCCACCGCCTTGCGTACCTTACGCGGAAGGTCGGGATCGGACGGCGCGGCGGCCGTGGCTTCGGCCACCACCCAACCTTCGCACGCCGTCGCGCCATAGGCCGACGCGGGCAGGTCGGCGTGGAAGGTGGTGACGCTCTGCGCGAGTTCGATCGGCAGGGAATAGTAGTGGTCCACATCGTCGCCTTCCGCGTCGGCCGCGTCCTGCAGGCCTTCGATGCGCGCATGGATGGCGTCGAACGCAGCGGGAAGGCTGCCGCTGGTGGAGAGGTCGCGCGTGTCGTCCTGCTGCCCGTCGTGCTCGGCGCGCCAGTTGCGGATGCCGTTGACGTAGCAGGTGGCGGAACTCACCATGACGTCGTCATCGTATTCGCAGGTGACCAGCACGCAGCCGCGAGACAACCGGCGCATGTCGTCCTCGGCGATCAGCGGCGCCGCGAAGCGGGTGACCACGACGAACCAGCCGTTCGGCAAGGCGATGGAAAAACCACGGCGCGGCTGGGTCGCCGTCTGGCCATTCGGCACGAGATCGAGCGCCGTGCGCACTTCGTCACCACCCTTGCCCTTGACCGCCAGCCAGCCGATCGAGGCGCCCATGGCGTCAGTCCTGGACGGGTGGCTTGAGGAGGAAGCGCACCGCCAGCAAGCCCAGTTCGTAGAGCAGGCACATGGGCACGGCGAGCATCACCATCGACAGCAGGTCGGGCGGGGTGATGAACGCCGCGATGGCGAACGCACCCACGATGGCATAGCCACGGCCCTTGCTGAGCTTCTCGGCATCGACGACGCCGATCGCGGCGAGGATCACCACGGCCACGGGCACTTCGAAACAGAGGCCGAAGGCGAAGAACATCAGCATCACGAAATCGAGGTAATGCGTGATGTCCGTCATCATCGCGACGCCTTCGGGCGTGACCGCGTTGAGGAACTTGAAGGCCGCCGGCAACACCACGAAATACGCGAAGGCACAGCCGGAATAGAACAGCACCAGCGAGGCGACCAGCAACGGCCGGGCCAGGCGCTTCTCGTGCCGGTACAGGCCCGGGCTGACGAACGACCACAACTGGTAGAGGATCATCGGCATGCTGATGAACAGCGCCACGAAGAACGCCAGCTTCAGCGGCGTGACGAACGGACTCGCCACTTCGGTGGCGATCAGGTGCGCGCCCTGCGGCATGCGCTCGACCAAGGGCTTGGCCAACTCCGCGTAAAGATGGTTCGCCACCGGCACCAGGGCCAGCAGGACCAGCAGCAGCACGACGATCGCCTTCAGCAACCGCGTGCGCAGTTCCATCAGGTGGGAGAACAGGCCCTCTTCGACCACGTCGTCGGGCGACGGATCGGGCTCACGTGCGGTCATGCTGCTCGTTCCCGGACGATGCCGGCTCGTCGCGCTTCAATGGAAGCATGTCGACCGCGGGGTCGGGCTCGCCGGCCGCGGCACGCGCTGTTTGTGTTTCGGTGAAGGTGTCGCGCACGCGTTCGCCGGTGCCGCGGATCTCGGCGCCGGCGGCGTGGATATCCTGGCGCACGCTGTCGTGGGCGGCGCGGGCGTTGTCGGCGGTTTCACGCAGGGTGCGCTTGATCTCCTCGGCCTGGATCTCCCGCTCCACCTCGGCGCGCACGCTATCCCAGCCGTTGCGCATGCGACGCAACAGGGCCCCGGCGGTGCGGGCCGCATGGGGCAGGCGTTCCGGGCCGAGGACGATGAGGGCGACCACCGCGAGAAGCAGCAGCTTGCCTAGACTGATGTCGATCATGGCGGCGCCAGGATCACTGACCGCGGTCGCGCGGCTCGCTCGTCTCGCTGTGGGCCGGCGGCACCTGGGTCGAGGACGGCGGATCGGCGCGCAGCTTTTCCTCACGCTCGCGGGCCGCCTTGGCCTCTTCGTCGCCGTCCAGGCCCTTCTTGAAGTCGCGCATGGCGCCGCCCAGGTCCGAGCCGATGTTGCGAAGCTTCTTCGTACCGAAGATCAGCACGACGACGAGCAGCAGGAGGACGATATGGGTAATGCTCATGGAAACCTCGAGGGCGCCCTCATCGGCGCCGGTGGGACGGGCCGGCGCCCAAGGGGGGCGCCGGTGGACGATCAGCGGTTAGTGTACTCCTCCAGTTTATCCCTGAATTCCACCACCTCGCTTGGAACATTCGTCACACCGCCTTCAAAAATGCGGCGGGCGGTGATCCCGGGGCCGTAGATTTCCTCGTTGGAGTCGTCGTCGATGCTGATCCGGGCGCCGTCCAGCGCGATGCCGGCGAAAAGGCCCTTGGCACGGGAATACGTGTAGATCTCGGCCTTCATCTGGCCATCGGTGGCCGCCGTGGCCGAGCGGCCCACCGGGCCGGCCGCGGCGGACGCGTTGGCGCCCATCGTGAATTTGCCGTCGATGATGCTGTCCACGCCGCGGTCGGTGCGGAAGACGAGGATCACGTCGGTGGACTGGATGCCCGCCTGGAAACCCACGCCGGCGGCGGCGGTGGAGATGAAATTCGGGTTCGACCAGGTGCCGTCCCGGGTCTTGATCGAGATCAGGCCCTCGCCCTTGGCGCCGGAGAAGACGAAACCGCCCTTGACCATGCCGGGGATCACGGCGATGGCGCGCGCGTTCTTCAGCAGGTCGGCCGGCAGGGACTTGTCGGGCGCGTCGTCGATCATTTCCGAGAGCACCCGCACCGCTTCCCGGGCCTGGGTGCGCGGCGGGTCCGCCGCCTGCGCCGCCATGGACGGGAGCAGGGTGAGAAGTCCGAGGGCGAGCAGACGGGACAGGCGTGGGGACATCGGGTGGCTCCTTTCTGGCGCGGGAAGGCATCGGCTGCGGCAACGCGAGCAAGCCCCGCCGCGCCGCCGTATGGCAGACTGCGGCGATCCCCGCGAGCGCCGGACGCCGATGCCAGGTACGCCAAACTATACCGGCCTTGCCGGTCATTCCCACGACACCCGGCCCCAGGCGGCGGTGCTGCTGGTTAATCTCGGTACACCTGACGCGCCCACGGCGGCCGCGGTCCGGCCCTACCTCGCCCAGTTCCTCGGCGATCCACGCGTCATCGAATACCCGCGCCTGCTGTGGCTGGCGATCCTGCATGGGGTGATCCTGCGCGTGCGGCCCAAACGCTCGGCCCACGCGTATGCGCGCATCTGGACGCCGGAAGGCTCGCCCTTGCGCGTGGGCAGCGAAGCCCTCGCCGCCGCGTTCCAGGCAGAACTGGCCTCGCACGCGCCCGGCCCGGTCCGCGTGGCGCTGGCCATGCGCTACGGCAAGCCCGACGTCGCGAGCACCATCGCCGCCTTGCAGCGCGAGGGCGTCCGCCGCCTGCTGGTGCTTCCGCTGTATCCGCAGTACTCGGCCACTTCCACGGGAAGCGTGTTCGATGCCGTCGCCGACACCGTGAAAAGCCTGCGCTGGCCTCCGGAACTCCGCCAGGTCAACGACTATCATGACGAGGCCGCCTACATCGCCGCCCTGGCCGACAGTGTCCGCGCGCACTGGGCTGCCAATGGTCGGGGCGAGAAGCTGCTGATGAGTTTCCACGGCATTCCGGAGCGGTACCTGCGCGCCGGCGACCCGTACTTCTGCCAGTGCCACGCCACGGCGCGCCTGCTGCGCGAGGCGCTGGGCCTGTCCGAGGACGAAGCACCGATAAGCTTCCAGTCGCGGGTGGGGCGCGAGCGCTGGCTGCATCCTTATACGGATGAGACGGTCAAGGCGTTCGGCGCGCGCGGCATCAAGCGGATCGATGTGATCAGCCCCGGCTTCGCCGTGGATTGCCTGGAGACGCTCGAGGAAATCGCCATGCAGAACGCAGACTTCTTCCGCGAAGCGGGTGGCGACACGCTGAGCTACATCCCTTGCCTCAATGCGACACCGTCACACGTGCAAACTCTGACCGGCCTCGTCCTTCGGCACGGCCAGGGTTGGCCGGAATTCTCGCCGGGTTACGACGGCGCGTCCGTCGCCGCCCAACTCGCCGCCGCGGGCGAGCGCGCCCGCCGGATCGATGGTGATGCGTGAACTGAAAGTGTCCACGCCCGGCTTGGAGCTGGCGGCCCTGAGTTGGGGCGAGCCGGATGCGCCACCGCTGGTGATGCTGCACGGATGGCTCGATAACGCCGCCAGCTTCGCCTTGCTGGCGCCGCATCTGGCGGAGCGGTTCCACGTGATCGCGCTCGACCTGCCCGGGCACGGTGGCTCGCAGCATTTCCCCGAAAACATGATTTACCAGCACGTCGACTACGCCCGTGCCGTGCTGGCCGCCGTCGACGCCCTCGCCCTGCCCCGCTTCCACCTGCTCGGGCACTCGCTCGGAGCTGGCGTGGCCACCATGGTGGCCATCGCGGCGCCGGAACGCATCCGCGGACTCGCCCTCATCGAAGGCCTGGGGCCGCTGGGCGACGACGGCTCGCGCACGCTCGACCGCTTCCGCGAAGCGATGGCGGTGAAGGCCGAGGGCAGCCGTCCGCTGCGCGTGTTTCCTTCCATCGACGACGCCGCGCGCGCCCGTGCCCTGGCGAGTGGACTCGACGCGTCCCTCGCACGGCACATCGTGGAGCGCGGGCTTCGTGAGGCCGAAGGCGGTTACAGCTGGCGCAGCGACCCGCGCCTGTCCCGGCCCACGCCGATCCGCCTGGCGGAGACGCAGATCATGGCCCTGCTGCTGGGCCTCGCGGCGCCGACGTCACTGCTGCTCGCCCGCCCGCACGCGCCCTACCTCGAACCCGAGGTGATGCAGGTACGCATCGACTGCGTGGCGGACATCACGGTCACCCACATGGACGGCGGCCACCACCTGCACCTCGAACACCCCGCCGCCGTGGCCAGCTGGTCGCACACAGCGCTCTAGTACAGCCTTCAGCCACCTTGTGGGAGCCGCTTCAGCGGCGATGAGGTGCCTGCCTCGGACTGGCCCGCTGCCGCGGGATCGCCGCTGAAGCGGCTCCCACGATCAGGCCACCGGTTCGAAGCGGAAGCCCGTCTGGATGACCGGGTCGACCAGCCAGTGGTCGGCCAGCAGGAAGGCGAACAACACCATCAGGTAGACGATGGAATAGTTGAACATCTTCATGGCGAAGAGATCGTCCGGCGGGTTCAGCATGCGGACCGCGTACCAGAGGAAACCCGCGCCGAGCACCACGGCGCCGAACAGGTAGATCAACCCGCTCATGCCGGTGAAGAACGGCAGCAGGGTCACCACGAAAAGCAGGATCGTATAGAACAGGATATGCCAGCGCGTGTAGGTGACGCCGTGGGTCACCGGCAGCATCGGTACCTGCGCACGTGAATAATCCTCGACGCGGAAGATCGCAAGCGCCCAGAAATGCGGCGGCGTCCAGACGAAGATGATGAGCAGCAACTGCAAGGCATACGGATGCAGCGAACCGGTGACGGCGGTCCAGCCGAGCATCGGAGGTGCCGCGCCGGCGATGCCACCGATGACGATGTTCTGCGGCGTCGCGCGCTTCAGGTAGGCGGTGTAGATCACCGCGTAGCCGATCAGCGAGAAGAAGGTGAGCACCGCCGTCAGCATGTTCACCAGGAACACGAGGATCAGCATCGAGACGATGCCCAGGCTCATCGCGAACACGAAGACCTGCATGGGCGTGAGCTGGCCCGTCGCCAGCGGACGGTGCGACGTGCGCGTCATCAGCTTGTCGATGCGCTGGTCGATCAGGTGGTTGAACGCCGCCGCCGACGCGGAGGCCAGCCAGATGCCCAAGGTGCCGAACACCACGGCATGCCAGCCGGGCAGCATGCGTTGCCCGTTCGCATCCACGGCGAGGAACATGCCGATGATGGCGCAGAAGACCAGCAACGCGACGACGCGCGGCTTGGTCAGTTCGAGGTATTGACCGAGGATGCTCAAGGGGACTCCGGCACGGGCAGGCGCTGCGTGCTGGCAAGCGCCACCAGCAGGGTGAACAACAACAGCGCGGCGACACCATTGTGCGCCGTGGCCACCGGAAGCGGCAGCCCGAGGTGCACGTTGCCGATGCCGAGCAGCACCTGGGCCACCAGCACCACGGCGACCGCGATACCAGCCTTGCGCAGTCCGGCACGGGCCAGGCGGTGGGACAACCAGCCGAGGTAGCAGAAGGTCACCAGGGCACCGATGCGATGGGCGACCTGGATCGCGCTGCGCGCGGCCATGTCGAGAACGCCTCCCTCATAGTTGACCCCGATGCCGCGCCAGAGCACGAAGGCCTGCGGGAAATCGGTTTCCGGCCACCATTGCCCAAGGCATTTGGGGAAGTCGGTACCGCACGCGAGCGCGGCGTAGTTCGAACTGGTCCAGCCACCGAGGGCGATCTGGCACACCAGCACGACGATGCCGATCGCGACCGGCGCACGCAGGGCGGCGAAACGGTCGTCCGGCGTGCCGACACGCCACCAGCGCAGCGCCACCCAGGCCAGCAGGGCGAACGTCGCCAGTCCGCCGAGGAGATGACCCATCACCACGATGGGTTTCAACAACAGGGTCACCGTCCACATGCCGAGCATGGCCTGGAAAATGATGACGGCCAGGGCCGCCACGCCGACCTTCCAGGCGCCAGGACGGTCGAGCGTCGCCGCGGCGATCAAGGGCAAGGCGATCGCCAGTGCGGACAGGCAGGACGAGACCACGTGCTCGCCACGCATGTACATGACCACGCCCACGGCGGCGAAGACCGCCGCGAGGGCGACCGACAGCACGGCGAAGCGGCGGCGCCATGCGGCGATCAACGCGATCGCCAGCACCATCACACCGAGGCTGCCGGCAAGGAAACGATGCACCTGCTCACGCCAGGCCTTGTGCGTCTCGTAGGGACGGTCGGGAAAGGCTTCGTTCGCCTGCGCGATATCCTGCGCATGACCCGGCCAGGTGGCCTTGCCGTAGCAGGTCGGCCAATCGGGACAGGAGAGCCCCGCGTTCGACAAGCGCACGAAGGCACCGAACATCACCACGCCAAAAGCGAACAGCGCCGCGAGCAACGCGAGCGTCCTCAGGACCTTCACGGAACGCGGCGACATCAGCGGATCACCTTCTGCAGGTCCTTGCGCAACCCGGTCGGATCGAAGCCCGCCGGGTAATACGACAGCGCGGTCGCGTTGGACTCGACCAGCACCGCCGCCACGCTGTCGGGCTCGGTCGGGCGGAACTCGCCGAAGGCGTCCGAGGGATCGCTGCCGACCTTATAGGCGACCATCACCGCGTCCGCCCCAGCCGCGGTGGGCGCGCTGCCCAGGTAAAGCAGGCGCAACCGATCGGCGTTGCGGTTGAGCACGATCCGCGCATTGCGCATGAGGCCGAGGGTATGCACGCAACGCACCGCACAATCCGGGCCCGGCAGCGCCACCAGGGTGAGGCGCGGTTCGACGTCACGCCATGCCCAGGGCTGGCCATCGACATCCACGCGCACGGCGGCGAGGCTGCGCTGCGGCACGATCGGCTGCCCGTTGCCCTTGCCCTGGGGTTGCCAGCCGGAAAGGGTGAGCAACCCGGCGGCGACGATCGGCGCGAGGAAGACCAGCATGATCAGGACCAGCTTGAGGCGGCCGCTGCGGGGGGTGGTGGTTCGGACGGTCGGATCGGTCATGAGCTCTCGGGCCGCTACTTAGCGTCGCTTGCGGTGCAGGAGGACGAAGATCACCAGCGCCGCGAAGGCGAAGGTGAACCACTGGAATGCGTACGCGCGATGGCGAGCCGGGGGCATGAAACCCGGCGTCCAGTCGCGCGTGTAGATGCTTGCCGGATCGGCGTCCAACAGGAGCACGCGAGGATACAGCGAGCGCCCCAGGTCGGTCCCGATTTCCCCGGTGTCGATGTAGACGAGCGTTTTTTCCGCGCCTTTCTGCAACGGCAGGCGATCGCCACCCATACGTATCCCCACGCCGGGCGGTGGCACGTAGAGCCCATGGATCTCGGTTTCACCCATGGGCAAGGGCGGCAGGCGGGGATTCGCACCGGATTCCTTGGGCAGGAAGCCGAGGTCGACCAGCAGGTAGGGGTCCTTGCCACGGGGCGCGAATGGCGCGTAGACATGCACTCCCACCTTGCCACCGTGGGTCTGGTCGTCGAGCAGGTAGTAATGACCGGGCACGAAGGCGCCACGCACGTCGACCCGTGGGTAGCGGTCATCGGGCGGAACCTCGGCCACCGCGCCGAAATCCTCGATGTCGGCAGCGACCGATGCGGCGAACCGCCGCAGGAGTTCGTCCTTCTCGTCGGCGCGATCCAGTTGCCAGACGCCCAGCCGCACGAAAACCAGCACGCCAGCCACGGTGAGTGCGACAGCGAACCACGTCGGACGACGCAGGAAGGTCATGCAAGACCCTGCGTGGTGACCGCTATACTCGGATTGTCGAAATGGGGCGGAACGGTCACGTGGAAACCATCTACAAATACGCGCTGGTGATCCTGCTGCTGGTGGTGCTGTTCAACCTCGGGCAGGCGCTGTTCTTCATGATGACCGACAAGGGACAGAGCAAACGCACCGTCTGGGCCCTCACCCGCCGCATCGGCCTGTCGTTGCTGCTCATCGCCATGGTGGCGCTGGGCATCTTCATGGGCTGGCTGCACCCCCACGGGGTGGGCCAATTCTAGCGCCTGCGCCGGGAAGACCAAGGCGCGGTGCGGCAATCGGTGCCGCCCCGCGCCGTCGGATCAGCGACTCACGCCCAGCCGCGCCCTGAACGTCGCGCGCATGTCGGCCGGCACGCCGCCCTGTTCCAGCGCCTTGTCCAGCTGCGCATAGCGCTTTCGGAACGCCGCGACTTCCTCAGTGAACCGCTCCGGGCGGTAGTCGATCAGCAGGTCGGCCTGCGCGGCGAGCGAGACGTCGTCGGGAACACCATTCACGTCTTCCCAGTGCGCTTTCAACCACGCCACCGCCTCGCGCACGTCGCGCATCTGGCCCACGAGGCCGTTCACATCCGGCGCGTTCGCGGGCCAGGTCACCTCGACGACCTGAACACTGTCGTAGCCATGCTGCGGCAGGGTCACGTGCAGCGTGAGGTCCTTGCCGGTGAGGCGCCAGGTGCCGGGCTTGGCGTCGTCGGAGCGGCTGAGCTTCACCCCGTCGACGGTGACGCTCGCCGGCATCGCCGAACCCACCACGTCCACCGACCACTGGCGCGACGTGGGCATGCCGGGATAATTGCCCGTGCGCGGTGCGATCTTCACGCGAAGGGCGTGTTTCGACCACTCGGACGAGAGTGCCGTGCGTGCGAACGCATCGGTACGGTAGGCCTCGTCGTCTCCCGCGTCCTCGTACAGTTCCGCCTTGCCGTTGCCACCGGGATAGACGCGCAAGGTACGCGCACCCCCATCGTGGGCCACGCTCACCGTCGGATCGGTGTTCGTCGGGACGATGGCGCCCGCCCGCGCGAATACCGGCACTTCGTCGAGGCGATAGCGGCCGGCGAACGTGCGGCCACCCTTCACGACGCTGCCGTCCGTGGTATCGAACCAGTTCCCCGCCGGCAACCACGTCTCGTGCGAGGTGAATCCGTTGGCATCGCCGGCCGCGGTCACCGGCGAGACCAGCAGGTCGTCGCCGAACATGTACTCGCCAGCCGCCTTATAAGCCTCGTCGTTGTCGGGCCAGCCGTAATACATCGGGCGCACCAGCGAGACACCGGTGTCGTATGCCTTGCGCCCCATCGTGTACGTGTACGGCAGGAAGGTGTAGCGGGTGAGCACGGTGTCGCGCAATGCATCGAACTGCGCCGGCGCGAAGCGCCACGGTTCCTTCGTGAGGTTCGGGTTCTTGGTGGTGTGCGTGCGCATGATGGGGCTCCATGCGCCGAACTGCATCCAGCGGATGTACAACTCCGGGTCGATGCGGCGCGTGGCCGGATCGCTTTCGTCGCGGAAGGTGTGTCCGCCCAGGTCGTGGCTCCAGTAGCCATACAGCACGTTGGATGCGGTGGCCGTGAAGCGCGGCTGGAACGCCAGCGAGCCCCACGAGATGATCGAATCGCCCGAGAAGCCCACCTGGTAACGATGGTTACCCAGGCCGCCCCAGCGGTGGTAGATCAAGGCGCGCTTGTCGCCCTGCTCCTGCATGTGGGTAAAGAACACATGGTTGAGCCACCACGTGTTGGACAGGCCCGGCATGGCCTTCGACTCCTTCCACTGCTGCCAGTCCAGCCACCAGAAGCTCACGCCCATGGCATGCAGCGGATCGAGCACCGTGCTGAAGTACGCCGCCATGTACGTCGCGTCGGCCGCCTCGAACGGTAACGGCTTCGCGGGATCGGCCTTCAACGCGGCCATGAAATCCTTATAGGCATCTTCGTGGGGCAGGATGCCGGACGCCGGATGCAGGTTCAGCGTGGTCTTCAATCCCTGCTCACCGAGCCAGCGAAGCAGGCGGCCCGGTTCGGGGAACAGGCTGCGGTTCCATGTATAGCCCGTCCAGCCCATGCTCTGGCCGTTGACGTCTTTCTTCGGGTGCACCCACGAAAGTCCGTCGGTACGGTGCCAGTCCATGTCGATCACGAGGACGTCGAGCGGAATGCCATAGCGGTTGAAGTGGGCGACGAGGTCGCGCAGCTCATCGTCGCTGTAATTCCAGTACCGCGACCACCAATAACCGAAGGCATAGCGTGGCGGCAGCGGCTCGCGCCCGGCCACCAGGGCAAAATCGCCCAGCGCCGCGGTGTAATCGTGGCCGTAACCGAAGAAGGTGTAGTCGGTGCAGTCCTGGCAGGCGCGGCGATGCACCCAGGGCAGTTTTTCGTTGCCCAGCACGAAGCTGCCGGTGTCGTCGACGAGATGCCAGCCATCGCGCGAGATGAGGCCGTCGCCCAGGTCGAGCAACGAGTTGTCCGAGGCGTGGCGCTCGCCATCCACCTGGTCGAGCGTGCGCGCGGTGCCGCCGAGGTTGGCGGTTTCCTTCAGGCCGGGGTGCCAATCGATGGCCGGCTTCGTCGTCTTCGACGCGATGCCGAGGTTATCGGCCGTGAAGGCGCCCGAGCCCTCCTTGTAGCGCAGCGTGAGCACGTCCGTGCGGATGACCAGCCAACCCTTTTCATGATCGACCCGGGCCTTCACCTCCGGCGCACTGCCGCGCGTGGCGAAGACGAGCGACGGCGCATCCTCGAACTGCGCGTTCGGCGAATACTCCATGCGAATGACGCGTGGCGTGAGCACCGTGAAGCGGGCTTGCCCGCTGACGACGGGCGCATCGGTGGCGTGCAGCGGCGCGGTGGCGGCACACGCGAACACCGCGAGCGCGACCAGGCGAGACATCTTCATGCGGGACCTCCCCTTTTCAAGGAGGCCCGAACCTAGCATGAGATCGATTTAACCGGGTTAGCCATCCAGACTCAGGCAAGCGCGGCCAGCACGTGCCGGGGATCGTTGCGGATGGCACGCAGTAGAGCCCTCGCGGGCCCGGTCGGGGCCCGCCGCCCCTGCTCCCAGTTACGCAACGTCCCTACGTCGACATCGAGGAGCAGCGCGAACTTCGACTGTGAAAGGCCCGTGGTTTCGCGAAGCTCCTTGATCGCCTCGGGATCGACCTCGAACACACGCGATGCCTGCCGCTCACCACGAAGGATGCCGTCCATTTCCTGGACGCTTTCAAGCAGGTTTTCGAAAAATGTGTCCATTGATCAATACTGCGTCATTGACGCAGGTACGTCAATGACGCATATCTCTACCAGTGCAGTGCAATTCGTACTCGGTCGTAGTCGAGAGGCCATCCGCATCTGTAAAGACAACCTGCGACCGAGTCGTTCCAGCTTCCACGTTCGAAGCCCCACAGCTTGCCATGGTTACAAATGGCGACTCCGTTTCGGCTAGCGTTTGCGTACCGCCGCTACACGTCCATCCTTCCGGGCAGGAGAGCACAGAGCTCTCACGACTTACAGGAAATCTGGGATATCCACTGAAATGCGCCTCGACAGGCACGGACTCGCCTGGCTTTGCCTCCACGTTCGGATGATCAACGATCTCAAACTTCTGAAGTGGCTTCTGCGCAAGGAACAGACGATATCCTTTCTCAAAGCCCCGCATGGCTGCCTTCTGAAATGCGGGGTCCTGCAACGCTGCGGCATCCAAGGGGTTAGTGTGAAATCCAACTTCCGCGATCACGCTGATCATTTTTGCTTCGCGATTCTCGGCGTAGTTCCCTTCGTGTGGCGCACTGGCAACCGGATAGTCCTCGTATCCAGGCACCGAATGGATACTTTCAGCCATATAGAAGAGCGAACTGCGAGCAAGCTCGCTATCGGGCACACGGCCGGTTTGATAGTACACGCGAGCTCCGCGAATCGAGGTGTTGGACTCGGCGTTCGTATGCACGTGGAGGATGGCGTCAACGCCCAGGTGATTAGCGAAAAAAGGACGGCTGTAGATGTCGTCGTCCCGCTCGACCAACGGATAGTCCTGTGTGCCTTTGCTATTCCAGACATCCGTCAAAGCCGGGTAAAGTTCCTTCAGGTGATATCGCGCACTGACCTTCCACCAAGGACTTCCGCTTTCCGCATGCGTAACGAGAGCTTGTGATCTCACAAGGACCGACTCGACCTCGCTTCGATCATTGAGATAGGTGGCAAGATCTGCGGACATGACCGGCGTAATGAAATCTTCAGTCATGCCATTCGCTGGCTCTCGCGCCGCCCTCCAGTCCTTATACCCGCGGTGAAAATAGATTCCATGACCAGCAGAAACGAGCACGCTGTTGGTGTGGGGTCGAAGCTGGCCTGATCGCGGCTCTTGCCTCCATTGAGAGGGAGCAGGACGCCAATCTTCGGGGAAGTAGTAGTAAATATCCCTTCCGCCGAAAAGGAACTCGACCTTATACACAGGGAAGATCGCTTCCATGTGGAAAGTAAGCGGCGTCTCGATCTCACGCAAACGATCCTCGAGTTCCCCCCCGTTGATCTTCGGAACGTATCCTTTACCCAAGTCGACGATAAGCGACTTTCCATCCTCGCTGAAGCGCACCACTGGGCTCGAAATGATGCCTTGCCCATCCATCCGCTCCTGATTCGAGACGATGTCCTGTGCCATGCCAGTGAGCACTTCCTCGATTTCATCACGCTGGGCCAGCGTCAATGAGAATCGTGCAGGCAATTCGCTTGAGACGGCATTTGTGGTCGGAACGGCAAACACCATTGGTGCAGCGGCCATGTTGGCGACGATGCTTGCGGTCATTGCGATTATCGCAAACGTGCTGGGTCGGCTAGGCCGCCCAAATCGATCGATCATTCACTTTCTCCTTGATATGACGCTCCGCGGCCATCTGTCGATGACCGTGCCGCTAATGAGGCGATGGCGCGGTCGCACTTGCCGTAGGAATCGTCGGCGGGCGCAAGACTAGTGACGGAGCGGCGGGACTCGTGACAAGCCGACACGAAAACAGTACGCGTTAACGGCAACTGCAATGAGTGCAATGACTTGCGTTGCGCATCAATCCAATTCGGCGGCTCACGAGTGATATGCGCATCGGATGGACGAATGCAGCAAAGCAAGAAAAACCTCACCTCAAGGAACTAGTCGGATGTCGGGATCGTTCACAACGGCCGGCGATGTAAGTTGCTCCGCTCGCCAATAACCCGCGGCACGGTCCGAAGGGGAGTCGTCGGGTACCGTTCTCAGAGCGATTCCGCAGGTAGGCGTAGGCCGAACGAGGACTTAGCGAAGAGAACGGTACCCGACGACTCCCCCGCCTCGAAGCGCAAAGCCACCACGATGGCGAAGCCGAGAACCACGCGCGGTTGACACCAAGCCACCACCGGGCGAGGATCGACCCATGAACCGTCCGTCCCACCTCATTACGCTGATTAGCATCGCCATCGCATCGATGGTGGGTTGAATCACGCGCGCAAGGTGACCGACAACCCGCCCCCAGAGGCGGGTTTTTCATAGCCGCCTCCGGCCCCCAGCTCGACCGGAGACACGTTTCGATGCAAGCCCCAACCCCAGACGCCGCCGACTACCTCCGTCGCATCCTCAACGCACGTGTCTACGACGTCGCGCGGCGTACCGAACTGCAGCACGCCACCGTGCTCTCCGAGCAGCTGGGCCACGACATCCTGCTCAAGCGGGAAGACACCCAGCCGGTCTCGTCGTTCAAGCTGCGCGGAGCGTACAACCGCATCAGCGGCCTTCCCGCCGATGTACTGGCGAGGGGAATCATCACCGCCTCGGCGGGTAACCACGCGCAAGGCGTCGCCTGGTCGGCGGCGCAACTCGGCGCGCCCGCGGTCATCGTCGTGCCGCAGACCGCTCCACGCGTCAAGGTGGACGCCACGCGCCGCTTCGGTGGGCCGACGGTCGAAGTCGTGGAGGCCGGCGAGTCGTACAACGAAGCATTCGCGCACGCATTGGCGCTCCAGCGCGAACGGGGCATGACCTTCATCCCCGCCTTCGACGATCCGGACGTGATCGCGGGGCAAGGCACCGTGGCCATGGAGATCCTCGGGCAGCACCAGGGCCACATCGACGCCATCTTCGTGCCCATCGGCGGCGGCAGCCTCGCTGCCGGCGTCGCGACCTACGTGAAGATGGTACGTCCGGATATCCGGGTCATCGGCGTGCAGACCCACGATTCCTGCGCGATGGCGCGATCGATCGAAGCGGGCCATCGCGTCGAACTGCCGGAGGTCGGGCTCTTTTCCGATGGAACGGCCGTGAAACTCGTCGGCGAGGAGACGTTCCGCTTGTGCAGGGATTACCTGGACGAGGTGATCCTCGTCGATACCGACGAAGTCTGCCTGGCCATCAAGGACATCTACAAGGACACCCGGCGTTTCGTCGAGCCGGCGGGCGCACTGGCCGTGGCGGGAGCGCGCCGCCACGCATCGCAAGCCGGGGCGCGGCGGCTCACGCTGGTGGCGATCACCTCGGGTGCCAACCTCAACATCGATCGCATCCGCTTCATCGCCGAACGCGCCGCCGTGGGCGAATCGCGCGAGGCGATCTTCGCCGTCAGCATCCCCGAGGAGCGCGGCAGTTTCCTGCACTTCTGCGAGCTGGTGGGCGAGCGCAACGTCACCGAGTTCAACTATCGCCTGGGAACGGACGACAAGGCGCGGATCTTCGTGGGCTTGCAGATCGACGACAGGGCCGAAGAGGCGCCCTTGGCCGCGACCTTCGAGGCCGCCGGTTTTTCCGTCGTCAACCTGGGCGGCGACGAACTCGCGACCCAGCATATCCGGCACATGGTCGGCGGCCGCTCGACGGATGCGCAAGGCGAGCGGCTATTCCGCTTCGAGTTCCCCGAGCGTCCCGGCGCGTTGATGCGCTTTCTCCGCTCGATGTCGCCGGAGTGGAACATCAGCCTGTTCCATTACCGGAACCAGGGCGCCGATTACAGTTCCACCCTGGTCGGTATCCAGGCTGGCGCGGACGATGCCGCGCTGACCCGGTTCCTCGACCGGCTCGGCTACCCCTATCGCGAGGAAACCGCCAACCCGGCCTATCGCCTGTTTCTTCGTTGAACGCCGGTCAGAGCACGTAGACGAAGAGGAACAGCGCCAGCCAGACCACGTCGACGAAATGCCAGTACCACGCGACCGCCTCGAAACCGAAGTGGTCGTCCTTGGAGAAGTGGCCTTTCGCGCAACGCACCCAGATGATCGCCAGCATGATCGTGCCCAGTGTCACGTGCATGCCGTGGAACCCGGTGAGCATGAAGAACGTGGCGCCGTAGACACCGCTGCCGAGGGTGAGGTTGAAGTGCTCGTAGGCTTCCGCGTACTCGTGGGCCTGGAACCAGAGGAACAGGCAGCCCAGCAGCACGGTGGCGCCGAGGCCGATCAGCAGCGCCTTGCGATGGCCCGCCTTCAGCGCGTGGTGCGCGATGGTGATGGTCACGCCGGACGACAGAAGGATCAGCGTATTGAGCAGGGGCAGGCCCCAGGCCGGGATGGTCTGGAACGAGCCGCCGATCTTCTCCGGACCGCCGCCACCGCTGGCGCCCCACGCGGCTTCATAGCCCTGCCAGACGAACTGGTGGGTGAGCACGCCGTGGCCTTCGCCGCCCAGCCAGGGCACCGCGAAAAGGCGCGCGTAGAACAGTGCGCCGAAGAAGGCGCCGAAGAACATCACTTCGGAGAAGATGAACCACATCATGCCCATGCGGAACGAGCGGTCCACCTGGCCGTTGTAGTTGCCGGCCAGCGATTCGTTGATCACCGAACGGAACCAGCCGAAGAACATGCCCAGGATCATGGCGATGCCGACCCAGAACAGCGGCTTGCCGAAGCTGCCCTCGCCGGGTTGCGCGTTCAGCCAGTGCGCGGCACCGAACACGGTGACGAACATGGAAACCGCTGCCACGATCGGCCAGTAGCTCTTGCTCGGTACGAAATAGACGTCTTGTTGCTGGTGACCCATGGTGGTTTCCCGTGGATATCGCTTGTTTTAACCGGTCAGACCTTCAGCATCTGCACGATCGAGAGCAGGAACACCGCCACCGCGAAACCGCCTGCGATGAGTGCCGTGCGGCGGGCGCGCTTGCGGCGCGCTTCCATCTCGATGTCCGTGATGTCCTGCATCGATCAGTGTTCCGTGTTGCCGTGGGCGAGCTCGTCGTCATGGATGACCGGCGGCACGTCGAAGGTGTGGAACGGCGCCGGCGACGGCACGGTCCACTCCAGGCCCTTGGCGCCTTCCCACGAGCGGTCGGCGGCCTTCTTCTTGGAGAAGAACACGCAGTGGATGACCACGCCCAGGAAGATCAGCTGCGAGGCGCCGAACCAGAAGCCGCCGATCGAGCTGATCATGTTGAAGTTGGCGAAGGCCACGTTGTAGTCGGGAATGCGGCGGGGCATGCCGGCGAGGCCGAGGAAGTGCTGCGGGAAGAACAGCACGTTGACCGAGATCACGCTGGACCAGAAATGGATCTTGCCCCAGGTCTCGCTGTACATGTTGCCCGACCACTTCGGAATCCAGTAATAGGCGGCGGCCATGATCGAGAAGGCGGCGCCGGTCACCAGCACGTAGTGGAAGTGGGCCACGACGAAGTAGGTGTCGTGGTACTGGAAGTCGGCCGGGGCCAGGGCGAGCATCAGCCCCGAGAACCCACCGATGGTGAACAGGATCACGAAGGCGATCGAGAACAGCATCGGCGTCTCGAAGGTCATCGAACCGCCCCACATCGTGGAGACCCAGTTGAAGACCTTCACGCCCGTCGGCACCGCGATCAGCATCGTCGCGTACATGAAGAAGATCTCCGCGCCCATCGGCAGGCCCACGGCGAACATGTGGTGCGCCCAGACGATGAACGAGAGGAAGGCGATGGAGGCGATGGCGAACACCATCGCGCGATAGCCGAAGATCGGCTTGCGGGCGAAGGTGGGGATGATCTCCGAGATGATCCCGAACGCGGGCAGGATCATGATGTAGACCTCGGGATGCCCGAAGAACCAGAAGATGTGCTGGAACAGCACCGGGTCGCCGCCGCCGGCGGCATTGAAGAAATTGGTATGGAAATACTTGTCGGTCAGCAGCATGGTGACCGCGCCGGCGAGCACCGGCATCACCGCGATCAGCAGGAACGCGGTGATGAGCCAGCTCCACACGAACACGGGCATCTTCAGCAGGTCCATGCCCGGGGCGCGCATGTTGAGGATGGTCGCGATGATGTTGATCGCACCCATGATCGAGCTGATGCCCATGAGGTGGACGGCGAAGATCGTGTACGCGATGGACTCACCCTGCAACGACAGCGGCGGGTACATCGTCCAGCCACCGGCGGGACCGCCGCCCGGCATGAACAGCGTCGACAGCAACAGGATGAACGCGAACGGCATGATCCAGAAGGACAGGTTGTTCATGCGCGGCAGCGCCATGTCGGGCGCGCCGACCATGAGCGGGATCATCCAGTTCGCCAGTCCGACGAACGATGGCATGATCGCGCCGAAGATCATCACCAGCGCGTGCATCGTCGTCATTTCGTTGAAGAAATACGGCTGCACGAGCTGCATGCCCGGCTTGAACAGTTCCGCGCGGATGACCATCGCGAAAGCGCCGCCGATGAAGAACATCGTCAGCGAGAAGATCAGGTACAGCGTACCGATGTCCTTGTGGTTCGTGGACATCACCCATCGCTGGAAGAACCCTTTCGGGGCTCCATGGTGATCGTGGTGGTCGTGGGTGGCTGCGTGCGCCATGGCCTTGCACCTCTACCTTGAAACGTAAGCGGGTTAACCCTGGGGGGCCGGGGCGGGAGCGTTCTGGGCGGTCTGCGCGGCCTTGCGTACCTTGGCCTCGTCTTCCTGCGTCGCCAGCCACTGTTCGAATTCGGCCTTGGGTACGGCCTTGACCACGATCGGCATGAAGCCGTGGTCCTGGCCGCAAAGTTCGGCGCACTGGCCACGGTAGACACCGGGCTCCTTGATCTTGGTCCAGGCCGCGTTGGCGATGCCCGGGATCGCGTCCATCTTCCAGCCCAGCGCCGGCACCCACCAGGAGTGGATGACGTCGCCGCCGACGATGATGAAGCGGATCTTGGTGCCGACCGGGACCACGAGGGGCTTGTCCACGTCCAGCAGGTAGGTCTGGTAGCCGTCGACCTGGATCTTGTCCGGATCGAGGTTGGACTTGAGCTGGCGGGTACGGTCGGAGGTCTCTTCCAGCTTCGACATGAAGCCGACCTGGTCGACGCCCTTGCCCTTGTAGTCCACGTAGTCGTAGCGCCACTTCCACTGGTAACCGGTGACCTTGATGGTCATCTCGGAGTTCGTGGTGTCGGCGAACGAGGTGAGGCCACCGGTGGCCAGGTGGGCCAGGAAGATCAGGATGATGACCGGGACGACGGTCCATACCACTTCGAGCTTGGTGCTGTGCGACCACTTCTCGGCCACGGCGCCGCGCGACTTACGGAAGCGGAACATGGCCACGAACATGGCGCCGAAGACGACGATGCCGATGACCACGCAGACCCACAGGGCCACCATGTGCATGGCGTAGGGCGACCACTCCGCCGCGCCCTTGGTCATGTTCAGCTGGTTCGGTTCCGGGTTGGCCCAGGCCGTCCCTCCGAACAGCGCGAAGGCGCCCGCCGCCCACGCCGATACCGATCGTCCGATGCCGCCAGATGTCATGTCTTGCACCTTTGTTGAACCTACCTGCGCCTCTGGCCGGAAACTTCGGACAGCAGCACCATGAGTTTCCTTGACGCCTCGACCCTTTCCTCTTCCCCAAGGAAGGCGCCGATTTCCAGCTCGTTGCCGTGCGACGTGAGCAACAGACGCTTTCGCCCGTCCCCCGGTGCCAGCCCTACCTTCAACCAGTACGTCTGGAACCGGACCGTCCGGTGTCCCGGCACGGCACGAACCTCCAGCGTATCCGGCCCTATCGCGATACGTTCACCCCTGCCGCCGGCCCGCCAGGCCGCGCCAAGCGCGAACCCCACGACGAAGGCCTCCACCAGGGCGAACACGGGAGCGAACACATTCCCCTGCCACGCACCGAGCGACGCCGTCGCCAGGGCCAACAACGCCAGGCCGATGATGAGTCGACGCAGACCGCGCTTGTCCAACGCACGGTTGGGCCTGAGCCACAACACGCGCGGCTGACCCGCGACGGTCGGTCGAAGCACGATCATGGGGACCCGGCGTGCCTGGAACGTTGGGATGATAGGGCTGTATGGATGCCCCGGACAAGTTGCCGCATCTTGAAGGGTGCGCCGGCAGCCGAACAAACGGCCCGCGGAAGGCGGCGGAAGCGCGGTGGGAAGCGCGCTGGCGCGCGATCGGGCTCTCGGCAAGACTTGATTCGCGCGCCAGCGCGCTTCCCACCTTGGTTTGCCTATCTTGGTTTGCCCACCATGGCTTGCTCGCCTGACACTCTTCAGGCTCGCTTTCGCAATAACCCACGAAAGGCCGTGCTCGCCTACAATGGGCGGTCTCCCCCGCCCTCATTGCCCCCAGTGAATCCCACCATCCTTCGTTCCGAACTCCCGACCGGCGCCGAGCCGGCGCGTGCGCGCATCACGGCCGCCTGGCTGCGCGACGAAACCGAGGCCGTCAACGACCTGCTGGCCCAGGCCACCCTGCCCCCGACCGAGCGCGAGCACGTGATCGACGTCGCCGCGGGCCTGGTCACGCGCGTCCGCGCGCGGGCCAAGGACCAGAGCGCGGTCGAGTCCTTCATGCGCCAGTACGACCTTTCCTCCGAGGAAGGCGTGCTGCTGATGTGTGTCGCCGAGGCGCTGCTGCGCATCCCCGACAAGGCCACGGCCGACAAGCTCATCCGCGACAAGCTGGGCGAGGCGGACTGGAAGAAGCACCTGGGCCGCAGCGAGTCGCTGTTCGTCAACGCCTCCACCTGGGGCCTGATGCTCACCGGCCATCTGGTGAACCTCGCCGAGGAAACCCGCCACGACTTCAGCTCCGCCCTGCGCCGCCTCGTCGGCCGCGCGGGCGAGCCGGTGGTGCGCCTCGCGGTACGGCAGGCCATGCGGATCATGGGCCACCAGTTCGTGATGGGGCGCACCATCAAGGAAGCGCTCGACCGCTCCGCCGAGAAGGACCACGCGGTCTACCGCTATTCGTACGACATGCTCGGCGAATCCGCGCTCACCCAGGCCACCGCGGAGCGCTACCAGCAGGATTACCGCGACGCGATCAACGCGCTCGGCGCGCGCGGCCCGTTCCCGAACAACCTGGAAGCCCCCTCGATCTCGGTGAAGCTCTCGGCGCTGCACCCGCGCTACGAGGTGGCCAACCGCGCCCGCGCCCGCGCCGAACTGGGCGCGAAGCTGCTCGAACTCTCGCAGCTCGCCTTCAAGAACGGCATCGCGCTATCGGTGGACGCCGAGGAAACCGATCGCCTCGAGCTCTCGCTCGACATCATCGGCGATGTCTTCGAGCATCCATCGCTGGAAGGCTGGAATGGCCTGGGCATCGTCATCCAGGCCTACCAGAAGCGCGCGCCGTTCGTGATCGACTGGGTCACCGAGAAGGCCCGCGCCACCGGCCGCCGCTGGTTCGTGCGCCTGGTGAAAGGCGCCTACTGGGACGCGGAGATCAAGCGCGCCCAGGAGAACGGCCTCTCCGGGTACCCGGTCTACACGCGCAAGCCGAACACCGACGTCTCCTACCTCGCCTGTGCGCGGCGCCTGTTCGCGGCCGGTGGCGACGCCGTGTACCCGCAGTTCGCCACGCACAACGCGCATACCATCGCCGCGATCCACCACATCGCCCAGGGCCGTCCGTACGAGAACCAGCGCCTGCACGGCATGGGCGCGGATCTGTATGCCGAAGTGATCGGCAAGGACAAGCTCAACGTGCCCTGCCGCGTCTACGCGCCGGTCGGCAGCCACGAGGACCTGCTTCCCTACCTGGTCCGCCGGCTGCTCGAGAACGGCGCCAATACCAGCTTCGTCAATCGCGTGGTCGACGAGAGCGTGCCGGTGCGCGACCTTGTCGCCGATCCGTGCGAAACGGTGCGCGCCTTCGCCTCCATTCCCCACCCCCGCATCCCCTTGCCGGTCAATCTCTACGGTGAACTTCGGAAGAACTCCATGGGCATGAACTTCGCTAACGACAACGAGCTCAACGAACTCGCCGACGCCGTCAACAAGCACAGCGGCCCCTGGACCGCGGCACCGCTGGTCGCCGGCGCCGGCACCGCTGGCGCGAAGGTCGAAGTCACCGACCCGTCGGACCGCCGCCGCATCATCGGCACCGTCGAAAGCGCCGATCCGGCCCTGGTCGACCAGGCCCTGGCCGCCGCCGTGAAGGCGCAGCCGGGCTGGGACCGCCTTCCGGCCGCGAGCCGCGCCGCCATCCTCGAGCACGCCGCCGAACAGCTGGAACACCACCGCGCCGAGTTCATCGCGCTGTGCGTGCGCGAGGCGGGCAAGAGCCTGCCGGACGCCATCGCCGAGATCCGCGAGGCGGCCGACTTCCTGCGCTACTACGCCACGATGGCGCGCCGCCTGTTCAGCCAGCCCGAGCAACTGCCGGGCCCGACCGGCGAGAGCAACCAGTTGTTCCTCAACGGCCGCGGCGTGTTCGTCTGCATCAGCCCGTGGAACTTCCCGCTGGCGATCTTCCTCGGCCAGGTGGCCGCCGCGCTCGCCGCGGGCAACGCGGTGATCGCCAAGCCGGCCGAGCAGACCTCGCTGGTCGGCTACGCGGCGGTGAAGCTCCTGCACGCGGCGGGCGTTCCCGCCGATGTCCTGCAGTATCTGCCGGGCGACGGCGCCACCGTCGGTGCCGCGCTCACCCGCGACCCGCGCGTGGCCGGCGTGGCCTTCACCGGCTCGACCGAAACCGCCTGGGCGATCAACCGCGCGCTGGCCGCGCGTAACGCGCCGATCGCGGCCCTGGTCGCCGAGACCGGCGGCCAGAACGCCATGATCGCCGATTCCTCGGCCCTGCCCGAACAGATCGTCAAGGACGTGATCGCCTCGGCCTTCCAGTCCGCCGGACAGCGCTGCTCCGCCGCGCGCGTGTTGTTCGTGCAGGAAGACATCGCCGACAAGGTGATCGCGATGCTCGCCGGCGCGATGGCCGAACTGAAGGTCGGCGACCCGGGCCTGTTGTCGACGGACGTGGGTCCTGTGATCGACGAAGACGCTCGCCAGATCCTCGTCGACCACGCCGCACGCATGGATCGCGAAGCGAAGAAGATCGCCGAGGTGGCCGTGCCGGAATCCGCCGCCCATGGCACGTATTTCGCCCCGCGCGCGTATGAGATTCCTTCGCTGGCCACGCTCACCCGCGAGATCTTCGGCCCGGTGCTGCACGTGATCCGCTGGAAGGGTTCGGAACTGGACAAGGTCGTCGAGCAGATCAACGGCACGGGCTTCGGTCTCACGCTGGGCATCCACAGCCGCATCGACGACACGATCGAGTACATCCAGAGCCGCGCCCGCGTAGGCAACTGCTACGTCAACCGCAACCAGATCGGCGCCGTGGTCGGCGTGCAGCCGTTCGGCGGCGAGGGCCTCTCGGGCACCGGCCCGAAGGCGGGTGGGCCGCACTACCTGCTGCGCTTCGCCGGCGAGCGCACGCTCACCATCAACACCACCGCCGCGGGCGGCAACGCCTCGTTGCTCACGATCGGCGAGTAACACCGACAGTCGAGCTACCAGAACCGCGCCCGTGAGGGCGCGGTTTTTTTATGGGCGCTTTTTTTTGCGCATTCGACGTCCTTCTGCCCGACTAGAATGCCAAGCGGCCGTCGTGGCCGCGATGGATTCCAGGGAGGAATCATGCGCAACCGTATTAGAGTCGCCCTGCTGGCGGCCCTCATCGTTCCTGGCGCGGCCACCGCGCAAACCGTGATCGAACCCTTCGACCATCTCCCGGCCCAGACGATCGAGTCAGGCCGCCCGCTCGTCCTCGAGCACTTCGACATCGATATCCCCAGTTCCGCCGCGGCGGCCATTCGACCAGCGACGCTCGACGACGACATCGCTTCCGGCATGACCCTCGGGATACCCGAAGGCCATTCGCTCGCCACGATGTTTCTCTACTTCAAGCGACCATGGCACCGCGTGGATGTCACCCTGGTCGTTCCGCCTTCCGATCGGCCGATCCAGTCCGTCGCGATGCTTTACGGCGATGCGGAACACCCCTATGCCATGACGATCTGGCATAGCGCGGCCGGGCATCGCGTTCGCCTTTCCCTGAGCCAGCCAGACGGGACTCCGTTCACATCGATGCTCCTGCATCTACAGCGCGGTGCCTACGTCGACAACGTCGAACTGCGCTGACGGGCCGCCCCGCATCGCTAAGCCGTTTCGGCAAGGCGATGGCGAAGATCGTGTCCGGCAACAGACCCGGCCTTCGCCACGTTCCGAAGCGAACGCATCGCCGATGGTACGATCACGGCCACTCATCACGAGCATCCAGGGAAAGGAATCCTCATGGACCATCGGACATGGAACGCCATCCGCATCCTCGTCATCGCGTTTGCCTTCCTGGGCGCGGGAACGGCCTGCACGCAAGGCGGCGCCAGACAGGTCGAGGCCGAGCGTCCCGCTACCAGCGACTGCCCACCTCCGTACATCTTGAATGGCGTGTGGAGCCTCGATGAGTACGGGCCGGTGCTGGCGATCACGCCGACAGATTGCGGGCGCAAGGTCGTCGGTGCCGAGGTCGATGCGTTGATCCTGGAGGCCATCGAGAAATTCGGCAACAACCCACGCCTTACCGCGAACCTCTTCGGATCGATGAACCAGCTGGCGTGCCATGTGAAACTCTTTCCCGACAAGCCGACATGGAACCTCGAGCCTGATCGTCCGTACGTCGGGCTGGAGAATACCGAAGCCGCCGAATGCAATCCCTCGGTCGCCGTTCCCGATCAGCCGTACTATTGATCGGCGCTCCGGTACGCCTACGCCATAAGGCGTATTGCGACGTGCGTGAGCGACTTGCTTAGCTAGCGGTCCACCAGGGAGGGTTGCGACATGACGTTGCCACTACGGGTCACGCCCGTACCACCGAAGGATCTGAGGAAAGCGTTGCCGGGAGTCCCGGCCGGCCGAACGGAACGAAGCGGGAAGGCGCACTCATGGGACGATCCGCGCCTGCGTTCACTGCTCGAGGGCCATGGAGGCGTGCTTGGTCCTTGCGCGATCGATCAGCACTTCGGCGACGAGCACCTCGGCCTCGTCAGGTCGGGAGAAATGCTCGCGCTACCCGCGCTCGTGGTCGTCGCGGGTGAAGCCGATGCGATCATCGAACAGTCCGACGACGGCAATGTATTGACTGGCCGGCGCAGTTCCTCGAACGACTGCCGCCTGATCTTCCGGCATGCGTACGGGCGCGTGCGCTGCACATTGCGTACCGTGGGCAATACGGGGGATGTGCATATCGGGCTACTGGAACATCGCCGCTTCGACGAGGTGCAGGCCATCAACCTGCTGCGCCCGAGGGGCAGCCGTGGCGACACCCGCGGCAGCCTGTGGACAACGATCGAATACCGTGCCGACCCCCTGTGCGAGTTGCAAGGCATCGCGTGGCGTGGCGGTCTCATCCAGATCGCGTGCATCTCGTTGTCGCCCTGAGCAGCGCAAAGCGCAATCCCAACTTGCGTTCGCTCCCTTGTCAGCCGTAGTCCCACGCGCACACTGCTATGCTGCGCGCGGTCATTGAGGCCGCACTGACATTCCAGGGAGGAATGAATTGAAACGCACTCTGTTATCCGCAATCGTACCGGCATTCATCGCACTCGCTCCAGGAACCGCATGGTCCACGAGCCGCGTCGATCTCGAAACCTTCGACCAGGCCCATGCCGGCATCATCCAACCCGGCGACGAACTCAAGCTCGAACATTTCCGCATCACGGCCATGAATGACAGCGCCGCCGTCATCAAGCCCGTCGAACAGCCGGACGACCTTGCCTCTGGCCTTGCATTGGGTGGCGCCGAACGGGCGGGCCCCGCGTCCGTCGACATCCACTTCGACAAACCGCTGCAAAGCGTGGCATTCACCGTCGTCTTGCCATCTGGCGCGCCGGCGCTCGCCTCCACGGCCACCCTCTACATCGATGAACTCGAGCGTCAGTCGCTCACGCTCCAGCACGGCACGACGGACAACCGGCTGCGGCTCACCATGAGCGTACCGGAAGGGCAAGTCTTCAACAGGCTTGCCCTGCAATTGCAGCGCGGCGCATATATCGACGGCGTCGAAATGCATTCGCCTCCTGTTACCGACGGTACCCTGATCGACTTCGACGAGATCCCTTCGGGTCCGCTACAGGGCTTGATCGACAAGGGTCACTACATCATCCTCGCCAATTCCAGCGGACTGGAAATCACACCCTCCAGCGACGGGGAAACCTCGGGACAGGTATTGAGCAGCACCGAGGCGGCGGGCAACGATGCCTTCCTCATGTATCGCACGGTGCGCAACTCCCTCGATCTCACCGTCATACCCGATCCGTCGGCCGAGCCCGCCACGATCGAATTCCTCGGCGCGCCCGATTTCACCATGCTGCACTCGATTCGCGTCGATCCGACGAGTGGGCCGCAACGCCTGTCGTTCACGGCTCCGCGGGGATCGAGCCTGCAGGGCGTGCGCTGGACGGGAGGAAAGCTGCGTATCGATGAGGTGAAGCTGCAGTCCAGATAAGGAAAGGGCCCCTCGGGGCCCTTTCTCATCGTGTCGCCAGGGGACGAAACTTATTTCAACCCGCGGTCCTTGAGCATCGGTTCGATGCTCGGGTCCTTGCCGCGGAAATCGCGATAGAGCTTGCCCAGTTCGACGGTATTTCCTCGCGAAAGGACCTTGTCGCGGAAGACCTGGCCGTTCTCGCGGGTGAGCCCGCCGTGCTCCTTGAACCACTGGAAGGCATCGGAATCGAGCATCTGCGTCCACAGGTAGGCGTAGTAGCCCGCGGCGTACCCATTGCCCCAGATATGCTGGAAGTAGCTCGACCGATAGCGCGGGGGCACCTGCGGCAGCGTGAAGCCCGCATGCTTCAGGGCGTTGGCTTCGAACGCGTCCACGTCCTGCTTGGCGCCACCCGGCGGCAGCATGTGCCACTGCATGTCCAGCAGGGCGGCGGAGATCAATTCGCTCATCGCGTAGCCCTGGTTGAAGCTGCGCGCCTTCTTGATCTTCTCCACCAACTCGGCGGGCATGGGCGCACCGGTCTGGTAGTGCTTCGCGTAATGGGCGAAGACCTGCGGATCGGATGCCCACTGTTCGTTCAACTGCGAGGGAAACTCGACGAAATCGCGCGCGGTGCTGGTACCCGAAAGCGATGGGTACTGTGCATCGGCGAAGAGGCCATGCAAGGCGTGACCGAATTCATGGAACATCGTGGTCACGTCGTCGAACGAGAGCAGCGCCGGCTGGCCCGCGGCCGGCTTGGTGAAGTTGGCGACGTTGTACACCACCGGCTTGGTGCCGAACAGCTTCGACTGGTCGACGAGGTTGCTCATCCACGCGCCGCCGTTCTTGTTGTCGCGCTTGAAGTAATCGCAATAGAACAGCGCCATCGAGGTACCGTCCTTGTCGAACACCTCGAACACGCGCACGTCCGGCTGCCACACCGGAATGTCCTTGCGCTCCTTGAAGGTGATGCCGTAGAGCTGGGTGGCCGCGTAGAACACGCCATTCTGCAGCACGTTATCGAGCTCGAAATACGGCTTGATCTGCGCTTCGTCCAGGTCGTACCGGGCCTTGCGCACCTTCTCGGCGTAGTGGTCCCAATCCCAGGCCTGGACCTTGAAGCCCCCCTTTTCCTGGTCGATCACTTGCTGGATATCGTTCGACTCAGCCGTCGCGCGGGCGACGGCGGCGGGCGCCAGGCGTTCCATGAACTTCTCGGCGGCCTCGGGCGTCTTCGCCATCTGGTCGTCGAGCTTCCACGCCGCGTAGTTCGGGAATCCAAGCAACTTCGCGCGGTCGGCACGCAGCTGCGCGATGCGCGTGATGATCTGCCGCGTGTCGTTGGCGTCGCCGTGCTCCGCGCGCTCCCACGAGGCCTTGAACAATTTTTCGCGCGTGGCGCGATCGTTCATGGCTTGCAGCGCCGGCTGCTGTGTCGTGTTCTGCAAGGTCACCACGAACTTGCCGTCGAGCTGGCGATCCTTGGCGGCCGCGGCGGCCGCCTCGATATCGGCGTCGGACATGCCGTCGAGCGCCTTCTTGTCGTCGGCCACCAGGGCAGCGGCCTTGGTCGCGGCGAGCAACTGGTTGGTGAACTTCGTGCTGAGCGTCGACTCTTCCTTGTTCAGCTCCTTGAGCTTGTCCTTGTCCGCTTCGGAAAGCTTTGCGCCCTCGTGGACGAAATCGTCGTAGGTCACCTGGAGGAGACGGGCGGATTCCGGATCGAGGTTCAACGACGCGCGCTTCTCGTAGAGCGATTCCACCCGCTTGAACAGCTTGTCGTTGAGGTAGATCGCATCGCTGTGCGCGGCGAGCTTGGGCGATTCCTCTTCCTCGACCTTCTGCAAGGTGTCGTTGGTGTTGGCGCCGGTAAGCGTGCTGAACACGTTCTCGACGCGCTTGAGCAGGACGCCCGTTTTCTCCAGGGCGACGACGGTGTTCTCGAACGTGGGCTCCTCGGTCGCGTTGGCGATCGCCTCGACCTCGGCCAGCTGCTGCTTCATGCCTTCTTCCAGCGCGGGCTGGAAATCCGCATCGACGATCTTGTCGAATGGCGGTGCCTGGAACGGCAGCGAGCTCTGGGTCAGCAACGGGTTCTCGTGCGCGGTGGACGCCACGGTCGTCGCGGGAGCGGGAGCGCTTCCCGGCGATGCGGGCGCCGAAGCCTTGTCGGCCTCGTTCGAGGACGAGCAAGCGGCGGTAAGGGCAATCGAAGTGGCGATCACGAGCGTGCGGACCTTGAGCATGGTCGAGGTATCCCCTGACGGTGAAAGTCACCGACTCTAGCCGTGGTGGCGTATCGGGAACAACCGCCATCCGTCAGGGCGTTCTATCGCCGACAGGGCCGGCGATGTCTTACCGGGTGTCGCGAAGCTCCCAGCTCGATCCGATCAACAGGTTCAGGCGATGCTTCACGATCCGCATCGGCAGCGAAGTGGTCAGCTTGACGTCGTTGCGGTCATTCGAGAGCTCGCCCGTGGCGGAGGCGGAGACGTCGGTAACGCCGAGGCTCGGATCGACCTCGTCCGGCTCGGGCTGTTTGGCGCGCCAGCGCTGGAACAGGTTGTCGCTGCGCATGGCGTCGGCGATGTCGGCGGCCAGTTTCTCCGGGCCGATGCCTTCGAAGGAAAGCTCCGGGTCCGGCCCCTTCGCCTTGCCCATGTCCTTGACGGAAAGATAGTAGGTGGTCATGACCCGACTAGTTAGGATGAAACGCGTGAAGGTGCCGTCAGCCCAACGGACCGAGGTCGAGGAGAACGGCCGCGTCGGCAGGCGCCACGCGGTAGGGCAGCACACCCAGGCAGGGTGCCGGCAGGTAGTCGCGCAACGTCTGGATGTTTTCCTCCCGCAGGGGCATCGTCGGCTCGATCACGTTGGCGATCCATCCCGCCAGCCGGCAACCGTCGGCCTGGATGGCCCGTGCCGTGAGGCGCGCATGACTGATGCAACCCAGGCGCACGCCAACCACCAGGACCACGGGCAGGCCCCAGCGCGAAGGCATGTCTTCGGTCGACATGCCTGTTGCCAGCGGCACCATCCAGCCACCCACGCCTTCGACCACGACGCGGTCGTAGTCACGCGCCAGTGACTGGAAGGCGTCATCGATCGTCGGCCAGTCGATCGCACGTCCGGCACGCAAGGCGGCCAGGTGCGGTGCGACCGCTTCCTCCAACGCCACGGGGTTGACCCGTTCGTAGGCGGGATGCGGCGCGCTGGCGGCCTGCAAGTCGAGGGCATCCTGGTTGCGCATGCCTTCCGGGCCTCGCGCGGAACCGCTGGCCACGGGCTTCATGCCGGCTACGCGCTCACCCGCCCTGCGGAAGGCGTGGACGAGGGCCTGGGCGGCGTGCGTCTTGCCGATACCGGTGTCGGTACCGGCGACGAAGAGATGGCGCGACATCGTGCAACGGCCTTGCGGAATTCGGGACGTGGCACCATACACCGCTTCGCCCACGAATCACCCCCGGGAACCGCCATGTTCGAAACCAAGGCCATCGCCACCGACGACAAGGCCACCCTGTACGCCGAGTTGGTCCAGCAGGCCGAAGGCCTGATGCATGGCGAGCCGAATACCATCGCCAATGCCGCCAACTTCGCCGCGCTCGTCTACGACGCCGTGCCCGACCTGAACTGGGCCGGCTTCTACCTGTTCGACGGCACGGAACTGGTCGTCGGACCGTTCCAGGGCAAACCCGCCTGCATTCGCATCGCCCTGGGCCGCGGTGTCTGCGGCACGGCCGCGCAGACGCGGCAAACGCAGGTGATTCGCGATGTGCACGAGTTCGAAGGTCACATCGCCTGCGACGCGGCGTCGAATTCCGAGATCGTCGTGCCGCTGGTGAAGGCCGACGGTAGCCTGTTCGGCGTGTGGGACGTCGACAGCCCATCGGTCGCCCGTTTCGACGACGAGGATCGCAAGGGCATGGAAGCGTTGTGCCGCGTCTTCATGGCGACGCTGGCCTGAGCTAACAGTTACCTACCTTCGGGTGGGGTGGCTTCCCACCCGAAGGTAGGTGACGGTCCGGCCACCCGAAGGTGGCCGCGTCAGAGTTCGTGCGGGCGCGGTGTCGCCAGCAGTTCCATCACGCGGGCGCGCGCTTCTTCCACGCCGGTTTTCGCGGTGGAGGAAAAGACCTGCGCCGTGCCGGGCACGCCGTTCGCGCGGAAGTCCTTGCGCAAGGCCTCCAGCGCGGCCGATGCCTGACCACGCGAGAGCTTGTCGGCCTTGGTCAGCAACACGTGGCAAGGCAGCTCGGTCGCCGCGCAGAAATCGAGCATCGTCCGGTCGAAATCCTTCAGCTCGTGGCGGATGTCCACGATCAGGACGATGCCACGCAGGCTGCGGCGCATCTTCAGATAGGCGTCGATCTCGCCGCGCCAGTGCTGGCGCATGGCCTCGGGCACCTTGGCGTAGCCGTAGCCAGGCAGGTCGACCAGGCGGGCGTCGACCGGCGCGGCGCCTTCCCTCTTCAACGGCGGCAGGTCGAACACGACCATCAACTGCGTGCGTCCGGGCGTCTTCGAGGTCCTGGCCAGGCCGTTGTGCCCTGTCAGTGCGTTCAATGCGCTCGACTTGCCCGCGTTGGAGCGTCCCGCGAAGGCCACTTCGGCGCCCTGGTCGTAGGGGAGCTGGGTGATTTCGTGGGCGGCCAGCACGAAGCGGGCGCCATTGAGGGGATTGGAGGACATGGATAAGTGGCCGGAGGGGCACGAGGAAACGAAGGCCCGGCAGTGTATGCGATCGGGCGCGGCGGCGCGCGCGACGCGGTTTGACCGGGCTCTCCCGCGCCCCCCATAATCTTTTGGTTGAGACGCGGCAGGGTACGCGTCCCGGTCCGGAAAGTTCCCCCTTGGAGAGACTTATGAAGTTTCGGCACGCCGCCGCTGCCATCACCGCGTTGCTCGTCATGCATGCAGCCGCGGGCCAGACCGCAACTCCCGCCAAGCCGGCCAGCGCGCCGGCTCCGGCCGCCACGGCCGCCGCCAAGCCGGGCGCCAACCCGGCCGCCGATCCTGCCACCCCGGGCATGCCCAAGGCCGAAACGGCCACCGCGCCCGCGGGTGCCACCGCCGCGCTGAAGCCTGGCGATGCCACGGCCGGGCAGGGTAAGGCCGCCGCCTGCGGCGCCTGCCACGGTATCGACGGTAATTCCTCCGATCCGCAGTACCCGCGCCTCGCCGGCCAGAGCGAGCAGTACATCGCCGCGCAGCTGGCGGACTTCAAGTCCGGCAAGCGCATGAACCCGATCATGGTCGGCTTCGCGCAACCGCTGTCCGAGCAGGACATGCACGACATCGGCGCCTACTTCGCCGGCAAGGCATCCCTGCCCGGCGTGGCCGACCAGGCGCTGGTCGAACAGGGCCAGACGCTCTACCGCCAGGGCGACGTCGATCGCGGCGTCCCCGCCTGCATGGCGTGTCACGGTCCCGACGGCCGAGGCAACCCGGGAGCGCACTATCCGCAGCTCACCAGCCAGCATGCGAAGTACATCGAGGCGCGCCTGAAGGGCTGGCACGACGGTGGCACGCCGAACGATGGCCCGCACACCAAGATCATGGTCTCGATCGCGCAGAAGCTCGACGACAAGGACATCGCGGCCGTGGCCAGCTACATCGAAGGCCTGCACACGAACGAACCGACGGCCGCCGCACCCGCGACGCCCTGATGGCGTTAAAGTTGGAAGATCGGACGGGCCCTTCGGGCCCGTTCCTGTTTAAGAAGGTAAGAAAAGGACCCCACATGCGTATGCGCCTTCCCCTCCTCTGCGCCGCCCTGATCGGCCTCGCCGCCTGCGGCTCGGGCAACAACGACAGCGCCACGGCACCGCCCGCCGCCTCGACCGCGGCCCCGGCCCCGGCGGCGACACCGGCATCGCCCTCCACGGCGGCGGCCACGCCCGCGCCCGCGACGACGGCCGCCCCGGCCGCCAGCGGTAGCACGGCACCCGCACCCGCGCCGGTAGCGAGCGCCGCCGACGACAGCCGCCCCGCCGCGAAGCCGTTCGTCGACGATGGCAAATGGGTGGAAGGCAAGCATTACTTCCGCATCGATCCGGTGCAGCCGACCAGCACGCCCGGCAAGATCGAGGTCACCGAGGTGTTCTCGTACGGCTGCCCCGCCTGCTTCCAGTTCCACGGCGTGGTGGACGAACTGGCCAAGAGCCTGCCCAAGGGCGCGGTCATGACCTATACCCCTGCCTCGTTCCGCCCGGACGAGAACTGGCCGCTGCTGCAGCGCGCCTACCTCACGGCGCAGGCTTTCGGCGTGGACAAGCAGAGCCACGATGCCTTCTTCGACGCCGTGTTCAAGAGCGGCGAGCTCGGCATCATGGACCAGCAGTCCGGCAAGCCGAAGGCCCAGTCGGCATGGCCGACCATCGACGACGTGGCCAAGTTCTACGTCAAGTACGGCGTCAAGCCCGACGAATTCGTCGCCACGGCCAATTCCTTCACCATCAACACCAAGATGAAGCGCGCCGATGAACTGATCCGCGCCTACGAGGTCGATAGCACGCCGACGATCGTCGTCAACGGCAAGTACCGGCTGACCCCGATCACCGCAGGCGGCTATCCGCAGGCGGTCGAGCTCACCCAGTGGCTCGTCAGCAAGGAAGCCGCGGGCAAGTAACCGCGCACTCGACCCACTTCGGAGACATCCATGTTCAAGCGTCTTTCGCTCCTCTTCGTCGGCCTGGCCATGACCGCGGCCTGCAGCGCGCGCCCCGCCGACGACGCGTCCACCGCGACCTATACCGACGGCACGCAGTACGTGGCCATCGCCGCACCGCAACGCCTCGACCCGAAGAACGGCAAGGTGGAGGTCGTCGAGGTGTTCTCGTACGGCTGCATCCATTGCGCGCACTACGAGCCGAAGGTCGAGCAGTTGCAGAAGGAACTGCCCAAGGGCGTGGTGTTCCATGCCATCCCCGCGGCGTTCAACGACGCCTGGCTGCCGTATGCACAGGCCTATTACGCGGCGAAGAAGCTCAACGCGCTGCCAGCGACGCACGCCGCGCTGTTCAAGGCCATCCACGAAGAGCATTACCCGCTGCGCACGCTCGACGAACTCGCCGACTGGTATGCACAGCATGGCGTGGACAAGGCGAAGTTCCTCGCCGCCGCCAACAGCGCCGAAACACGCGACCGCATCCTTGCCGACACCAAGCTGATCCAGGCCTGGGGCATCGACGGCACGCCGACCATCGTCGTGGACGGCAAGTACCGCAGCGCCCAGATCAAGGACTTCGACGAGCTCAACGGCGTTTCGAAGTTCCTGGTCGACAAGGAATTGAAGGGCGGCAAGTAAGCCCTTCCCCATCGATGCCCTCCGTTCACACGGCGGAGGGCATCCTCTGGCCTCCCGGCCAGTCGAGACCCCACGCCGCATCATGACCCGCGCCACGCCGAATCCTTCGCCTGCTCCCGAGCGCACGCTGCGCCTGTTGAGTTGCAACATCCTCGCCGGCGCGAGCGTGCAGCGTTACAGCGATTATTTCACCCGCAGCGTCAACGCCGTGCTGCCCGGCCGGACGAAGCTGGCGAACCTGGATTCGCTCGCGGAGTTGCTTCACGAGTTCGACGTGGTGGGCCTGCAGGAGGCCGACGCCGGCAGCCTGCGTTCGGGTTTCCTCAACCAGACGCGGTACATCGCCGAAGCGGCCGGCATGCCCTACTGGAGCCATCAGCCGAACCGGCCCATGGCGCGCGTGGCGCATTCGGCCAACGGCCTGCTGAGCCGTATCGAACCCAGCGAAGTCATCGACTACCCGCTGCCGGGCCGGATCAAGGGCCGCGGCGCGCTCTTCGTTCGTTTCGGCCACGGGCCCGATTCGCTGGTGGTCGTCATCGCGCATCTCTCGCTCGGCGCCGCGGCGCGCCTGGGCCAACTCGCCTTCATCGCCGAACTGCTCGCGCCGTATCCGCATGCGGTGCTGATGGGCGACCTCAACACCGAGCCGGCCAGCCTCGAGATGCGTCATCTCTTCGACAAGACCGCGCTGCAACCCCCTTCGGTGGCGACTCCGACCTTCCCCAGCTGGAAGCCCCGGCGCGCCCTCGACCACATCCTCACGTCGGCGGACATCAAGCTCGAGCGCACGTGGACGCTGCCGCGCGCGTTCTCCGACCATCTGCCGCTGGCCGCCGAGATCCGCCTGCCGATCGCCCTTGCCCAGGCGTCCGGTGCGGCGTCATTGATCCAGACAGGAACGCCATGAAATCGAGCCTCCGCATCGCCCTGCCCTGGGCCATCATCGTCGCCGTCGCCCTCGTGGCCGGGTTGCTGCGCTACGGATTCATCGAGCCGTCCGACCTGGGGCATGCATGCGACGCCAAGGATGGCCCGTGGTGGTGCGCGCCGCGCAATGTCATCGTGCAGGGCTTCCTCAGCTACGGCTACGGTTATGCCGCCGTGCTGGCGGCCCTGGTCGCGGTGTTCTGGCGAAACACCTTCACCGCCGTGCTCGCCGCCTCGCTGGGCGTCGTCGCGTTGCAGCTGTATTGCTACGAGGGCGGCGCGCTGGCCCTGCTGATCGGCTCGCTACGCCTGGTACGCGTCCAGTTCAGCCGGACCCTGGTGGGAGCCGACCCTCTCGGCGATGCTCCTGTGGGAGCCGATTCATCGGCGATCCCGCGACAGCGGGCCTGATCGGGGCAAGTGCCCATCGCCGACAAGGTCGGCTCCCACCGGACTGAGGCAAGTGCCCATCGCCGCTGAAGCGGCCCCCACAAGGGTTACGCGGCTCCTGCGGGATTACTCGACTGCTGCCTTACTGCTACGGCTGCGCCAGGCGATCAGCACCGGTAGCGCCAGGGCGAGATTCAACAGCAGCCATCCCCACGAGACCGCGTTCGCACCGGTCTCCTGCACGACCACGCTCGCACCGAGCAGCACCAGCCAGATCGCCATGAGCCGCTCTTCCACCAGCGGCATGAGCGCGCGGTCGCGCGTGCGCAACAGCGCCAGCACGAAGAAGCCGATGCACGGCATCGCGAAGAGGCCGATGGGAAAATCACGGTATCGGCCGTTGAATACCATCAGGATGCCGTAGAGGGTCAGGACGAACATCCAGAAGAAGCGTTGTGGGGTGAAGGCGTCCGTCCATGCGATGCCGAAGCGCTCGCGTTCGACGGGCGACGGAGCGACCGCCGCCGGGTTCACCGGAAAGGCGAGCCGGGATGCGATCGCCCGCCCCAGCGATAGCGCCGTCAGCAGTCCGGCCACGCCGATGGCGATGCCCGTGGCCCACTCCACGTCATTGCGGCAGGCGAAGAGCAGCAATCGCGCGTGAGCCGCCAGCGCGGTGCTGGTGGCGAATCCGGCCAGGGCGAGCGCCAACCAGCCGGACACCCCGTGCCAGCGGCGCCGGAACGCGCCGCCCAGCAGGAACAGCAGCGATCCCACACCGCCGGCAGCGATCGCCCATGTCCAGCGTGGCTCTTCCACGATCGGCCCCTGCATCGCGAATTTCGGCCTGGCCTGCGCGTCGAAGATGCCCCAGAAACCGCCGACCGTACCTTCGAGGTCGCGCTTCCACGGCTGGTCGAAGGCCTCGATCAGGTTGTAAGGCATGTCGACGGTCGCGGCGTAATTGAGGAATTCGCGCACGTAGCGCGCCTCGTTCACCAGGCTTGCGCTGGCATCGCGCCGCGAGCGCCCCTGGCTGGGCCAACCGGTTTCGCCGATCATGATCTGCTTGCCAGGAAACTCCGCCTTCATCTTCCGGTAGACGTCGGCCACGTGCTGGACGGCCTTCTCCGGCGCCACCGGTTCGTCCTCCCAATACGGAAGGATGTGGATCGTGAGGTAATCGGTGACCTTGGCCAAGGCCGGGTGCTTCTGCCAGAACTCCCAGACATCCGCATAGGTGACGGGCACGTCGGTCGCCGCGTTCACCCGCGCGATATAAGCGGCCAGCGCGTGCTCGGACAGTTCGTTGCGCAGGAGCACCTCGTTGCCCACCACGATCCCGCGCAAGGTATCGTGGTCGCGACTCGCCGCCGCCAGGCCCAATTCGATCTCCCGCTCGTTGGCGACGGGATCGCGACCGAGCCAGATGCCCATCAGCACCTTCATGCCATAGCGTCCGGCGATATCGGGCACCGCGCCCAGGCCCTGGCTCATCGAGTAGGTGCGGACGCAATCGAAGCGCGCGGACAATGCCTTCAGATCCGCGTCGATCCGCTCCGGGGGAATGAAGGCGTGCAAGTCGAACGGCGTCTCCCCCTCGAGGCGGAACGGTGCGTACGACACGCAGGCGATGCGGGCCGTGGGCGAATCCGGCAGGTTCACCGGACGTCCGAGCGACCACCAATACGCCGCGCCGAACACGGCGGCGAGGACGAGGACGATCCAAGCGAGCGGTCGCGCGAACCGCGCGTAGGAAGTATGTGGCGGCATGCCGTTCCAGATCGAAAGCGAAAGTGAGCGGCACAAGCTTAACGGCCCGCAGGCGGGAGAGCGATTCCCGTCGTTCAGGATGTTCATCCGGCCTGCGCGCCTCCTTCCCCTACAATCATGCGGTACGTACCCGTGAAGGAATCCCATGGTCAACGCCCCGGCATCGCGACGCGCCGCCCGTTCCCTCCGCCTGCTGGCCGGTGCCGTCCTCGCCATCGGCGGCGCCGTCGCCGCGTTCACCGCATCGGCGGAGGGTACGGAAGCCCAGCGCCTGCGTTTCCGCCAGGCCTACGCCGCGGCCCAGCAAGGCGGCGACGCGTGGAAGGCGCAGGCGGCTGGACTGGAGGGCTACGTGCTCTTCCCCTATCTGGAAGCGGCGGCCCTGGAGCACGACCTGCGCACGCTGGATCGCGCGCGCGTGGACGCCTATCTCGCCCGTTATCCCGGTCTCATCCCCGCCGCCGACCTGCGCCGCGATTTCCTGGGCGAGCTTGCGCGGCGCAAGGACTGGACCACCTTCAGCGCGATGTACCAGCCCGGCCTCGGCGACTCGTTGAGCTGTTTCGCATTGCAGGCGAAGCTCGCGCGCAACGAACCGCTGGTGTTCGACCGCGACCTCTCCGACCTGTGGAAGAAGGCCAGCCTGCCGAACGCCTGCGATCCCGTGATCGCCGCCGCGCACGACCAGGGACTGCTGACACCCGAACGCCTGTGGACGCGCATCCAGACCGCCGCCGAGGCAGGCAAGGGCGGCACGGTGGCCTCGCTGGCACCCTGGTTGCCACCCGAGGACGCGACCGCCGCGCAGCGCATCGCCCAGGCGCTGAACGATCCCGCCAGCGCATTGCGCGCCGCTTCCACCTGGCCCGACACACCGCGCCACCGCCAGGCCGTGACGCTGGCCCTGCAGCGCATGGCGCGCAAGCAGTCCACCGTGGCCGATGCGGCGTGGTCCACGCTGGCACCGCGCTTCTCCCTCAGTGAGCAGCAAAAGGGCGCGATCGAGAACGCACTGGCGTTGTTCCACGCCACCGACTTCGACGAATCCGCGCTCGAACGCCTTGCCGCCTTGCCACCTGGCGCGCAAACCGACGCCGCGCGCGAATGGCGCGTGCGGGTCGCCCTCGCGCGACAGGATTGGAGTGCCGCCCTGGCGGCGCTCGACGCGCTCGGCGAATCGCAGAAAGACGATGGCGAGTGGCGCTATTTCCGCGGGCTCGTGCTGGAGAAGCTGGGGCGCAAGGGCGAGGCGCAACCGATCTACCGCTCGGTGGCCCAGGAAGCCACGTATTTCGGTTTCCTCGCCGCCGACCGGATCGACGCCGCCTACGCGATCTGCCCTTCGAGCATGGCCACCGACGAAGCACGCGAGGCCGCGTTGCTCGCCGATCCCGGGCTCGACCGCGCGTTCGAACTCTACGCCGTGGGCCTGCAGAAGCTCGGCCGTCGCGAATGGACGGCCGCACTCGCCGGCCGCGATGCGGAAACCCAGCGACTGGCCGCCGACCTGGCGTTCCGCAAGGGCTGGTACGACCGTGCCGTGTTCGGCCTCTCGTCGGGGGACGCCCTGCGTCTCTACGAGCAGCGCTTCCCGCTGGCGCGCCAGGATGGCGTCGTGGAACAGGCCAGCCAGGCCGGCATCGAGGCGCCTTGGGCCTACGCGATCATCCGCGCGGAAAGCGCATGGATGACCGACGCCCGTTCCGGCGCGGATGCGCGCGGCCTCATGCAGCTGCTGCCGGGTACGGCGGCGCTGGTCGCCAAGCGAAACGGCCTCTCGTGGTCCGGTGGCGACAGCCTCTACGAACCCACCACCAATATCGTGCTCGGAACGCGTTACCTCGCGCAGATGGCCGCGCGCTACAACGGAGCGCCCTGGCTCGCCAGCGCGGCGTACAACGCCGGGCCGAACAAGGTCGACCAGTGGGTGGAGGCACGCGGCACGCTCGATCCCGACCTGTTCGTCGCCAGCATTCCGTATAAGGAAACACGGGAATACGTCGCGCGCGTGATGGCTTTCGCCGTGATCTACGACTGGCGCCTCAACGGCAACGCCTTGTCCATCGGCTCGCGCATGACCCGCCTCGGCAGCACGTACACGCTGCCTTCGCCGGGCGCGGTGCGCAAGCCGGTGGCCTGCCCCTCGCCCGCCGTGGCGAAGGCCCCGCCACCGACGGCACCGGCCGTCATGGAGCCCGCTCCCGCCGAGGCATCGTCGTCGCCCGTGCCACAGGAACCCCAGCGGTGAAAGCCCAGCGCATCGTCATCCTCGGCGGCACCGGCTTCGTCGGAGGCAGCCTCGTTCCGCGGCTCGCCGCCGATGGGCACGAGTTGCTGCTGCTCTCGCGCAATCGCGAGGGCCGCCGCCACAGCGCCGTGGGCCGTAACGTCAGGGTGACCAGTGCCGACATCTACGATGCGCCCACCCTGCGCCGGCATATCGCGGGCGCGGATGCCGTGATCCACCTCGTCGGCATCCTCAACGAGAGCGGCAGGAACACCTTCGCACGCGTCTACCCGGAACTGACCCGGCTGGTGGTCGGCGCCTGCAAGGACACCGGCGTGCATCGCCTGCACCTGATGAGTTCGCTCAAGGCGGGACAGGGCCATTCCGGATACCTGCGCGCGCGCGGCGAAGCGGAGGCGCTGGTGAAAGCCTCCACGCTCGACTGGACCATCTACGAACCGAGCACGATCTTCGGGCCCGGCGATGGCCTCGTCAGCCGCTTCGACCAATTGCTGCGCATGGCGCCCGTGGTGCCCCTGCCGAGGCCTCGGGCGAAAATGGCGCCCGTCTACGTCGGCGACGTGGCCGAGGCCATCGCACGCGCCGTCGGCGACCCGTCGTCCGTGCTGCGGACCTACGAGTTGTACGGTCCGGAAACATGGACGCTGATCGACATCGTGCGCGCGATCCGCGATGCCCGCGGCCGCCGCCGCGCGGTGCTGCCGATGCCCGATGCGCTGGGACGGCTCCAGGCCCAGGTGGCCCAGTTCGTACCAGGCAAGCCGTTCACGCCAGACAACTTCCGCTCGCTGCTCACCGACTCGGTCGGCCAGGTCGACGGCCTGGCGCAACTGGGCATCGATCCACAGCGTTTCTCCGCATGGCTGCCACGCCTGCTCGGCCCGTCGGTGCGCCAGCGCCGGCTGGACGAGGCGCGCAGCCGGCGTCGCCCTTGAAAGGACGTATGGACATCTATCTGGTCGGCGGTGCCGTTCGCGACGAATTACTCGGCCGACCCGTGGTCGACCGCGACTGGGTCGTGGTGGGCGCGACGCCCGAGGAGATGCTCGCCGCCGGCTACAAGGCCGTGGGCAAGGATTTCCCTGTATTCCTGCATGGGGAAACCAGGGAGGAATACGCCCTGGCACGCACGGAACGGAAAACCGGCCGCGGCTACCATGGCTTCGCCTTCCATGCGGACCCGTCGGTGACCGTCGAGCAGGATCTCGAACGCCGCGACCTCACGATCAACGCCATTGCCCGGCACCAGGACGGTTCGCTCGTGGACCCGTTCGGCGGTGTCCGCGATATCCAGACGCGCACGCTCCGCCATGTGTCCGACGCCTTCGCGGAAGATCCCGTGCGCTTGCTGCGCGTGGCGCGTTTCGCCGCGCGTTACGCGCCACTGGGTTTCACGGTGGCGGAAGAAACCATGGCGTTGATGCGGCGCATGGTCGAAGACGGAGAGGTGGACCACCTCGTACCGGAACGCGTGTGGGCCGAGACACGAAAAGCGCTCGCCGAACCGGCCCCGTCCGCCTTCCTTCGCGTCTTGCGCGACAGCGGTGCCTTGCGCGTGCTGTTCCCCGAGGTGGATGCGCTCTACGGCGTGCCGCAGCGGCCGGAATTCCATCCGGAGGTCGATACCGGCATCCATGTGGAAATGGTGCTCGATGCCGCCGCGAGGCTCGCTCCCGGCGATGCGCTGGTCGGCTGGTGCGCTCTCACGCACGACCTGGGCAAGGCGCTCACGCCCGCCGACGTGCTGCCGCGCCACATCATGCACGAACAACGTGGCGTCGAGCCGGTGCGCGCGATGTCGTCCCGCCTGAAGGTGCCGGCCGAGTACGCGTTCATGGCGGAGGTGGTGTGCAAGCATCATCTCAACGCGCACATGGCGCTGGAGCTGAAGCCGGCGACGATCCTTCGCCTGCTGGAGACGCTGGGGGCCTTGCGCCGCCCGGAGCGCCTGGAGACCTTCCTGCTGGCATGCATGGCCGACAAGCGCGGCCGGCTGGGGAGCGAAGACGCGGCGTATCCACAGGCCGAGTTCCTGCGCGCCTGCCGAGAGGCGGCGGCGGCGGTTACCTCGCAGGCGTTCGTCGAACGGGGGCTGCAAGGGCCGGCGATCGGCGAGGCGATGAAGACGGCGCAGGCGCAGGCCATCGCGGGCGTGCCGCGCACCGCTTCGTAGCTATCGCCGACAAGTCGGCTCCCACAAAAGCGGTGCCGCGCCCCGGTCGGCTACAGCCGCGACCCCTGATCGGCCGCCATCACCTCGGCGGGCAGCGCCGCGGCGTCGATACCCTTGGCGAACAACATGGCCTGGAAGCGCTCGCCCATCTGGTCGGGCATGGTGAGCTTCTTCACCTCCTGCGCGAGGCGATAGCGTGCCGCCTCGTCGGTCAGCGCCAAGTAGTCGTTCTCGAAGAATTCCTGCATTCCCGCCGCGAGCAGGAATTGGGCCTGCGGCATATAGGCCGCGACGCCGAATCCCGCGCTGTTGCCCGCCTCGGCGAGGGCGGTGAAATCCACCGACGCGGTGAGGTCCTGCAACCCCGGCAGGAAGAACGCATCGCCGTGCATGCGATGGCGATAGAAGGCGCGCAAGGTCCCGTCCGTGCGTTCGGACTGGTAGAACTCGCCGCGGGTATACCCGTAGTCGGCGAACAACATCGCGCCGCGACGCAGGCTGCCCGCCACCGCCTGCACCCAATAGGGCAGCTGCGGCAGGATCTCGCTGCGGTATCCGTTTTCGAATCCACGGCCGAGATCGCGCTCCACATGGCGCACGGCACCGCCCACCAGGGCATCGGCGGGGCGATCGCTGCGCACGAAGCGGCCCTCGCCATCGAGAACGACGTGTTCTTCGTAGATCTCGCCATCGCGGGCCGTGAAGCGCGTGGTCGGCAGCGCGTCGATCACCTCGTTGGCGAAGAGCACGCCTTCCCACTCGGCCTCCGGCGGACCGTCGAGCCATGCCGCGCGCGCGAACAAGGCGGCGGGAAGCGCGGCATGAAGACGTTCACGCTGGCGCTCGCGCAGGTCGGCGCTCGGCTCCAGGATCATGTAGCGCCGTGGCAGGCACCCGGCCGCGTCGAGGGCCAGCAAGGCCGCTTCCGCGAAAGCGCCGCTGCCACCGCCGAGTTCGAGGAACCCGGCCTCCGGGCCGAGCGAACCAAGTACCGGCTCGAAGGCACGGACGACGCAGCGGGCGAACAGCGTGCCCAGTTCCGGCGCCGTGACGAAGTCGCCCTCGGCGCCGAACTTGGCCTTGCCCGCGCTGTAGTAACCCAATCCCGGTGTGTACAGGCAGCGCTCCATGAAGCGCGAGAAAGGCATGGGGCCGTGCGAGGCGATCTCCTCGCGCAACAGGGCCACGAGGTGATCGGAATGGGCGCGCTCGTCGGCGCCTGGTGCGGGGAGGTTGACGTTCATGCCATGCGTATTCGTAAACGAGTGCGCAGGATAACGGAAGCCCCGCCCAGGCGGCGTCAAGCGATGGACCTGTGCCTCAGAAATCCTGCTGCAGCGACAGGAACAGGCCGCGGCGCGGACCGAACTGGGGCGCGCCCACGCCGATGCCCGAACCGTCGCGGATCTCGTAGGTGCGGTCCAGCGCGTTCACCAGGGCCAGTTGCGCATGCGTGGCGCCGGCCGCGGTGAGATGGAAATCCCGCGACACGCTCAGGTTGAGCTGGAAGTACGCCGGCATCGTGTCGCCGTTCGGCACGATGCCGTCGCTGCGCAGGCCGGAGCCGAACAGGTAGTCCGCACCGATCCGGGTCGAATCCGCGAAGGCGTAGCTGATGCCACCCGACGAGGTGTACTTCTGGTCGTGGTCGAGATGGATGAAGTGGTCCTGGATATAGGCCAGGTCGTCCGGGTTGAAGTTGTACTGGCCGGTGATGATCCGCTTGCCGACCGAGCGGTTGTACGCGAAGTTGAAGTACGCCGTGAGCGCGCCACCGTCGTAGTTGATCGTGAGCTCGTCACCCTTGACCTTGCCCTGGTCGTAGTTGAACGTGGAATAGACCAGCGCGGTGCCGAACTGTCCTTCGTCCTGGATGCGCTGCACGTGGCGCGAATAGCTGTCGAGGCCCACCGTCCACGCATCACCCAGCTTCTGCGAGATGCCGATGTCGTAATAGCTGGAGCGCTCGGCCAGCGGCGTGTCGTTGCCGTTGTCGGGCAGTGCGTTGGTGGTGCCGGCGAACTTCGCGATCGAGGTGGGGCTGATCATCTCCGACGCGGGCGGCGTGAAGTAGCGCGAGAAACCCGCATGGATCGTGGTGCTGTCCGTGGGCTGGTACACCACGCCGACGCGCGGGCTCAGCTGGCTTTCCGTGCGGAAGGCTTCGTAACGGTCGGCGCGGACGCCGTAGTTCACCGTCCACTTCTCGCCGATGCTCCACTCGTCCTGCAGGTACAGGGCATAGGTGCGGGCGATGATGCGGCTGGCATCGACGATGTTCAGCGGCGTGGTGGAGGTCTGGTTGCCGTCCGCGTCGGCCGGGAACACGAGCGCGTCGTTGGTGGCGTTCGCCCGTTCGAACGAGCCGTAGATACCGTAGCGCAAGGTGTGGCTGTCGCCCAGCGGCGTGGAGAAGTCCGCTTGCAGCGTGCTCGCGCGGTTCGCCCGGCTCACGTCCGAAGCGACGCCGTTGAACATCAGGTCGCCGATGTCGTCCGGGGTGAAGTCCAGGCTGCTGTAGCGCTGCCCCGCCGAGACCTGATATGCCGTATCGCCCATCTTGCCCTGCAGGCTCAACACACCGAAGCGGGTCTTTTCCTTCTGGCGCTCGTTGAGCTGGGACGAGTCGAAGTTGGTGACGTCGAGGTAGCCGAATTGCGGCGTCTGGCCAGGGTTGTTCGGAATCTCGAAACGGTTGTTGGTGGCGCCGAACAGGAAGCTGAGGCGCGTGTCGTTGTCGATCAGGTAGGAGATGTCGCCGAACGCCTTCACCTGGTTGGTGTGGTCGTGGATCGGCTTGCGGCTGGAGGTCGGGTTCTCGATACCGACGTCGTTCTCGAGATAGTTGGCCGTGAGGAACCAGCTCCAGGCGCCGCTGCGGCCGAACAGGGTCGCGTTCGGGTTCAGCGTGCCGAACTGGCCACCGGTGATGCCGACGCTGCCACCCACGCCGTCTTCCTTGGGCGAACGCGTGGTGATGTCGACGATGGCCGCGGTGCGCTCGCCGTACTGTGCGGGCAAGGCGCCGGTGAGCAGCTTCACGTTCTGGATCATGCGCGCGTCGAGGGTCTGGCCGAAGCCGCCGATGCTTTCCGGGATGAGCACGCCGTCGATGCGGTACTGCAGGTTCGCGTGGTCGCCGCGCACGTGCAACTGGCCATAGGAATCCTGGACCACGCCCGGCGCCTGCAGGATGACCTGGTTCAACGGCGTCGAATCGCCCAGCGGCAGGGCCTGGATCGTCTGCCGGTCCATGACGTACTGGCTGCTGCCCGTGTCGGGCGACAGGCTGTTCCGTGCCTCGTCGAGCCGGGCGGTCACATCGACCTCGCCAAGGTCCGTGGCCTTCGGCGGCGGCCTGTCGTCGGTCGCGAAAACGGGTGCGGCGGACAGGGCGAGGGCGATGCAGAGCGCGAGGCGAGCAGGGGTCATCGTGGATTTTTCCAAGGATCGAAATGTTATAACGTATCTTCTTGCGGACACGCCAAGGGGGAATTGGGCGAGGCGACTGTGCCGGGTGTAGCTTTCCGCCAGCTTTCACGCCGCTTCATGATCGACTCACGCCGTCGCGGCGACCATGCCCGTCCTGACCCCGGAGAGACCGATGGCGAAACGAGACACCACATCGACATCGAAGGAAATCGTCGCGACGAGCGCCGGACGCGCCGACAGCCCCGTCGCCAAGGCCATCCTGGAATTCGTCAGCCGGATTCCCGACAGCGACGTCGCCCCCGCCGGCAAGGGTACGGCGGAGGAAGAGGCGCGCAAGCTGGCCAGCGCCGCCGCCAACAAGGCCGCGGTGACGGCCGGGTCGCTGGCCTTGCCGCCGGGCCCGCTGGGATGGCTGACCGTGCTGCCGGAACTGGTCGCGATCTGGCGTATCCAGGGCCAACTGGTCAGCGATATCGCCGCCGCCTATGGCAAGACCGCCCGGCTCGGGCGGGAACAGATGCTCTGGTGCCTGTTCCGCCATACCGCCGCGCAGGCCTTCCGCGACGTGGCCATCCGCGTCGGCGACCGCCTGGTCTTCCGCACCGCCGCCACGGGCGTGTTGCAACGGCTGGCCGGCCGCATCGGCGTCAGTGTCTCCAAGCGGGCCGTCGGCAAGGGCATCTCGCGCTGGCTGCCCATCGTCGGCGCCCTGGGCGTGGGGGCCTACGCCTATTACGACACCGGACAGGTGGCGCGGACGGCGATCGAACTGTTCAGTGGCGAGGTGTATGTCGAGGAAGACGGCCATGCTTCGCCGGAAACGGACGCGTAGCGATGCCCGGTGACGTGGGCGCCGGTTTGCGGCAAGCTCGCGGGCGCATCTACAGGGAGTCACGATGAACAAGCAGCCGGTCGTCCTCGTCACCGGAGGCGCGCGCCGCGTCGGCGCCGCCATCGTCCGGCGCCTGCACGCCGCGGGTTGCGTCGTGGCGATCCACTACCGGCGCTCGGCCGGTGAAGCCGACGCGCTGGCGGGTGAGCTCAACGCCGCCCGCGCGGGCAGCGCGGCCACGTTCGCCGCCGCGCTGGAAGACGACGACGCCTTGCCGGTCCTCGTCGGCTCCGTGGTCGAGCGCTTCGGCCGCCTCGACGGACTGGTCAACAACGCCTCCGCGTTCTATCCCACCCCGGTCGGCGCGACCACGCCCGCGCATTGGGACGACCTGTTCGCCGCGAACGCGCGCGCACCCTTCTTCCTCGCCCAAGCGGCCACGCCGGCCCTACGCGAGGCAAAGGGAGCGATCGTGAACATCGTCGACATCTACGCCGAGCGCCCGCTCGCCGGACATGTCGTGTACTCGATGGCGAAGGCCTCGTTGGCGATGCTCACCTTCGCCCTGGCGAAGGATCTGGCGCCCGATATCCGCGTCAACGCCGTGGCGCCGGGCGCCATCCTGTGGCCCGAGTCCGGCAAGCCGGAAGAAGCCGCGGAAAACCTTATCGCGAAGACGCCGCTGGCACGCAAGGGCGAGCCAGCGGACGTCGCCGAAGCCGTCCGCTGGCTGCTGCTCGATGCACGCTACACGACCGGACAGGTCGTGCGCGTGGATGGCGGACGTGCGCTGACGATCTGAGCGTCAGTTCTTCGGGCGGAACGCCGATTCGAGCAGCGCCCGGTCGAAACCCTGGCCCGGGTCGCCTTCCTGCGTGTAGCGGTACAAGGCCGCCGAGTACACGCCATGCATCGCCGCCTGGAACAGGCTGAGCGCGACGAGGCCGACGAGGGCGATGACGCCCACCGCGACCATCAGTGCCACCGACTGCGTGCTGGCCGCCGCGAAGAACAGGATGCCGCTGACGAAGATCAGGCAGAACGTGAGGATGCCACCGGCCAGGCCGATGCCCGCGTTGCCGATCAGGTTCTCGCCCCAGGTCTGCTTCAACGCGCCGGCGCTGCGCTTCACCGCATCGACAGGGCCGACGTCCTGCGCGGCGAGCACGGGCACGACGAGGAAGGTCGCCACGGTCCAGCCGAAGCCGATCAGGCCCACGACGAGACGGCCGATGAAGCCGAGACGCTCCTGCAACGCGCGAAGGATCATGCCCACCGTCGCGGCGATCAGGGCGTAGCCGAGGATGTTCGGCAGCTTGCCCATCGCCGTGCGGATACCGTCGCCGAGGGTCGGATTGCCGCCGTCCAGGCGGATCAGCGCGGCCGAGGCCAGGGCCACGTTGAAGAAGATGACCACGCTGTACTGCACGAAATAGAAGAGGAAGCTCACCAGCAGGAACATCGGCGAGACGTGCTGGCGCTGGCCTTCGAATTCCGCCTGGTTATGCGTAACCAGGGCGATGACAGGCCAGGCGAACGTGGCGATCACCACGAGCGAGGCCAGCCCCGCGAGCAGCGGGAAGAGCATCAACTCCTTGTCCTGCCGGAGGATGTTGGCGCTGGCTTTCATCAGCGCCCAACTGCGTGCGAACTTACCCATTTCCTTGATTCCCCTTGGTCCGATGTGGACGCGTTGTAGCATCTTGCGGGAGTAGTCGCCAGCGCAAGCACCCATCGCCGACGAGTCGGCTCCCACAAGAGCGAAACCCGTCCTCAACGTAGGATTCTTACCTGGGTGCGGCCACGGCTCGCGTGCAGGCTTCATCCAGCACCAGCGGCTCGCTCTCCCGTGGAAACGCCGCCCATAGCTCCGCCATGGTCCGGCCGTTCACCGGATGGCGCAGCGCCGGCGCGATATCGGCCATGGGTTTCAGCACGAAGGCGTGGCGCAACTCGCCGCGCGGGATCTCCAGGTGCCCTTCCCCGCGCAACACGAGGTCGTCGTAGAGCACGATGTCCACGTCGAGGGTGCGGCTCGCATAGCGCTCGCCACCACGGACACGCCCATGGCGATCTTCCAGCGCGTGCAACCAGTCGTTGAGGTCGTCGGGGCCGAGGTCGCTGTCGAGCGCGATGGCGAGGTTGAGGAAATCCGGCCCGTCGAAGCCCACTGCCGCGCTGCGGTAAACCGGCGAAACATCGAGCGCGCCGAAGCGGCGACGCAGCTCCGCCACCGCGAGGCCGAGCCAGTGTTCCGCATCGATGTTCGAGCCCAGGCTGAGGTAGGCGCGTCCCACGTCAGTGTTTATCCACCGGGCGGATCATTCCGGACGCGTACCGCGTTCGATACGGACGCCGACCGCGCGTGCCCCGCGCACCGCGCCGGGCTTGGAGAGCTTCAGGCGCACCCAGGCCACGCCGAATTCCTCGCGCACGATCTCCGCGCATCGCTCGGCGAGCGTCTCGACCAGGCCGAAGCTCGAAGCCTCCACGTAAGCCTGGAGGCGCTTGGAGATCGACTTGTAGTTGAGCGTGTCGGCGATGTCGTCGCTGGCGGCCGGCCGGCGATTGTCGAAGGCCATCTCGAGATCGAACGACAGGGTCTGCCGAATGCGGCGTTCCCAGTCGTAGATGCCGATGACCGCGTCGATGCGCAGGTCTTCGATGAAGACGATATCCATGGAGTCAGGTGCGGCGAAGGGTCTTACAGGGTCCGCGACGAGGGGCGATTTCGCAAGCACTCAAGCCGCGGGCGGCAACGTCTCCAGGCTCCAGCGCGGATACACCTGGATCGTCTCGTCCTGGTGCTGGCCGGCGGCCAGACGGATCGCGCCGGCCAGGGCGATCATCGCGCCGTTGTCCGTACAGAACGCCAGGCGCGGGAAATACACCCGGAAACCATCCGCCGCCGCGGCCTGGGCCAGTTGCTCGCGCAGCCGCTTGTTCGCACCCACGCCGCCGGCGATCACCAGCCGCTTCGCCCCGGTGGCCTCCAGCGCACGCCGGCACTTGATGGCCAGGGTGTCGACGATCGCCTCCTCGAAACCGCGGGCGATGTCGGCTCGGGTCTGCCCGGTCTTGTCCGACGCCTGCCAGGCCAGCAAGACCTGGGTCTTCAGACCGGAAAAGCTGAAATCCAGCCCCGGCCGGTCGACCATCGGACGCGAAAAGCGGAAACGCCCGGGCGTGCCCTCTTCGGCCAGCTTCGCCAGCGCCGGGCCGCCCGGGTAGGGCAGGCCCATGAGCTTGGCCGTCTTGTCGAAGGCCTCGCCCGCGGCGTCGTCGAGGGTGTCGCCCAGGATCTTGTACTCGCCGATCGCCTTGACCTCGACCAGCATCGAATGGCCACCCGAGACGAGCAAGGCCACGAAGGGCGGTTCCGGCGGATCGTCCTCGAGCAGCGGCGCGAGCAGGTGACCCTCCATGTGGTGCACGCCGATGGCGGGCACGCCCAGCGCCCAGGCCATGGCGCGGGCGGCCGAGGCACCGACCAGCAGGGCGCCGACCAGGCCGGGCCCCGCCGTATAGGCCACGCCACCGAGATCCGCCGGGGTCATGCCGGCCTCCTTCAAGGCCTCCCTGACCAGGGGCAGCAGCTTGCGCACATGGTCGCGACTGGCCAGTTCCGGCACCACGCCGCCGTACTCGGCATGCAGGGCGATCTGGCTGAAGAGGGCATGGGAAAGCAGCCCCCGGCCAGGCTTCTCGGGGTCCCAGCGCAGCAGGGCCACGCCGGTCTCGTCGCAGGAGGTTTCCACGCCCAAAACGGGCTTTGAATTTTTCATCTCGATCACGTTATAATCCACGGCTCACCCGGATTCACGGGTCAGTTTAATCAAGTGGAGTTTCCATGCCGAGCGTTAAAGTCCGCGAGAACGAGCCGTTTGAGCTTGCCCTTCGCCGCTTCAAGCGTACGTGCGAGAAGGCTGGCGTGCTGGCCGAAACGCGCAAGCGCGAATTTTACGAAAAGCCGACCCAGGAGCGTAAGCGCAAGCGTGCCGCTGCTGTGAAGCGCCACCTGCGCCGTCTGTCCCGCGACACGACGCGCCGGACCCGCATGTACTGATGTACCAGCCGGTCCTCGTGGCCGGCATGGTATCGCGGTTGGCGCGTTTACGCCGCCCCCGCACTCAGGCGGAAATCCCGAGCCGGCTTCGCCGAAAGGTGAAGCCGGCTTTTCGTCGTCCCGGAGAAAAGACATGAGCCTCAAGGCAAAGATCACCGAAGACATGAAGACCGCCATGAAGGGCGGGGAAAAGGACCGCCTGGCCGTCATCCGCCTGGTCCTGGCGCAGATCAAGCAGCGCGAGGTCGACGAGCGGATCGAGCTGGACGATACCCAGGTGCTTGCCGTGCTCGAGAAGATGCAGAAGCAGCGCCGCGATTCGATCGATCAGTACGACAAGGCCGGCCGCACCGACCTGGCCGACATCGAGCGTTACGAGATGGGCGTGATCGACGGCTACCTGCCCGCCAAGCTGGGCGAGGCCGAGCTGGACGCCATCATCGATGCCGCCATCGCCGAATCCGGTGCCACCACCGCCCGCGACATGGGGAAGGTGGTCGCGCTGATCAAGGAAAAAGCCGCCGGCCGCGCCGACATGGCCGCCGTGGCAGGCAAGGTGAAGGCCAAGCTGGCCTGAGCCATTCAAGTTGGGGCCCCCACCAATGGGAGCTCCGATGGGGGGGGTCGAGCCCTGGTGGGAGCCGACCCTGTCGGCGATGGGTGCTTGCCGTAAAGCCCCTTGCTCCCTGTGGGAGCCGGCTCTGCCGGCGAAGGGTGCTCGCATAACCTGGCTCGCTGCCGCGGGATCGCCGACAAGTCGGCTCCCACCAGACTGTGGCAAGCACCCATCGCGAGCCAGCCATTCACGGCTTCGCCACGGCGCTGCCAGCATCCTGCGCGGCGCGGCTGGCGGGCCCTCCTCCGGCGCCTGACGGAGGATTCCTGTGCTCAAGTACGCCATCATCTTCGGCCTTATCGCCCTGGTTACCGGCGCGCTCGGCTTCAGCCGGGTCTCGGGCGTCGCCGCCACCATCGCCAAGGTGTGCTTCGCCATCTTCCTGATCCTGTTCGTGATCGCGATCCTGGTCCTGATCGGCGCCTTCAAGCTCGTCTTCTGAGGACACGCCGGACTCCATACGGAAGCGGATGCATGGCATCCTAGGGGACTGATGCGTGGCCGTATTCCCGACAATTTCATCGATGAACTGCTGACTCGCGTCGACATCGTCGACGTGATCGAGCGGCGCGTGCCGCTGAAGAAGGCCGGGCGCGAATGGACGGCGTGCTGCCCCTTCCACAACGAGCGCTCGCCATCGTTCTATGTGAGCCCGCAGAAACAGTTCTTTCACTGCTTCGGCTGCGGCGCGCATGGCAGCGCGATCAAGTTCATCATGGATTACGACCGTCTCGAATTCCCCGACGCCATCGAGGAACTCGCCCAGTCGGTGGGCATGAAGGTGCCCTACGAGGGTGGCCGCGACGATAAGCCGCGCGAGGACCGCAGCGACCTCTACTCCCTGCTCGACGACGCCGCCAGCTTCTACCAGCGCGAACTCGACAACAGTCCCGAGGCTCGCGCCTATGTCGACCGGCGCGGCCTCGACGACGAGATCGTCAAGCGCTTCCGCATCGGCTGGGCACCCGCCGGTTTCGACGGCGTGTTGAAGGCGCTGGGCACGTCCGACCGTCGGCGTCAGCTGCTCAACGAAGCCGGCATGGTCGCCAGCAACGAGCGGGGCAATCGCTACGATCGCTTCCGCGAGCGGGTGATGTTCCCGATCCTCGACCGGCGTGGCCGCGTGATCGCCTTCGGCGGACGCGTGCTGTCGTCGGAACAGAGCCCGAAATACCTCAACTCGCCGGAGACACCGCTCTTCCACAAGGGTCGCGAGTTGTTCGCCCTGTGGCAGGTGAAGCAGGCCCACCAGCACCTCACCCGGATCATGGTGGTGGAGGGCTACATGGACGTCATCGCATTGCACCAGGCCGGACTGCCCATCGCCGTCGCCACGCTCGGCACGGCGACGACGCCGGAACACGCCGAAGTGCTTTTCCGCGCCGCACCCGACGTCTATTTCTGTTTCGACGGCGACCGCGCCGGCCGTCAGGCGGCATGGCGCGCACTGGAGTCGATCCTGCCGCGCATGCGCGACGGCCGCCAGGCCCACTTCCTGTTCCTGCCCGACGGCGAAGATCCGGACACCCTGGTACGCAAGGAAGGTAAGGACGGCTTCGAGAAGCGCATGAAGGAATCCATGCCGATGTCGGAGTATTTCTTCGAGGAACTGGCCCGCGACGTCGACGTCACCCGGATCGACGGCCGCGCACGTCTCGCGGAACGCGCCCGTCCGCTGATCGCCAAACTGCCCGATGGCGCCTTCCGCGACCTGATGGCGCAAGAACTGGAACGCCGCACCGGGGCACGCGCCGTGCTGGAACCGGAACCGGGGCCGGCTCGCCCATCGGCGTCGCGCCCAGCCAACGTGCAACGCAGCCTCGTCCGCAGCGCCATCACCCTGCTTCTCGCCCAGCCTTCGCTGGCCGAAGAGGTCGAGCCGCCCTATCCGTTCCTCCGCCTGGAACGGCCCGGCGTCGGCCTGCTCGCGGAACTGATCGACCTGGCCCGCGCGCGGCCGGACATCAATTCCGCCGTGCTCGTCGAGCACTTCATGGACCGCCCCGAATACGCGTCCTTGCAGAAGCTCATGCAGGCCGACGTCATCGGCGAGGCCGACATGCAGCGCGTGGAATTCCTCGACGCCCTGGCCCAGATGCAACGCCAGGCCACGACACAACGTCGCGAGACCCTGATCGCCCGGAGCCGCGAAGGCGCGCTCGACGACGCGGAAAAAGCCGAACTGCGTTCCCTCTTCGCCGCACTGGCCACCCCCGCCCCGGCGGACGGCGAATGATGCGCCGCATCGTGGGCGTAACGCGATCCGTGGGATCATCCCGGCCTCGTTCCTCCAAGGGACCGGCCCCAGCCGGATTCGTGCGCTACTGATGGACCTGCTCAACGACCTCGTCGATTTCTTCGGAAGGAACGGATACCTCGCCGTCTTCTTCGCCCTGATGCTCTGCGGGGCAGGCATCCCGCTGCCCGAGGACATCACCCTCGTGGCCGGCGGCATCATCACCGGCCTGGGCTACGGCGACGTCCATACGATGGTCGGCGTGGGCATGGCCGGCGTGCTGGTGGGCGATTCCACGATGTTCCTGCTCGGCCGTCACTTCGGCGGGAGGATCATGAGCTGGCGCCTCGTCGCACGCCTGCTCACGCCGGAACGCTACGCGAAGGTGCAGGAGAAATTCGAGCGCTACGGCAACCGCATGATGTTCGTCGCCCGCTTCCTTCCGGGCATGCGCACCGCCGTGTTCATCACCGCCGGGGCCACCCATCGCGTCGGTTTCTTCCGCTTCCTGCTGCTGGACGGCCTCGCCGCCGCCATCAGCGTGCCTTTATGGGTCTACCTGGGCTATTTCGGAGCGCACAACCATGAGTGGCTGGCGATGTGGATTCATCGCGGACAGACGGGCGTATGGCTGGCGATCGCCGCCGCGCTGGTCGTGCTGGGCGTGATCTGGTGGCGCCGCAAGAAGGCCACGCGGGACTGCTGAGCATTGTGAGGCCTGAGGGATTGCGGGCCTGCGAGAATTGTGGGAGCCGCTTCAGCGGCGATCCCGCGGCAGCGGGCCAGGCTGAGGCGAGCACCCATCGCCGCTGAAGCGGCTCCCACAGGTGAAGCGCGGCTCCTGCCGGGTTTTGGCCGGCCTCAGCCGGCTGTCGTGATCTCGGCGAAGAGCCAATCGCGGAAGACGGTGGTTTCCTCGCGCGGCTCGGCATCGCGGGACACCGCCAGGTAATAGGTGTGATGCAGCGGCAACGCCAGGTGAAACGGGGCGACGAGACGGCCCGCGGCCAGGTCGTAGGCCACCAGCAGCTCCTGGGCCAGCGCCACGCCCTGCCCCTCGATGGCCGCCTGCAGCATCATCGTGCCGTCGCTGAAACCCATCTCGCGCGACACCGGCCCCGGTTCGACACCCGCGCGCTCGAACCACTGGTCCCATCCCGTCGCCGCCGCGGCACGGCGGCCCGGACGTTCGTGCAGGAGCATCTGCGCGGGCAAGTCCGCGGGCCCACGCACCTGCTCGGCGAGTGCGGGGGCACAGACTGGCGTGTAACCGCTCACCACGAGGATCGACTGCCCGGCGCCCTCGTTCACGCGATCGTCGATGGCCAGGTCCCAGCCACCATCGTCACCGCCATCGGTCACCACTTCCACGGCGATGTCCGGATGCCGGGCGAAGAAGCGGAACAGCCTCGGCACCAGCCATTTCGTACCGAAGGTGGGTGGCACGGAGACGCGCAAGGAAGCATTGCGCTGCCCCATCACCTGGTCCGTGGCATGTTGCAGCGCACGAAAAGCGTCGCGGATACGCGGGAAATAATTTTCTCCCGCCGTCGTCAGCGAGAGTCGATTGTTGCTTCGCACAAAGAGTGGCGTACCCAGGTAAGACTCCAGCAATTTGACTTGCGCACTCACCGCCGCGGCGGTCAGCGAGAGTTCCTCGCCCGCCTTGGTGAAGCTCATATGCTGCGCTGCAAGCTCGAACACGCGCACGGCATGGAGGGGTAATGAGCGCTTCATTGCGGACTCGTTCAAAAAAACTTGGGGAACCCCCGAAGAATTTCTAGTTTGCCTGCCTCGGCAGGCAACGCCAAGAATCCATGGCGCTTTCGATCGGACCCTCGATGAACATCCTCACCGTCGACACCGGAACCACCAACACCCGCGTCACCGTCTGGCACGACGGCGTCGTGGCCGGACAGGCCGCACGGCAGGTCGGCGTGCGCGACACCGCCATCACCGGCAGCACGGCGAAACTCGAGGAAGGCGTGCGCGAAACGATCGCCGAAGCCCTCGCGGCGGCGAACCTCGGCAAGGGCGACATCGGCCGCGCCATCGCCTCCGGCATGATCACCTCCAACGTCGGCCTGTGCGAAATTCCGCACGTGGTCGCGGCCGCCGGCATCGACGACCTCGCCGCCGCCATGCGCGAGAGCCTCATCGCCAACGTGTGGCACGAGCCGATCTGGTTCGTGCCCGGCGTACGCAACGCGGTGGACCACATCGGCCTGCACAACTGCGAGGCGATGGACATGATGCGCGGCGAGGAAGTGGAATCCTTCGCGCTGGTCGAACGGCTGGGGCTCGACGAGCCCACGGTCATCGTGCTGCCCGGCTCGCATTCGAAGTTCGTCAGCATCGACGCGAAGCGCCGCATCGACGGCTGCGTCACCACGCTGGCGGGCGAACTGCTGCACGTGATATCGCACGACACCATCCTCGCCGGTTCGCTCAAGGAAGGCTTCGCCAAGCGCATCGACCCCGAGATGCTCCTGGCCGGCGCCGCTTCGGCGAAGAAGATCGGCCTGGGCCGCGCCTGCTTCAGCGTGCGCATCCTCGACCAGTTCGCGGTGTACGACGCCAACGCGCGCGCCAATTTCCTGCTTGGCGCGGTGCTCGGTTCGGACCTGCTCACCCTCAAGAATTCCAGCGCGATCCGGATGAGCCCGGGCACGCGTTTCGTCGTCAGCGGCAAGCCGATCCTGCGCGAGGCCATCGCCCGGCTGGTCGAGGGCGACGATTTCTTCTCCGGCACGGTCACCGTGCTGGGCGACGACGAGCAACGCGACCTCGCGGGATACGGCGCCATCGCCGTCGCCCGCCGTCGCGGGCTGGTCGACTGACAACACGGCCCATGGCCATCCGAATCACCCGAGGAGGGAACGCATGAAGACGAAGATCGCCCTGGGCCTCCGCGCCCTCGCCCTGGCGCTGGCCGTGACCGCCGCGCCCGCTTTCGCCGCCGATGACCCGGTGAAGATCGGCTTCGTGGTGAAGCAGCCCGAGGAACCGTGGTTCCAGGACGAGTGGAAGTACGCCGAACAGGCAGCGAAGGAGAAGGGCTTCACCCTGGTGAAGATCGGCGCGCCGGACGGCGGCCAGGTGCTGACCGCCATCGACAACCTGAAATCGCAGCACGCCCAGGGCTTCATCATCTGCACGCCCGACGTGAAGCTCGGACCCTCGATCGTGGCCAAGGCGAAGATCGACAAGCTCAAGCTGATGACGGTGGACGACCGCCTGGTCGACGGCTCCGGCAAGCCGATCGAATCGGTGCCGCACATGGGCATCTCCGCGTCGAAGATCGGCGAGCAGGTTGGCGAGGCGATCGCCGCGGAGATGAAGAAGCGTGGCTGGAAGCCGGAGGAAACCGGTGCCCTGCGCATCTCCTACGACCAGCTGCCGACGGCGAAGGAACGCACCGACGGCGCCATCGCCGCGCTCACCGCGGCCGGGTTCCCGAAGGCCAACGTGGTCAACGCGCCGCAGGCCAAGACGGATACCGAGAACGCCTTCAACGCGGCGAACATCGCCATCACGCAGAACCCCAAATACAAGCACTGGATCGCCTTCGGCCTCAACGACGAAGCGGTGCTCGGTGCCGTGCGGGCGGCGGAAGGCCGTAACTTCCGTGCCGACAACATGATCGGCGTGGGTATCGGCGGCAGCAAGTCGGCGCTCAACGAATTCGCCAAGGCACAGCCGACCGGCTTCTTCGGCAGCGTGCTGATCAGCCCGAAGCGCCACGGCTATGAGACCTCGGTGAACATGTACGAGTGGATCAAGAACGGCAAGGCGCCGCCGCAACTCACCTTCACCACCGGCCAGCTCATCACCCGCGCCAACGCCGCGGAGATCCGCAAGGACATGGGGCTTTGACGATGACGGATGCCCCGCGCCTCGAGTTCCGCCACATCGGGAAGACCTTCCCCGGCGTGCGCGCGCTCAGCGATGTCGGCTTCGCCGTGCGCGCCGGCAGCGTGCACGGCCTGCTCGGCGAGAATGGCGCGGGCAAGTCGACCATGATGAAGATCCTCGGCGGGGAGTACATCCCCGATGAGGGCGAAGTCGCGATCGATGGACACGTGCGGCACTTCCGCAAGGCGGCCGATGCCATCGACGCGGGCGTGGCGGTGATCCACCAGGAGCTCCAGTATGTGCCCGAACTGTCGGTCATGGAAAACCTGCTGCTCGGCCGCCTGCCCACGCGCTTCGGCCTGGTCGACCGCCGCCGTGCGCTGGCCTGGACCCGCGAGCGCCTCGACGCGCTCGGCGTGGACCTTGATCCCCGTGCGAAGCTGAAGCAGCTTTCCATCGGCCAGCGGCAGATGGTGGAGATCGTCAAGGCGATCCTGCGCGATGCGAAGATCCTCGCCCTGGACGAACCCACCAGCTCGTTGTCGCATCGCGAGACCGACGTGCTCTTCCGCCTCGTGCGCGACCTGCGCGCGCAGGGCAAGGCGATGATCTACATCTCGCACCGCCTCGACGAGATCTTCGAGCTCTGCGATGCCGCGACGATCTTTCGCGACGGGCGCAAGGTCGCCGATTTCGACACGCTGGAGGGCGTCACCCGTGACGCGCTCGTGCAGCGCATGGTCGGCCGCGAGATCAGCGACATCTTTGGTTACCAGCCGCGCGAGCACGGCGACGTGCGCCTCTCGGTGAAGAACGTGACCGGCCGCGCGGTGCCGCTGCCGGTGAGCTTCGAGGTACGCGCGGGCGAAATCGTCGGCTTCTTCGGCCTGGTCGGTGCCGGCCGCTCCGAGGTCATGCGCGTGGTCTACGGGGCCGACCGTCGTACCGCCGGAGACGTCCGCGTGGATGGACAGAGCATCAAGCGCTCGCACATCCGCGACGCCATCCGGCACGGTCTCGTGTTCTGCCCGGAAGACCGCAAGGAAGACGGGATCATCGGCGTGCGCTCGGTGTCGGAGAACATCAACATCAGCGCTCGGCGAAACCACCTCACCGCCGGTCTCTTCGTCAACGACCGCAACGAGGCCAGGACCGCCGACAGCTACATCGAGCGACTGCGCATCCGCACGCCGCACCGCCGGCAGGAAATCCGCCTGCTGTCCGGCGGCAACCAGCAGAAAGCGGTGCTCTCGCGCTGGCTGGCCGAGAAGGACCTGCGCGTGCTGATCGTTGACGAGCCCACCCGCGGCATCGACGTCGGCGCGAAGAACGAGATCTACAACGTGCTCTATGAACTGGCCGCGCGCGGCGTGGCCGTGGTGATGATATCCAGCGAGTTGCCCGAGGTACTCGGCGTCTCCGATCGTGTCGTCACCATGTGCCGTGGCCGCATCACCGCCCAGTTCGACCGCGCCTCGGCGAACGAGCAGAACGTCCTCGCCGCCGCCCTGCCCGAAAGCGCGGGATCCACCCCGATAAGGAACGCCTGACCCATGACCGAGTCCAACGCCGCCGCCATCGCCGCGACCCGCGAGACGCCCGAGGCCCACCGCCGCGCCCTGCTCTGGCAGGTCGTCGACGACTACAGCCTGATCGGCATCTTCGTCGTGCTGTTCGCCGTGCTGAGCATGACCGTGCAGTACTTCTTCTCATGGGACAACGTGGTCGGCCTGGCCCTGTCCGTCTCGCAGATCGGCATGGTCGCCTGCACCATGATGTTCTGCCTGGCATCGCGCGACTTCGATCTCTCGGTGGGGTCGACCGTGGCCTTCGCCGGCGTGTTCTGCGCGATCGTTTCCAACGCCACGGGCAGCGTGGTGATCGGCATCGGCGCCAGCCTGATCGCGGGTGCGCTGGTGGGTTTCGTCAACGGCGCGGTCATCGCCAAGCTCAAGATCAACGCGCTGATCACCACGCTGGCCACCATGGAGATCGTGCGCGGGCTGGCCTTCATCGCCTCGCACGGCCAGGCCGTGGGCGTCACCAGCGAGGCCTTCTTCACCCTGGGCAGCGCCGAGTTCCTCAGCCTGCCGGTGCCGGTATGGGTCACCCTGGCCTGCTTCGTCGTCTTCGGCGTGCTGCTCAACAAGACGATCTACGGGCGTAATACCCTGGCCATCGGCGGCAACCCCGACGCCGCGCGCCTCGCCGGCGTGGCGGTGGACCGCGTACGCATCGCCATCTTCCTCATCCAGGGCCTGGTCGCCGCGCTGGCCGGCATCATCCTCGCCTCGCGCATGACCAGTGGCCAACCCAACGCCGGTGAAGGTTTCGAGCTCAACGTCATTTCCGCGTGCGTGCTGGGCGGTGTCTCCCTGATGGGCGGCCGTGCGAGCATCAGCGGCGTGCTCGTTGGCGTCCTCATCATGGGCACCGTGCAGAATGCGATGAGCCTCATGAATATCGACGCCTTCTACCAGTACCTGGTCCGCGGCGCGATCCTGCTGATCGCCGTGCTCGTGGACCAGCTCAAGAACCGCAGGCAATCCCGCTGATGACCGACACCTTCAAACCGCTTTCCCCGCACCGCCAGGCCCATGCCGAGGGCGTGATCTGGGACGACATGGCCGGCCTGGTCCGCTGGACCGACATCGCCACTTCGCAGCTGTTCTCGTACGACCCGGCCACCGGCGTCGTGAAGGACTGGAAGCTCCCGGCGCGCCTGTGCTGCTTCGCCCTCACCCACCAGCCCGGCGTGCTCCTGCTCGCGCTGGAGAAACAACTCGCCCGCTACGATACCCGCGACGGCACCTTGCACGTGCTCGAGGACGTCGAGCCCGACCTGCCCGGCACGCGCACCAACGACGGTCGCTGCGACCGCGGTGGCAACTTCATCTTCGGGACCCTCAACGAGCGCGGCCCGGAAAAGGTGGCATCGTTCTGGCGCTACACGCACGACGGCAAGCTCGACCGGCTGGCCCTGCCGAAGGCGGCCATCACCAACAGCATCTGCTTCAGCCCGGATGGCGAAACGATGTACTTCACCGACTCGCCCACGGCACAGATCATGGCCTGCGACTACGATGCCGCGACCGGTGACATCGACCGCATTCGTGTCTTCGCCCAGCTGGACGAGGGTGTCGAACCGGACGGCTCGACCGTCGACGCCGAGGGCTTCCTCTGGAACGCGCAGTGGGGTGGATCGCGCGTGCTGCGCTACGCCCCCGATGGACGCGTGGACGCGACCATCGACCTGCCCGCGCGCCAGCCGAGTTGCGTCACGTTCGCCGGCGACGCGCTCGACCGCATGGTGGTCACCTCGGCGCACAAGGGCTTGAAGGACACCGTGATCGCCGGCGAGCCAACGAACGGCGCGATCTTCATCGGCACGCCGCCCCGCGGACGCGGCTTGCCCGAGGCACGTTACGGTCACGGATCGGGCGCATGACCGTCACGACGAAGGCCGATCCACGCACCACGCCCTTGCCGCGCCTCGCGGGCAAGGTGGCCATCGTCACCGGCGCCACGCAGGGCATCGGCGCCGCGACGGCCCGCTTGTTCGCCGCGCACGGCGCGAAGATCGTGCTCAACGTGATCGAGGACAACGCCCAGGCGCGTGCCACGCTGGCCGGCCTGGATACGCCGGACGCCCTGTTGTTCCAGGCCGACGTGACCGATCCGGCGGCGGTTCGGCGGATGGTCGACGCGGCGACGGAACGCTTCGGCGCACCCGACGTCCTGGTCAACAACGCCGGCATCAACGTCTTCCACGACCCGCTCTCGCTGAGCGACGATGAGTGGACGCGCTGTTTCGAGGTGGACCTCAAGGGCGCCTGGAACTGCGCGAAGGCCGTGTTGCCCGGCATGCTCGGCCTTGGCCGCGGCAGCATCGTCAACATCGCCTCGGTGCACGGGCACAAGATCGTCCCGCACTGCTTCCCCTATCCCGTGGCCAAGCACGGATTGATCGGGCTGACCAAGGCGCTAGGCATCGAGTACGCCGCGCACGGCATTCGCGTGAACTCGATTTCCCCGGGCCTGGTGCTGACCGCCATCGCCGAGGCCGGCTTCGCCGCCGCGCCCGATCCCGAGGCGGAACGTCGCCGGCAGACCGAGATCCTGCCCAACAGGCGCATCGGTGAGCCGGAAGAGATTGCCTATACTGCGTTGTTCCTCGCTTCCGACGAAGCACGCTATATCAACGCCGCCGACATCCGCGTCGACGGCGGCCGTTCCCAGCTCTATCACGAGTGAACCCATGGCCTGGCCGACTGCGCTTCCCCTCATCGCCATTCTTCGCGGCATCACCCCGGACGACATCGTCGGCCACGTCGAGGCCCTGCTCGAAGCGGGATTCGACGCCATCGAGGTGCCGCTCAACTCCCCCGACTGGCAACGCAGCATTCCCATGGCGCTGGAAGTCGCCGGTACCCGGGCACTGGTCGGTGCGGGCACGGTGCTGACGCCGGACGCGGTCGACGCCGTGGCCGACCTGGGTGGTCACCTGTTGGTGACGCCCAACACCGACCCCGCGGTGATCCGCCGCGGCCGCGAACGCGGGATGTATACCTCCATAGGCTTCAGCACACCGAGCGAAGCGTTCGCGGCCATCGCCGCGGGCGCGCAGTCGCTGAAGTTGTTTCCCGCCACGCAATGGGGCCCGGGCTACGTGAAATCCATCCGCGCCGTGCTGCCGCCCGACCTGCCGTTGCTGGCCGTGGGTGGCGTCACGCCGGAGAACATCGGCCAGTTCCTCGATGCGGGCTGCATCGGTGCGGGATTGGGCGGCGACCTGTATAAAGCGGGGCAACCCGTGTCGCGGACGCGTGAGCGCGCGAACGCCTTCGTCAAAGCCTATCGTTCGGTCTGAGCATGAAGATCACCAAGATCACCACGTATCGCGTCCCGCCGCGCTGGATGTTCCTCAAGATGGAAACCGACGAAGGCGTCGTCGGTTGGGGCGAGCCCGTGGTGGAAGGCCGTGCGCGCACCGTCGAGGCGGCGGTGCACGAACTTTCCGAGTACGTGGTCGGCAAGGACCCATCCCGCATCAACGACCTCTGGCAGACGATGTACCGCGGCGGTTTCTACCGCGGCGGCGCCGTCTTCATGAGCGCCATCGCCGGCATCGACCAGGCCCTGTGGGACATCAAGGGCAAGGTGTTGAATGCCCCGGTATACGAACTGCTCGGCGGCCGCGTGCGCGATCGCATGAAGACCTACTGCTGGGTGGGCGGCGACCGGCCGGCCGATGTCATCGCGCAGATCCGCGAGCGCATGGCCCATGGCTTCGACACGTTCAAGATGAACGGGTGCGAGGAAATGGGCATCATCGGTTCGAGCAAGGCGGTGGACGCGGCCGTGGCGCGCGTGGCCGAGATCCGCGAGGCCTTCGGCAACACGATCGAGTTCGGCCTCGACTTCCATGGGCGCGTGTCCGCGCCGATGGCCAAGGTGCTGGTCAAGGAACTGGAACCGTTCCGTCCCTTGTTCATCGAGGAACCGGTACTCGCCGAACAAGCCGAGTATTACCCGCGCATCGCGGCGCAGACCTCGATTCCCATTGCCGCGGGCGAACGCATGTATTCGCGTTTCGAATTCAAGAGCGTGCTGGAACGCGGCGGCATCTCGATCCTGCAACCGGATCTCTCGCACGCCGGCGGCATCACCGAATGCGTGAAGATCGCCGCGATGGCCGAGGCGTACGACGTGGCCCTGGCGCCGCATTGCCCGTTGGGACCGATCGCGCTCGCCTCGTGCCTGCACGTGGACTTCGTCAGCTGGAACGCCACGCTGCAGGAACAGAGCATCGGCATCCACTACAACAAGGGCGGCGAAGTGCTCGATTACGTCCTCAACAAGGACGCGCTCACCCTGGACGATGGCGGTTATGCGTTGCCGTTCAGCGGGCCGGGGCTGGGCATCGAGGTGAACGAGGAACTGCTGATCGAGCGCAGCCGGGAAGTGGCCGACTGGCGGAATCCGCTATGGCGGCATCCCGATGGGTCGGTGGCGGAGTGGTGATGGCGGCTGAGTGGTGATGGGGCACTGAGTGGTGGGAGGGCGCGGTGCCTGGCCCGCTGCCGCGGGATCGCCGCTGAAGCGGCTCCCACAAAGAGCATCGCTAACTGGGGCGGATTCCACCAGAGCATCGCCGACAGGGTCGGCTCCCACCTGTCTGCGGCAACCTGGTGGGAGCCGACCCTGTCGGCGATGCTCTTTGTGGGAGCCGCTTCAGCGGCGATACCTACTTTAGCGAACCACCCGGGAATCGATCACCCGCACCTGCCCGACTCCCAACCCATCCAGCCGATAATCCCCCACCGCCTCGCGCAGCAGCCGCAACGTCGGCAACCCCACGGCGGCAGTCATCCTTCGCACCTGCCGATTCCGCCCCTCGCGCAGCACGACACGCAGCCACGCATCAGGCACCGTCTTGCGAAAGCGCACCGGCGGATCGCGCGGCCATAGCCAGTCCGGCTCGTCGATGGCTTCCACCACCGCCGGCAACGTCGGCCCATCCTTGAGCACCACGCCATTCCGCAGCCGCTCGAGCGCATCCTCCGTCGGCACGCCCTCCACCTGCACCACATAGGTCTTCGGCTGCTTGTGCTTCGGATCGGCCAACCGGTGCTGCAACTTGCCGTCGTCGGTAAGCAGCAAGAGCCCTTCGCTGTCGTGGTCCAGCCGCCCCGCGGCATACACGCCCTTCTGCGGCACGAAGTCGGCCAGCGTGCGCCGGCCGGCTTCGTCGGTGAACTGGCAAAGCACCCCGAAGGGCTTGTTCAACGCGACCAGCACCTTACTTGGCGGTGGCGGGCTTCACGAAGCGCAGGGTCATGCGGTCGGATTCGCCGATGGCCTGCCACTTGGCCTTGTCCGTCTCGCCCATCTCCAGCGTCGGCGGCAACGTCCACACGCCCTTCGGATGGTTGTGGTCGTCCTTCGGATTCGCGTTGACCTCGCTCTGTGCGTCGAGCTTGAAACCCGCGTCGGTCGCCAGCTTGATCACGTAGTCGGTCGGCAGGTAGCCGGAGTTCACGACCTCGTCGAGCTTCTTGCCCGCATCCGCGCGATGATCTTCCACGCCGAGCACGCCACCGGGCTTGAGCACGGTGAAGAAGGACTTGAACATCGCTTCGGCGCTGCCGTCGGCCGCCCAGTTGTGCACGTTGCGGAAGGTCAGCACCATGTCGGCCGAACCCGGTGCGCCGAGCACGGGTGCCTTGTGGTTGAACTCCACGATCTTCGCGTTGCCATACTGCGCCGGCGCGAAGGAGAACTTCTTCTGCAAGGCCGCCGTGCTCTTCGAACCTTTTTCGACCGCGCCGATGTAATGGCCGTTGTCATGGAGGAAGGGAGCGAGGATCTCGGTGAACCAGCCACCCGACGGCCAGATCTCGATCACGGTCATGTCCGGGCGGATGCCGAAAAAGGTCAGCATTTCGCGTGGATGCCGGTATGCATCGCGCGCCTTGTTCTCCGGCGAACGCCAGCTGCCGGCGATCGCCTTGTCCAGTTCGGCGGCGGTGAGCTGGCTGGCGCTGGCGGGCGGCGTCGCCCGGGCCGGCTGGTCCGTATCGGCGGCGAGGGCGGTGTGCGCGAACGCGAGACCGAGCATTCCAACACAGGCGAAAGCGAGCTTCTTCATGGCGGCACCGGAAGGTAGGGGACGTGGGCGGGAAGGCTAGCACGTGTGTGGGCCCAGGCCTTGAGCTTATGCATACAATCCCTTCGGCATCCTCCACGCTCCACCCCAGGGAACCCCACATGCGCCCTCCCCACCTCCGCCCGTTGGCGGGCGGCATCCTTATCGCGCTGGCCTCCGGCGTGGCCGCCCAGGACGCACAGCTCGCGCCCGTCGTGGTCACCGCCACCCGTACGGCGCAGTCACCCTACGACATCCCCGCCGCCATCGACGTGGTCGCCACGCCACCGGACGGATCGCTCGACGTGAACCTGTCCGAGCGCGTACAGGCGATCCCGGGCATCGTCGCCCGCGACCGGCAGAATTACGCACAGGATACCCAGGTATCGATCCGCGGTTTCGGCGCACGCTCCACCTTCGGCATCCGGGGCGTGCGGCTCTACACCGATGGGATACCGGCGAGCATGCCGGACGGTCAGGGCCAGGTGTCGCACTTCAACCTCGACTCGGCGGACCGGGTCGAGGTATTGCGTGGGCCCTTCTCCGCCCTCTACGGGAATGCGTCGGGTGGCGTGGTGCAACTTTTCACCGCCGATGGCACCGAGCCACCGGAACTGCGCTTCGGCATCGCCGGCGGCAGCAACGGTAATTTCCGCACGTCGGTGAACGCGCGCGGCGTGGACGGACCGGTCGACTATAACGTCGACTTCACCCACTTCCGCACCAGCGGCTATCGTGACCACAGCACCGCTCGGCGCGAGTCGGGCAACGCGAAGATCGGCTGGAAGGTCGACGACGACGCGAGGCTGACCCTCGTGGTCAACACGTTGGACGCGCCCGACGCCCAGGACCCGCTGGGACTCACCCGGGCGCAGTACCGGGCCGACCCGCGCCAGGTCGCCGCCGTGGCTAACACCTTCGACACCCGCAAATCGGCGGACCAGCAGCAGGCCGGCCTGATCTACGACCAGCGTATCGACGAAGCCAACAGCCTGCGCGCGATGGGCTACTACGGCCAGCGCGGGGTCACGCAATACCTGTCGATTCCGGTCGCGACGCAAGTCTCCCAACGGGGAAACTCTGGTGGCGTCGTGGACCTCGACAACGAATACGGCGGCGGCGACGTGCGCTGGACGTGGCGCGACACGCTGGCCGGACGGCCGTTCGAACTGGCCACGGGCGTGGCGTACGACAACCAGGAACAACACCGCCAGGGCTACAACAACTTCGTCGGCGGCACGCTCGGCGTCCGCGGCGACAAGCGCCGCGACGAGATCGACCGTGTCTTCGACTTCGACCAGTACGCCCAGGCGACGTGGCGCGTCGCCGGTGACTGGAGCCTGATGGGAGGCATCCGGCACAGCGAGGTGCGCTTTCGTTCCACCGATCGCTACGTCGCCCCGGGCAATCCCGACGACAGCGGCACGGTGAAGTACAGCGCGACCACGCCCGTGTTCGGCGTGCTCTGGCGCGCGGCGCCCTGGATGCATGTATACGCGAACTGGGGCCGCGGCTTCGAGACGCCCACGTTTTCCGAACTCGGCTACCGTGCCGATCGCGGCGCCGGATTGGCCTTCGACCTCAAGCCCTCGCGATCGCACAACGCGGAGCTGGGCCTGAAGCTGCGTCCGGCCGATGGCATCGAAGCGGGGCTCGCCGTGTTCCGCGCGGATAGCGACGACGAACTCGCGGTGGCGACCAATCTCGGTGGCCGCACGACCTACCAGAACATCGCTCGGTCGCGGCGACAGGGAGTCGAGGCTTCGTTCAGTGCCGGGCTGGCACGAAACCTTCGGTTCATCGCGTCGTACACGCACTTGCAGGCGAGCTTCCGCACACCCTTCCTCACTTGTGTGGCGGCGGGCTGTCCCGCCCCGGATACACCGGTGCAGGCCGGTACGCGTATTCCGGGGGTGCCGCGTTCGACGGGCTATGCGGCGCTGAAGTACGGCGGTGAGCGCGGCTGGCAGGCGGGGCTGGACATGAATGCCATGGGCGCGACGTCGGTGAACGACCTGGGCACGGAATCGGCGCCGGGGTATGCGTTGCTCGGTGTGTCCGGCGGGTACGTGTTCGACCAGGGGCCTTGGCGGGTGAACACCTTCGCCCGGGTGGACAACCTGGCCGACCGGCATGTGATCGGGTCGGTGATCGTCAACGATGGAAACGGACGGTATTACGAGCCGGCGCCGGGGCGGACGTTCCTGGTGGGGGTGGATGTGCGGTGGCGGTGAGGGTGATGGAATTTCGCCGCTGAAGCGGCTCCCACACGGCGCTCTTGTGGGAGCCGCTTCAGCGGCGATGCTCTTAGCCCTTAACCGGAAATCGCCAGGCGCTCCGAGCGGTACAGCAGAGCCGTGCCCCACACCGCCACAACGGCCGCGGCGAAACCGCCCGCAAGACACAAACCGAGCTGCCACCCGGGCACGCCGTCCCCGCGCAACAACTGCACGATCCCCAGGTTCTGCCCGAGCAGCGGCACCGCGTACATCCATGGCTCCGCACGCACGGGGATCACCGAAAGCAAGGCGCTCGGCAATACCGGGATGATCATCAGGATCGACAGGTAGGTCTGCGCCTCGCGGTAGCTCTTGGCGAACGCCGACACGAGCGACTGCAATGCGGCCAGCAGCACGATCAAGGGCAGCATCAGCAACACCACCTGCGAGCCGAACCGCAGCCCGAGGTCCAGCGCGATGCCCAGCTTCTCCACCGGAATGAACAAGGGCGCGGTGGCGAACGCCGCCACGCTGAGCAGGAGGCTCACCAGCGAGAACGTGCAGATCGCCGCGAGCTTCCCCGCCAGGATCTTCCAGCGCGCCACGGGATTCACGAACAGTGGCTCCAACGACTGGCGTTCGCGCTCGCCGGCGGTGAGGTCGATGGCCAGGTACATGCCCCCGAGGAAGACCGTGAGCACGAAGAAATAAGGCAGGAAGGAGAACATCAACGCCGACCGCGACTGCGACGTGGCCTGGTCCCTGTCGGCCACCTGCACCGGCCACGCCGTGGTCGGTGACAAGCCTCGCGCGATCAACCGCATCGCACCTTCGCGTTTTCCGTATGACTCGACCACGCTGCGCACGCGCATCACTGGCGTGGACGCGTCGCGCCGCGAGGAATCGTAGATCAACTCCACCTGTACGGCCTGGCCCTTGCTCCATGCCTGGGCGTACTCCGGCGAGATGCGCAGCACGATGTCGGCGCGCTGTTCGCGCACCGCGTTCTCCGGATCGGGCATGGCCGGGGCCGCATCGATGCCCGCGCCCTTCAACGCGGCGACGAGGTTCGGCGCGACCTCCGCACCGATCACCGGCACGGATATCGGCCGGTCGGACTTGGCCAGTTCGCGGTTGACCATCACGTTCATCAACATGATGAACATGACCGGTCCGAGCAAGGGACCGGTGATCAAGGCATTGACGAGCGTGCGGCGATCGCGAAGGTTCTCCCGCACTTCCTTCCAGTAAACAGCGGTGAAGGCGCTCATGCGGCGAGCCCCTCATCGGTACCGATGATCTTCACGAAGGCATCCTCGAGGCTGGTTTCGCCGGTTTGCGCGAGCAAGGCGGAGGGCGATTCATCGGCGACGACACGCCCGTGGGCGATCACGACGATGCGGTCGCACAAGGCGGCCACCTCCTGCATGATGTGGCTGGAGAAAAGCACGCAACGCCCTTCGTCTTTCAGTTGCCGCATGAAATGGCGCATGGCGCGCGTCGCCATCACGTCCAGTCCGTTGGTGGGCTCGTCGAGCAATACGTTGCGCGGATCGTGTACCAGCGCGCGGGCGATCGCGGTCTTGACCCGTTGCCCTTGCGAGAAACCCTCGGTGCGCCGCGTGGCGATGTCACGCATCTCCAGCGCATCGATCAGGGCCTCGCGACGCTGCCGGAGCAGGCCGGGTTCCATGTCGTGCAGGCGGCCGAAGTAATCGATGTTCTCCGTCGCGGTCAGGCGCTTGTAGAGCCCTCGCGCATCGGGCAACACGCCGAGCTGGCGGCGGACGGCGAGCGGATCGACCGCGGCGTCCACACCGTCGACCAGCACCTGCCCGGCATCCGGCGTCATCAAGGTGTAGAGCATGCGCAGCGTGGTGGTCTTTCCCGCGCCGTTGGGGCCGAGCAGGCCGGTGATTTCACCATCGCGCGCGGTGAAGCTCACGCCATTCACGGCGCGTACCTCGCCGAACGCCTTGTGCAGGTCCTTGACCTCGATCATGGGGTGGCTCCGTTGAATCCGACGAAGACGGGCAAGGGCTTGAGGCGATCCAGGCACGACGTGTCGAGGCCCTTCGCATCCGCCTTGTCGATGAAGCGGTCGAGCAGGCGGGGCATGCAGCCGCGCGCGACCACGTTGTGGCCCTGCCCCTTCAACACGAGGTGGCGCCCATTGGGCAGGCCCTTCACCACCTCGTCGCCGTAACGCGGTGGCGTCACGGGATCGAACTCGCCGGACATCAACAGGGTGGGCACGCCGCTCTTCAGCGGTTCGTGGAAATCCGCCGGACGCGCACCGTGAGGCCAGACCGAACACGCCGCGCGAAACGCCTCGATCATCGTGTCGCCGAGGATGGTGTCCTTGTCCTGCGGACGTGGTTGCAGCAGGTCGGCATCTTCGGAGCAGATAACCGAGTACTGCATGCCGCCGTCCATGGTGTCGCCGAGATCGCCGGTGAGAAGCTTCGCCTGACCCAGCAGCGGACCGACGTCGCCGCGCGCGGCGGCGTCGATCGACAACGGCAACAAGGCGGCGGTTTCCGGGGAGTAGGCGAACATCCGCACGACGGTGGCCAGGGAGACCTCGCTCAGCACGCGTTGCACGGACGCATAGTTCTGCGGATCGCGGAAACTCACCTTGTGCGGGTTGGCGCGCAGGGCATCACGCAGCTGGTAGAGGGTCTGGTAGGGATCGCTGAAACGCGCGCGGCAGGCCTCGTCGGCTTCGCAGCGCGCGAACTGCGCCTTCAGCGCGGCATCCAGGTTCACCGCGAAATCTTCGCCCAGCACGAGCGAGTTCGGTGCGATGCCGTCGAGGATCAACGTGCGCAGGCCGTCCGGGTGTCGCATGGCGTACTGCTGGGCCACGCGGGTGCCGTACGACACGCCGAGCAGGTCGAACGTCGGTGAACCCAGCGCGCGCCGCACGTCTTCCAGATCCGCCACGGCATCCGTGGTCGTATAGAAGCGCACGTCGGCGTCCTTCGAGAGCTGCTCAAGGCAGTGGCGGGTTTCCTTGCGCACGGCCTCGGCGTCGAAGCCGTGCGTTTCCTCCGCGCCACCGGGCACGCCCGGCTCATCTTCGCGGCAGCTCAACGGATGCGATCCGCCGGTACCGCGCTGGTCGAGCAGGAGCAGGTTGCGGTGCGCCAGCAGCGGCGCCATCGCCGGTGCGATCGCCGGATAACTTTCGGCGGCGGACTGCCCCGGGCCACCGGCGATGAACGCGACCATGTCGGGGGCCGGCACCTGCGCGCTGCTGCGGACGACCGCCAGGCGCAAGGCGATCTTGCGGCCGCCGGGATTCGCGCGATCCTCCGGCACCTGGAAAGGCGCGCACCACGCCGCCGTCGACAAGCCCGAATGCGGCTGCGGCAGTTCGCACGGCTTCAGTTCCAGCGAGCCGAGCTTCCACACCCGTGGCGGCGCGGGACGCGTCGCGGCAGGCGCCTCCGTCGTCGTGGCCGGTTCCTCCGCCCGGTGATGCATCCATTGCCGTCCCGAGAGGGTGGCGGCGACGATCGCGATGACGATGGCGATCCGTGGCGCTCGTTTCATACGCTCATTCCCCCGGGGTAAAGATGGATTCGATGGGCAGTTCGAACAGCTTCGCGATCTTGAAGGCGAGCGGCAGGCTGGGATCGTACTTCCCGGTTTCCACCGCGTTCACCGTTTGCCGGGACACGTCCAATCTCTCGCCGAGATCGGCTTGCGACCATCCCAACGCCGTTCGCAGTTCGCGGACGCGGTTGTTCATCGGGCACGGTAATACAAGCGGACGGCGCACTTGACCACGCCGAAGCAACCCAGCAGCACCGGCAACACCCAGATCGCCACCGCCTCGGCGGGCGGCGCGGCGATCACCCGCGCGTTGAGCAACATGCCGTAGGTGAAGAAGCCGAAGGCGCCGATGCCGCCAGCGATGGCGATGGATTCGAGATCGATGCGGCGCTCGAATTCGTCCTGGTCGCGGATCACGCGCACCATCGCGCGAATGACGAAGGCGATCGGCAGCACGGGCAACAGGGTGACCAGCGTTCGCGCCAGATTGCCCTCCAACGTCTTCAGCCAACCGACGGAGAGAAACAGCAGGATCACGTAGGCCAGCATCGCCGGGAAGAATTCACGCAGGTAACGCTTGTGCACGGCACGCATCGCCGCTCCCCTTCGATGGATGTAGTCGGACGGCCTTGTCGGACGGCCGGAGGCATGTCAAGCACGCTTTACACCATCATGCGATGAACGTCCCGTCCTGTCAAGCGTCCTTGACATCCATCGATCTGCGCCCTTTCGGCATCGATACGTCGATACGGCAAGGGGGCCGTAAATGCACACCGGCACATTCGCCTTTCCCCGATCCTTGCTTCCGACGGACGTACCCGCGCCGATCGGCCGGACCGCTTCGCCACCAGGGAGACACGCCATGCATCCTGTCATCCGCCTGTTCGCCGGCACCGTCGTCATCGTCCTCGGCACGGCCAGTTCCGTGGGCTACGCCGCCACCGCCACGACCACGTTCAACGTGCGTGTCACGATCACCGCCGCTTGCGACATCACCACGACGGCACCGACCGATGTCAACTTCGGCAGCCAGCCATCCACCGCGACCAACGTCGACAACCAGGGCGCGCTCAACGTGAACTGCACGCCCAGCGCTCCCTACACGATCGCGCTGGACAACGGCCAGAACGGCACCGACGCGAACTCGCGCAAGATGAGCAACGGCTCGGCCCTGGTGCCTTACCAGCTCTACCGCAACGCCACGCGCACCGCGGCCGACATCTGGGGCAGCACCACCGGCGCGGGCGGCAACGTCTACGCGGGCACGGGGACCGGCAGCGTGCAGAACATCCCCGTCTACGGCCGCGTGCCGAGTACCAACTTCACCGCCGGCAGCTACACCGACGTCATCACCGCCACGATCACGTACTGACGGTGTGCCGATGGGCGCTCCGCGTGGCGAAGGCTGCCGCGATGGCCATCGCGGCCATCGTGGCGCCGGTGGCGTCGGGCAGTGGATTGCAGGTGACGCCCATCGGCCTTCGCCTCGCGGCGAAGACATCGGCCGAGGCACTATGGCTGACGAACACGGGCAACGATCCGATCCAGGCCCAGGTCCGCGTCTTCCGTTGGACGCAGGTGAACGGCGAGGATGCCCTGGCGCCATCGCGCGACCTCGTGGTGAGTCCACCGATGGTGGCCATCGAGCCGGGGGATCGCCAACTCGTGCGCGTGATCCGGCAGGCGACGCCACCGCCTGGCGGCGTGGAAGCCGCCTATCGCATCCTGGTCGACGAATTGCCGGTGGGCATGGCCGCCAAGGGCGGGCTGACCTTCATCCTGCGCTATTCCATTCCCGTTTTCCTTGCCCCCGCCGGCGACCCGGCGACGAAAGCAGCACTGGAAACCACCTGGGAAGAAACGGCGGCGGGTACACGACTGCGCGTGCACAACAGCGGAAACGGCCATGCGCAAATCGCGGACGTGACCTGGCAGGGTCCGGAGGACCGGCGCGACGTGCTCCTGTCCGGGCTGGTCGGCTATGCCCTGCCGGACTCGACGATGCGCTGGACTCTTCCGACGGACGTGCCGAGGGGCGGCGTATTGCGCGCGAGGATCAACGGTGAGGCGTCCGAATCGACGCTGGTCGTTGACCCTAGGGGCCCTTAGTGTCCTGGCGCTCGACTCCGGCAGCAGCCACGCCTCGTCCAACGAACCGATCCCCGTCCCACCTCCGCCCACGGTGATGCCACGCGTACGAACCACGGGAGAAGACCTCTATCTCGAGGTGGTGCTCAACGGCTCGTCGACGGAGAAGCTCGTGCACTTCATCCACCGCGGGGAAACGCTATGCGCGCTGGCCGGTGACTTGCGCGGGCTGGGGTTCATCCTGCCGCCCGGTGACGGCGAACGCTGCCTGCCGGATATCGAAGGTCTTCGTTATACCTACGACGTGCGCCTGCAACGCGTGGATATCCAGGTACCGAACGAACGTCTGCACCTGCCCACGCACATCCTCAATCGACAGGAACGTCCCGCGTTGCGCGCCACGAGCGGGACCGGGGTCCTGCTCAACTACGACATCTACGCCGCGCACGGTGGTGGCGAGGGCAACATCAGCGGGCTCGCGGAATTGCGTGGCTTCAGCGAAGGCCTGGGCGTGCTCAGCACCACCTCGTTGACCCGTCGCTACCAATCCCACGGCGTGGGATGGCGTGGAGATTCCGTGCGGCTGGATACCCAGTGGCGGCTTTCGTTTCCCGATCGTGCGCAGGTGTTGACCATCGGCGACACCTTCACCGGTTACCTGGCCTGGACACGGGCCACGCGTATCGGCGGAATCGCCTACGGCACGGATTTCGCCACCCAGCCCTATCGCGTGACGACGCCCCTGCCCCAGTTCTTCGGCGAGGCCACGGCGCCATCGTCGGTGGAGCTTTATGTCGACGGCATCCGCCAGTACAGCGGCAAGGTGCCGGCCGGCCCGTTCCAACTCACCGCCGTTCCCGGCATCGACCAGGCCGGACAGGCGCAAGTGGTGCTCACGGACGCGCTCGGCCGCAGCAGCACGGTCACCTTCCCTTTCTATGCCGCGAGGCAACTGCTGCGCGAAGGCCTGGACGACTGGTCGGTGGAACTCGGCACGGTACGCCGGGCCTATGGCATCGACTCCTTCTCGTATGGCGACGCACCGGTCGGCAGCGCGACGTGGAGGCATGGCGTCACCGACGCGCTCACCGTCGAATCGCACGCCGAAGGGGGTGACGGGCGCGGCACCGCGGGCGCGGGCGGCGTGTGGAATCCCGTCGGGGCACACGTCCTGAATGCGTCACTGTCCCTGTCCCGAGGCGGCGGCAGGCAGTATGGATTCGGCTACGCATGGAACGGGCACTACATGAATGCGTCGATCGACACGTTGCGTGGCGACGCCCGTTACCAGGATGTGGCCGCGGGTTACGGCTCGCCCCCGCCACGCGTCAGCGACCGCGCGCTCATCGGCTTCAACGTGCGCGAATCCAGTTTCGGCGCCAACCTCGTCCGGCTCCGCTACAGCGGACAGCCCATCTCGCGATACGCCGGCCTGTTCGCGCTGCGCAACGTCGGTCGCGGCGTATCGTTGAGCGCCAGCTACAACCGTAACCTCGACGATGCCTCGGACCGCAGTTTTTTCATCGGCGTGACCGTCGCGTTGGATCTCCGCGCCACCTTGAGCGCATCCATGCAGCGCGACCGCGAGCGGACCTTCGGCGTGGTCGACGCCAGCCGTGCCATCGACGGGGACGGCGGTTTCGGATGGCACGTGCAAGGACGTTCGGGCGCGGATGCGGGCGGTCTTGGTGAAGTGGGCTGGCTCGGCAACCGTGGCCAGCTCACCGTCGGCGCAAGCGACGTGGGGCCTTCCTCGTACAGCTATGCCGATGCCAACGGGGCGATCGTGCTGATGGGCGGGCACGTGTTCGCCGCTCGTCGTATCGACGATGCCTTCGCCCTCGTGACGACCGAGGGTGCAGCGGACGTTCCGGTGTTGCTCGAGAATCGCCGTACCGGCGTGACCGACAGCCGTGGATTGCTGCTGGTCCCGCGGCTGAACGCCTACCAGGACAACCGCCTCGCCATCGACCCCCTCGACCTGCCCGCCGACGATCGCGTACAGCGCGTCGAAGCGACGATCGCGCCCGCGGACCGTTCGGGGGTGATGCTGCGCTTCCCCGTGAAGCGGGTGCGCGCCGCGCTGACCACGCTCGTCGACGAATCCGGCTCGCCCCTGCCCCTGGGTTCCACGGTCGCGACGGGCGATGGTGGAAACGCCATCGTCGGCTATGACGGCATGGTCTATCTCGACGACCTGGAAGGCAGCACCATCCTCGACGTGGATATACAAGGGGGCGGCCATTGCAAGGCGACGCTCGACTACCCCTCGCATGCGCGCAACCTGCCCGATCTCGGCCCGCTGGTTTGCCGGGGTCACATGCCGTGAAATGGCTGGCACTCACCGCCATCGCATTTGCCGCACTGCTGGCGGGGCCGCGGGCGGAAGCCGCGACCACCTGTACGATCACCAGCATCACCACGCTCGCCTTCGGTCCCGTGGACCCCACGTCCGGCACCGTCGATGGCACGGCGACGATCAACTACAGCTGCACGTACAGCGGCGGCCTGCTCGGCGGTCTTTACGGCGTCTACGTCACCGGGTGCATCGGGCTCGCTCCGGACGACCTCGGCAACGTCTCGCCGCGTACCGCCATCAACGGCAACAGCGATCGCATGCAGTACCAGCTCTACAAGGACTCACCACGCAGCAACGTGTGGGGCCCCATCGGGAACGCGACGTACACGCCGCTGACCTTCCAGTTGACCTTCACCATCCTGTCGAATCCACAGACACGCACCGGCTCGGTCACCGTCTATGGCCGGGTGCCCGCCGGCCAGTCGACGCTGTCGAGCGGCACGTACAGCGGGACCCTTGCCGGAGGGCTCAACGCGAACGGGATCGCGTACCGCTACAACGAGGTGCTGCTCAGCCTCGGCACGTATCCGGCGAGTTGCCAGAGTGGCGGCGGCGGTGGCGCCAGCGCGGCCGGGCCGTCCTCGACGGTGACCGCATCGGTATCGAACCTGTGCACCCTCGCCACGGCGAGCGATCTCAACTTCGGCAGCGTATCCGGCCTGCTGCAGGCGAACACCGACCAGACCTCGTTGCTGCGCATGACCTGCACCAACCGCGCCGCGTATCAGGTAGGGCTGGACAATGGACAGAACGCCTCCGGGACGACGAGGCGAATGACCTCCGGTAGCGGCTTCGTGAACTACGAGCTTTACCGTGACAGTCCGCGCACGCTGCGTTGGGGAGAGTCGCTGAACGTCGATACGGCGACGGGGACGGGTTCGGGCGCGGAACAGACACTGACGGTGTATGGGCGCCTGCCGGTGCAACCGGCCGTCGGCGCTGGCGTGTACAGCGACGTGGTGAAGGTGACGGTGACTTATTGAGGAGCCGGACTTGTCGAGGGACTTGGGCTTGTTGAGGGACTGGGACTTGTCGAGGGACTGGTGGGAAGCCGCTTCAGCGGCGATGGGTGCTTGCCTCGGGCTGGCCCGCTGCCGCGGGATCGCCGCTGAAGCGGCTTCCCACCAGGTTCTTGCAACCTTGCAACCTTGCAAAGTTGCAACCTGCCACCCTGCCACCCTGCCACCCTGCAGCCTGCAACCCCGCAACCCCGCAACCCTGCAATTCCTGCGGGCCATGCAAGGCCATGCAAGGTCATGCAAAAGCCTCAAGGCGCGAGGCGGCGTGTGATGGAGTCCGCCATCGACTTCAGGATCAGGAAGCATGAGGTGGCGCCGGCGTCGACGGTGCCGATGGAGCGTTCACCGAGCCGTGCCGCGCGGCCGATCCTGGCTTGCATGTCCTTCGTGGAATCCTTGCCTCGCTCCGCCGCGGCCGACATCGCGGCCAAGGCCTCGATGAAGTCGCCACCCTCCGCCAGCGTCTGGCGATACGCGGCCTCGGCCGGCACCAGCGTGTCCATCAAGGTCTTGTCGCCCACCTTGGCGCTGCCCAACTCCTGGACCGACGCGAAGCCCGCCGCGAGCGCCTGCCCGAACAGCGCCGCGTCCAGCGTGTCGCGTCCCGTAAAGGCGAGCTGGAATTCGAGGAAGAAGCTGCCGTAAAGGGGGCCCATCGAACCGCCGATGTCGCCCATCAAGGCCATCGTCAGGGCCTCGAACGCCTCGCCCGCGCCGCGCACGTCCTCGGCATCCATGCGTTCGGCGCATAAGGCGAAGCCCTTGGCCATGTTGATGCCATGGTCGCCGTCGCCCGTGGCGGCATCGATCTCGGAAAGTTGATCGCGGTTGGCGCGGATCGTCGCGACGAGGTCGTCGACGATGAAACGCCCGTCGGAAAGCGGAAGCGAAACGACGGTCGTCATGCCAGCACCTTCAGGCCGATGCTCGAACAGGGATGGGCGAGGCAGGTCTTCAGTTCGTCGTCGAGCCGGGTCAGCGTCAGCGTGATGCCGTTCATCTCCAGCGAGGTGAACAGGTTGCCGACGAAGCGGAAGGCGACGGTGGCACCCGCGGCTTCGAGTTGCTCGGCGACGTCGGCGTAGAAGATGTACTGCTCCATCAAGGGCGTGGCGCCGAGGCCCGAGACGAGGACCGACACTTCGTCGCCCTTCGCCAGGGGGAAGTCGGGAAGGATGATGTCCAGCATCATCTTCGCCATGTCCCTGGAGGACACCGTCTTCGTTACCTGCACGCCGTGTTCGCCGTGATGGCCGATGCCCACCTCCATCTCGCCATCGGCGATGTGGAAGTTGGCCTTTCCGGCGGCGGGGATGGTGCAAGCGGAAAGCCCGATGCCCACCGAGCGGGTGGCATCGATCGCCTTCTGCGCGGTGGCGATCACCTCGTCGAGGCTGCCGCCCAAGGCGGCGCGGGCACCGCCGCATTTCCACATGACGATCTCGCCGGCCACGCCGCGACGCTTTTCACGTTCGGTCTTCGGCGCGGAGGCGACGTCGTCGTTGGCGACCACGGTCTTCACCGTGATGCCCTGCGCGGCGGCCATCTTCACCGCCATCTTCACGTTCATGTTGTCGCCGGCGTAATTGCCGTAGAGACAAGCCACGCCCGCGCCCCGATCCGCCGCCTTGAAGGCATCGAGGAAGCTCTTCGCCGTGGGCGACGAAAAGATCTCGCCAATGGCGACGGCGTCCAGCAGGCCCGGACCGACATAGCCGAGGAAGGCGGGTTCGTGGCCGGAGCCGCCACCCGTGACCAGGCCGACGGAGCCTTCGGGTTTCTTCGCGGCGACACCGATAACGCGGGGGTTCGCGCTATCCAGCACCATCTCGGGATGCGCGGCCACGATGCCGCGTACCATGTCCTCGACGACCTTCTCTGGGTCGTTGATCACTCGGTTCATTAACGTGATTCCTGACAAATCATGGAGTGTGCACCTAAGCAACTCAGGGTTCGAGTACGACTTTCAGCGAATGTTCGCCGCGCTCCATCACCGCGAAGGCTTCGGCGAACTTCGCCAGCGGGAACTTGTGGGTGACGATATCGCGCACGTCGATCTTGCGCTGCCCGATGAAGTCGATGGCGCGCGGATACATGTAAGGACCCAGGTGCGAGCCGAGCACATCCAGTTCCTTGCGGTCACCGATGATCGACCAGTCGACCGTGGCCTCGTCGTTGAACACACTGAATTCGACGAAGCGGCCGAGCTTGCGCAGCATCGCCATGCCCTGGTTCACGGCCCGGTGGTGACCGGTCGCCTCGATATAGATGTCGCAACCGTAACCGCCGGTGATCGCCTTGATCTTCGCCACCACGTCTTCCTGGCCCGGATTCCATACCTCGTCCGCACCCATGCGCAACGCCAGCGCCGCGCGCTCGGGCTTCATGTCCAGCACGATGAGCTTCTTCGGGTTGCGCAGGCGCACCGCGCCGATGATGCCGAGGCCGAGCGTGCCGGCGCCGGCCACGACGACGACATCGTCGAAACCCACGTCCGCGCGGTCGGCCGCGTGCAGCGAGCACGCCAGCGGTTCGATCAGGATCGCCTCGTCCGGCGGGATCTCGTCGGGCACCTTGTGCACGATGCCCTCCCTGGTGAAGATCATGTACTCCGCCATGGCGCCTTGCACGTTGTTCTGGAAGCCGTAGAGATCGTGCTTCTGGCACATCCAGTACTGGCCGTGGTTGCAGAAGCGGCAGCCCCAGCACGGCACGATCTGTTCGGAAATCACGCGGTCGCCGACGGCGACGCCACGTTTCTCCGCACCCGGCCCCAGCGCGACGACACGGCAGACGAATTCGTGGCCGGGAATCATCGGCGGCTTCACGTAACGCGGCTGTTCGTCGTCGCCCCAGAACGATGGCGCGCCACGATAGGTCTTGATGTCGCCCATGCAGATGCCGACCAGTTCCACCTTGGTCAGGATCTCGTCGGGGCCGGGCGTGGGAACGGGCACTTCCTCGAGGCGGTAATCCTCGGGCGCGTAGCAGACCACGGCCTGCATGGTCTTGGGAATGGACGGAATGGCGCGCGTTTCGCTGCGTTCGATGACGGTGGACATGGGTCGCCTGCGTGTTCTGCGGAAGGGATTACTGGACGGTGTAGCCGCCGTCGATCACCACGTTCTCGCCGGTGATCATCGCGGCCGCGTCGGAAAGGAGGTAGAGCACCATCGCGGCGATCTCGGCCGGCTGGGCGAAACGTCCCATGGGAATCTGCTTCTTCGCCCGTTCGCCGACTTCCCCGGCCCAGGCCTTCTTGCCCAGCTCGGTCTCGACCACGGTGGGCGATACGGCGTTGACGGTGATTCCCGATGCGGCCCATTCGATCGCCAGCACCTTGGTCATGCCGACGATGGCCGCCTTGCTGGCGCAATAGGCCACGTGGCGATCGAGCGCGACCACGGCCGCTTGCGAGGCGAGGTTCACGATACGGCCGCGGCCCGCCGCCATCATCGGCTTCGCCACGGCCTGGGCCACGAAGAACGAGGCTTTCAGGTTCACGTCCATGGTCGTGTCCCAGCCAGCCTCGGTCACGTCCACGGCCTTGTCGAGTATGGCCACGCCCGCGCTGTTGACGAGGTGATCGATGCGCCCGAAACGCTTCGTCACCGTGCCGACGGCGGCGTTTACCTGGGCGAGGTCGCGTACGTCGAGCGTGACGCCGATGTGCTTTCCCGCGTCGCCCGGGAGCGTGGCGGCGATATCCGCCACGTCCGGCCGCAGGTCGAGCAGCGCCACCGAGGCGCCGCGCGAGGCGAGCAGTTCGGCGCAGGCGAAACCGATGCCCGCGCCACCGCCGGTGACGACGGCCACCTGGCCGCCGAGGTCGAATGCGTCGTTCCAGAATGAGCTCATGATCAGCCGCCCGTCACCTGCTTGTACAACGTGTCCGCGTTCTGCGGGGTGACCGGCACCCAGGGCAGGATGTAACTGGCGGCCTTGCCGTCGGCCCATTTCACCTGGTTGCCGTAGCGCTGCCAGATCACCGAACGCGGCTTGTAGCTGTCGCCGATGAGCTTGGCCAGCGTCACGTCGAGCGCGCCTTGCGACTGCGCCTGGGCGTCCTGCAGGAAGGTGGTGATCTCACCGGCCTGCGCCGCCTTGATCGCGTCGGGCATGCCGTCGATCGAGGTGATCGGCACGTCCTTGGGCGAGACGCCGTGCGACTTCAGGGCTTGCAGCGCACCGAGCGCCATGTCGTCGTTCTGCGAGACGATGCCGGCGATCTGCTTGGGATGCGCGTTCAGCCAATCCTCCGTGAGGCTCAGTGCCTGGGCGCGGTCCCAGTTGGCCGTCTTCTTCTCGATGATCTTGATGCCGGGGTTCTTCGCCAGCACCTCCAGCTCGCCCTTCTCGCGATCGATCTGCGCCGACTGCCCGATCGGACCCTGGATGATGACGACGTTGCCCTTGCCACCGATCTGCTTCACGAGCGCCGCGGCCTGGAGCCGGCCGCCTTCCACGTCGTCGTTGCCGACGTAGACGACCTTGTCCGAGGCGACCTTGGTGTTGGAGGCGACCACCGGAATGTCCTCGGCCATCGCATGGCGTACGGCGCCCACGCTGGCCTTGGTGTCGATCGGCACGAAGATGATCGCGTCGTAGTGCTGCGTGATCATCGTCTCGATCTGGTTGTTCTGCGTATTGGCGTCGTAGTTGCCGTCGAAGACGGTGATCTGGACCGTGCCGTCCTTCACCGCGGGATGTTCCTTGATCGATTTCACCCAGGCCTGCATGAACTGGCCCTTCAAGCCATAGACGGCGGCACCGATCTTGTAGGTCTTCGCTTCGACGGCGCCCGCCATGAGGGTGCTCGCGGCCAGCATGCAGACGAGGAGCTTGCGCAATTTCATGTGTTTCTCTCCGTGGAATGGGAGCGCCGGTTCAGCGCTGTTTCTTGCGGGATACGTCGAGGAGCACGGCCAGGACGATGATCAGTCCCTTGGCGACCTGCTGGTAGTACGAGGACACACCGAGGAGGTTGAGGCCGTTGTTGATGACACCGATGAGCAGCGCGCCGAACAGCGTGCCGACCAGGCTGCCCGTGCCGCCGGACAGGCTGGTCCCGCCGATCACCACCGCGGCGATCGCGTCGAGTTCGTAGGAGAGGCCCGCCTGCGGCAGCGCCGAGGTGGTACGCGCGGAAAGGACCATGCCGGCGAGCCCGGCAAGCAGGCCCGAGACCACGTAGACGGAGAAGATCACCTTGCGCACGCCGATGCCGGAGGTGCGCGCGCTCTTCTCGTTACCGCCGACCGCGTACACATAGCGGCCGTAGGTCGTGTACTTCAGCACCATCCAGAACAGCAAGGCCACGGCGGCGAAGATCACGATGGGCATGCTCAGCGGACCGAGCTTGCCGTCGCCGAGCGAGAGATAGGCGTCCGGCAGGTCGGCGACGGGGCTGCCGTCGTTGACGATATAGGTGAGGCCACGGGCGACGCTCAGCATGCCCAGGGTCGCCACGAACGGTGGCACCGAGAGTCGCGCGACGACGAAGCCGTTCACCGCGCCCAGCACGGCGCCCGCGAGCAGGCCGGCACTGAGGGCGGCGAGCACGCCATGCCCCTGCGCGGCGACGAGTCCGCTGCAGATTCCCGCGAAGGCGAGGATCGAGCCCACGGAGAGGTCGATGCCCTTGGTCAGGATGACGTAGGTCATGCCGATCGCGAGGATGCCATTGATCGAGGTCTGCCTGAGGATGTCCATCAGGTTCCGCGCGGTCAGGAAGTACTCGCTGGAGAACGCGAGCACCACGCAGAGCACGACGAAGATGATCGGCATCGCGAAGCGATCGATGAAGGTGCGCATCCGCTGTCGCGGCGCGACGGGTGCCGTTGCCGGCGTGGTGAGGGTCTGTGCGTTCATGAGGCGAGATGCAGCAGGGTTTCCTGGGAGAGGTTGTCGTCGTCGCGCGTGGCGACGATCCGGCCGCCCTTGAAGACGGCGATGCGATCGGAGAGGTAGAGCAGCTCCGGCGCCTCGGACGAGACGACGATCACGGCGCCACCGGCGCGCACGAACTGGTCGAGCAGCTTGTAGATCTCCTGCTTGGCGCCTTCGTCGATGCCGCGCGTGGGCTCGTCGCAGAGCAGCAGCGTCGGGCCGGTGGAGAGGCATTTGGCCAAGACCACCTTTTGCTGGTTGCCGCCGCTCATCGAGCTGACCGGCAGGTCCTGCGAGGCCGTCTTGACGTTGAGCTTGCCGATCATTTCGTCGGCAAGCGCCCGTTCTTTGCGGCCATGGATGACCGACAGGCTCGACAGGCTCGGATACGCCGCCATCGCGATGTTCTCGCGCACGCTGCCGGACAGGACCAGGCCGGTGTCCTTGCGGTCTTCCGTCACCAGCGAGATGCCAGCGCGGATCGTCGCGGCCGGATCGCCCTTGGGCAGCGGCTTGCCGTCGAGCAGCACGTCGCCGCCGTCCGGCGTGGTCAGGCCGTAGACGCAATTGAGGAATTCACTGCGGCCCGAGCCCATCAAGCCGTAGATGCCGAGGATCTCGCCGTGACGCACCTGCAGGCTCACGTCACTGAACTCGTTCTTGCGCGAAAGGCCATCCACGTTGAGGCACACCTTGTCGCTGGCGGGACGTTTTTCCTTGTCCACCGCCACGAGTTCCCGGCCGATGATGCCGCGGACGAGGTGGGCACGGTCGATGTCCGCCAGTTTTCCGCTTTCGACGAAGGCACCATCGCGGAAGATCGTGTAGTCCTCGGCGATTTCCGCCAGCTCGGACAAACGGTGCGACACATACACGATGCCCGCGCCATTGCCCGTGACGCTGCGGATCGCCGCGAACAGCGTTTCGGTCTCGCGCTCGCCGATCGCGGAGGTGGGCTCGTCCATGATGATCACCTGGCAGTCGTAGCTGAACGCCTTGGCGATCTCGACAAGCTGGACCTGGGCAAGGCTCAGTTCGCTCATCGTGCGGCTGGCATCGATGGCGAAGCCCAGCCGGTCGAGCAAGGCCTGGGCCTGTTTCCGCAGCTTGCGGTAGTCGACGAAGAAACCGCCCAGGGTGGGCTCACGGCCGAGGTAGAGGTTTTCCGCCACCGTCATGCCCATCACCGGGGAGAGTTCCTGGGTGATGATCGCCATGCCGTGGGCCAGTGCGTCGCCCGGACTGGCGAACGACACCTCGACACCATTGCGGCGGATGCTGCCGCCATCGCGCCGTAGCAAACCCATGAGGATATTCAGGAACGTGGACTTCCCGGCGCCGTTACCCCCGCAGAGGGCGTGGACGCTGCCCGCGCGAAGGGTGAGCCGGCCGTCGCGCAGGGCGGTCACGCCATTGAAGCTCTTGGAAACCTCGCGTGCTTCGAGCAGGACGTCGTTCACCGGACACCTCTAGAACTTTTGCTCAACAGTGAGCAGTTGATCTAAGCGGAGCCGATAGTAGCCACGTCGTTTTTCGGGTGTCAACAGGAGCGGCGATGCAGTTAACTCTTTGCTGCGACGCAACATTCGGTCCTGCGCCTGGGTTGCGCTTGACATGGATGGAGCCCACCCCTATAAATCGCCAGCATGATCTTTTGCTCAATGACGCGCATATGATCGCGCGATTTCCGGAGAAAGACCCCATGAAAGTGGCGATCGGCTGCGACGAGGCCGCGTACGCGCTCAAGGAATCGGTGAAGCGGCACATCGCCGAGAAGCACCCCCACGTCGAACTGACCGACTTCGGCACGCATGGCCCGGAGGAGAAGGCGTTGTATCCCGATGTCGCCATCGCCGTGGCCGAACGCATCGCCGCGGGCGACTTTCCGCGCGCCATCCTGCTCTGCGGCACCGGTATCGGCATGGCCATTTCGGCTAACAAGGTGCCCGGCGTGCGCGCCGCCCAATGCCACGACACCTATTCCGCCGAGCGGGCCAGGCGCAGCAACGACGCGCAGATCGTGACCCTGGGCGGCCGCGTTATCGGCAACGAACTGGCCAACAGCATCGTCGACGCATGGCTGGGCGCCGAGTTCGACGGTGGCCGTTCCACGCCGAAGGTCGAGAAAATCCTCGCCTACGAGAAGACGCTCGGCCATCTTTGACCGCTAAGATGCGCCGTGCGGTTCCCACGCCCGAAGGACGCGATGACCAACGAAGAACTGACCCAGCTCGCCAAGCTCTACTACGTGGACGGGCTGACCCAGGAAGACCTCGCGAAGAAGTTCTCGCTCTCGCGGGCAAAGGTCGGCCGCCTGCTGAAGCGGGCCCAGGACGAAGGCATCGTCGAGATCCGCGTGCGCCATCACCCCCAGGCCACCCAGGCGCTGGAGGACGAGCTCACCTCCCGTTTCGGCATCGACCGCGCCATCATCTCGGTGGACCACAAGGACCAGGACAAGCAACGCGAACTCCTGGCCGGCCTGGTCGCGAGCTACCTCGACCGCATCCTCACCGACGGCAGCATCGTGGCGGTGGGCATGGGCCGCAACGTCAGCTCCATCTCGCACCACGCCGTGTCGTCCACCCAGCGGCAGTGCTCCTTCGTCTGCGCCATCGGCGGTTCGTACCGCGGCGGCGAGGCGATGAACGCCGACCACATCAGTCGCCGCCTGGCGCTGCGCTTTGGCGGCGATAGTGAAACCCTCTATGCGCCGGCGCTGGTCAGCGACCCGGCCATGTGCAAGGCCCTGCTCGAGAACGAGACCGTCCGCCAGTCGCTGAGCAAGGCGCAGCGCGCGCATATCGCCCTGGTCGGCGTCGGCGACATCCTCGAGGACAGCAACATGGTGCGCATGGGCTGGTTCACCCAGGCCGAGATCGCCGAAGCGAAGCGTTCCGGCGCGGTGGGCGACATCATGGGCTACGACTTCATCGACATCCATGGCCGGCCCGCCACCACCCTGATGCAGGACCGCGTGGTGGGGCTTTCCCTGCCCGACCTGGAACGCATCCCCAATGTGATCGCGATCGCCAGCGAGCACACCAAGGCCACGGCCATCCTCGGTGCATTGCGCACGGGCGTGATCGACACGCTGGCCACGACGGAAGCGATCGCGCAGACCGTATTGAGCCTGGAACAAGCCACGCGTGGCATGGACGTGGCCCGCGCCTAGAACGCGAGGGCCAGCCCGGCGCGCGCGGTGATCCCGGACTCGCCACCCTGCCCGAGGCGAACGCGCCGGACCGCGTCGACATGGGCCGTCATGCGCGACCACAGTTGGAAGGTGGCACCGATCGACAACTCGGCCGCACGCGTCGCGCGCTCCATGGGAAACCGTTCACCGGAAAGGTCGGTCGATCCGCCCGAAGGACGGATGAGCGCATGCCGAAGCTCCAGGTAAGGCGTCCACGCATACAGCACGCCGCCTTTGGGCGCGAGCATCAGCGATGCTCTTGCCCCACTCCGCAGCATCACGCGCCGTGGCATGCCGCCGAGCACGTCGAGGCCGTCGCGATCGACGGCGCGGCTGAAACGGAGCCGCTGCCAGAGCAGGGACGAACCCGGATCGATCGCGAGCCGATCCGTGACCTGCCAGCGATACCCTGCGGAAAGCGCCTTGTCATCGCCATTGGCCCGAAGCCGCCCCAGCACCTCACCCCGCGTGGGCGTGCGCACGCCGATCCGGTAGTGCGTCGTGGCATAGCTGGCCGCCACCTGCCAGCCGTCTTCGGTCGCCAGCTGCGCATGCAGTGCCACGCCGCGGGCACCGATACGGGCTTCGCTTCGACCATCGACGATTCGGGGCGACACGAGACTGCCGCCGAGCGAAGCCGCCGCTCCCACGCGCCACGTCGTGTCGCCGTCGGCATGGACGAGAAAATCGCCGGCGACCTGCACGCCGCGGTCGCGGCGCCGGTAGTCCACGCCATAGGCGGTGAATGGCAAGGTACTGCGATAGGCCACGTCGCCACCGAACGTGCATACGCGCAGCGCCGGATCGCGGACGACGTCCCGCTCGTGCGGATGGAGTGCATCGAGCGCCACTACGCCGTACCCGAACAACGCATGGTTCAACACCAGGTAAGCGGGCGCCTGCGGGGCGAGTGCGGGACGGAGGGCGGGTACGGTCGAGCGGCTTCGTCCCTCGCGCTCCTGCGCCGGGCCTTCGACCTTCCTGCTTTGCAGGCGGAAATCCCAGAATCCGCCGCCCTCGCCTTCGACCAGCCGCTGCCGGGCATCGCTCCTCCCCGGTTCATAGGCCTGCAATGCGTAGCTCCACGGTCCGACCACGACGTGGTCTCCCGCCAATTGAAAGGACCCGGCGCTCGCCGTGCCACCGACCTGGACGAGACTGATGCCATCGGCGGGGCCGTTGCTCCCGTCCCGTCCCGTGGTCGCCGCGCCCTTGCCGTCGGCTCGGGTCACATGCACCACGGTGCTGCCCGATACGTCGCCGCTGACGAGCAGGCGGTCGGTAGCCTGCCGGCGCAACGATCCGCCGGCATCGAGCCGGGTACCGAGTACGACGCCGGTGGCGCCGGCATCGGCCGTCCATGCACCGACCCGGAGCGTCGTGAAACCCGGCCGGCTCCTGTCGAGCGCGACCGTACCGCCGCGGGATAACCGCAGAGCATCGACGGCGCTGTCCCCTGCCACGACCCAGGTGCTGTCTTCGAGGTAGAGGCTCGAAAGCCGTCCCGACTTGCCTCGCCACTCGCTGCGGAGCAGTCGCAGGTCGAGCGCCCCCGAACCCTCGCGCGCGATGTCGCCGTCGATACGGCCGGCGACGGACGTGATGCCGAGGCCTACGTCGCCACTGGCGATACGGCCGCGGATCGTCGAATCCTCCGATAGCACCTGTGCCGTGCCGCCGCCGGAGAATTGCGTGGCGATCGCGTGGCCACGTCCTCCATCGATCGATGACCCGCGGAGCCGTGCCGTGCCGCCGGAAAGCGCCAATGCGATGGACCGGTCTCCCGCGCTGCTGGAAACCTCGACGCTGGAACGATCCAGCTCGATCGTGGCGTGGCGTTGCGCCTGCACCCCGATCGTGCGGCGTCCGTTCAATTGGATACGGCTGTTGGCCAACGATACCTCGGCACCATCGATGGCGAGGATGCCGAAGGCATGGCCGGTGGGGGCCGTCGCGCCATCGTGGATGAGGGTCAGCGCTTCCGCGTCGAAGGTGGCACGCGTGGCCACGCGGATACCGACGACCTTGTCTCCGGATACATGGACGATGTCGCCAGGGTCCAACTGCGCGGCTTCACCACGGTCGACGACGATGCCGGCCTTCCATTCCGTGGATGGCGCGGGCGAGGCGAATGCGCCGACGAGCGCCATGGCGAGCGCACCGCGCCCGCACGATACCGTGGCCATGGTGGCCTCCTTGCATGCCGATAGGGACAGGCAAGTTAGTTACCGGGGCGCGCGGTGTATGTCGGTTGCGGGCGTGGTGTGTGTAGGGTTGAGGCGGCGATGGGTGCTTACGGCGACCTGGCCCGCTGCCGCGGGATCGCCGACAGAGTCGGCTCCCACACCAGCCGGGATATCAATGCCAGCCGGGGCCTCAATCCTCGCCGCGTGACCAGTCGCCGCGGCGGGGTTTACCGGCGGGCTTGGGGCCGGCCTTGCGCTTCAGGCGGGCTTCCAGTGTCGCGGCCTGTTCCTCGCGCTCGTCATGCAACTTGAGGTAGTTGCGCCAGCGTTGCGGCGACAATTCGCCCGAGGCGAGTGCCGCCTGGATCGCACAGCCCGGTTCGTTGCCGTGGCTGCAATCGGCGAAACGGCATTGCGCGGCAAGCGTTTCGATGTCCGCGAACAGGTCGAGGTTTTCCTCGCCGGTGAGTTTGAGTTCGCGCATGCCGGGCGTGTCGATCAGGCACCCGCCGGTCGGCAGGCTCAACAAGGCGCGATGCGTGGTGGTGTGCCGCCCACGACTGTCGTTCGTGCGCACCGCGCCGGTGGCCATGCGTTCCTCGCCAAGCAGGGTGTTGGTGAGCGTCGATTTGCCCGCGCCCGACGAACCGACCAGGACCGCGCTCATGCCGGGGCCGAGGTACGCAGCCAGCAGGCCTACCGTGGCCGGGTCCTTGGCATTGATCGCATGCACCGCGGCGTCGGCGGGCAGACGGGTCTCCAGCGCGGCGATGGCCGCGGCCACGTCCACGCCCGTGTCGGCCTTGCTCAGCAGTACCACGGGACGGGCACCAGAGCCTTCCACCAGGGTCAGGTAGCGCTCGATGCGCGAGGGATTGAAGTCGCCATCCAGCCCGGTCAGCACCAGCACATAGTCGATGTTGGTGGCGATGATCTGCCGCTCGTAGCGTTCGCCGGCGGCGGCGCGGGTGAGCACGGAGCGCCGCGGCAGCACCGCTTCGATCACGGGGTGGTTCGCGTGGTCGAGGAGGACGAAGTCGCCTACCGCCGGCCGCAGCGAGGGGTCGAGCCCTCGTTTGAGGAAGGGCCCGGCCGGCTGGGCGTTGAACGCCACCGAGCCGTCGTGCACCTCGTAGCCCGCGCGATGCTGTGCCACCACGCGCGCGAGGCGGCGTGGGTCGTCGGGCAAGGCGGGGTCGCGCCAGCCGATGTGGCGCAGGCGCGCCAGGTCCGAGGAATCGGTCATGGGCGGGATTATGCCCGCTCACGGCCCGTTTTCCGCCTCGCGACACCGTAAAGACGCTGTTAGGATCGTGACACGACCTCCGGGAAGGGCCCGGCAGGTACGCAACGGAAGTCCCGACGTGTCCTCGATCAAGCCCAGCGCGCACCTGGCGGAAGTGCGCTATGAAATCCGCGGCGCCCTCACCCGGCGTGCGCGCGAGATGGAAGCGGCGGGCCAGCCGATCATCAAGCTCAACATCGGCAATCCCGGCCGCTACGGGTTCACGACCCCGCCGCACCTGCGCGAAGCCATCGGCGCCCATCTGGTGGACAGCGAGGCCTACGGCCACGAACAAGGCCTGGAAGAAGCCCGCGAGGCGATCGTCGCCCAGCAGCGGAGCCGTGGCGCGGCCGGCGTCGATGTCGAGCACGTCTTCATCGGCAACGGCGTGAGCGAACTGATCGACATCTCGCTGCGCGCGCTGCTTCAGCCAGGCGACGAGGTACTCCTGCCCAGCCCGGACTATCCGCTGTGGAGCGCCGCCACGATCCTCAACGACGGCAGCCCCCGCTATTACCGTTGCCTTGCCGAAAACGGCCACCTGCCCGATCCCGACGAGATCGATGCACTGGTAGGGCCGCGCACGCGCGCGCTGGTGCTGATCAATCCCAACAACCCGACCGGCGCGGTCTACCCGAAGGCGCTGCTCGAACGCATCGTCGAGGTGGCGCGGCGGCACGGGCTGCTCCTGCTGTGCGACGAAATCTACGACGAGATCCTCTACGACGGCACGGCGTTCCAGCCCCTCGCGGCGGTCGCCGGTGACCATCCGTGCGTGAGTTTCGGCGGCTTGTCCAAGGTCCATCGCGCCTGCGGTTACCGCGTCGGCTGGATGAGCCTGTCGGGCGACCCGCGGCGCACCGCGGACTACCGCGACGCCCTGCAGCTGCTCGCCGCGCTGCGCCTGTGCGCCAACGTGACGGCACAATGGGCCGTACGCCCCGCCCTGCTCGACAAGCCGACCATCGGCGCACTGACCGCGCCGGGCGGGCGCCTCCATGAAGCCCGCCGGATCGTGCTCGAAAGCGTCGCCGCCAGTCCGTTCCTCGAAACGGTGGCGCCCGGCGGCGCGATCTACGCCTTCCCCCAGATTCGTGCCGATGCCATCGCGCATTTCGACGACACCGCCTTCGCCCTGCGCCTGCTCGAAGACGAGAACGTGCTCGTCGTGCCGGGCACCAGTTTCAACCTGTCCGCGAGCCGCCACCTGCGCCTCACCTTGCTGCCGCCACCGGATCAACTCGCCGAGGTGTTCGTCCGCATGGACCGCGTCCTCGCACGCATGGCCGACGAGTCGATTCCCGCCGCCAGTGCGGTTGCCTGATCGATGAAGGAACCCGCGTTTCTCGCCCTGGGCGATTCGTACACGATCGGCGAAGGCGTGCCCGATGAAGGACGCTGGCCCGTGCAACTCGTCGCGCGGCTGCGTGAAAGCGGCATCGCCGTAGGGGCGCCGCGCATCGTCGCCACCACGGGCTGGACGACGGACGAACTCTCCGCGGCGATGGACGCGGCGGCGTTGCAGCCAGGTTATGCGCTCGTCACCCTGCTGATCGGGGTGAACAACCAGTACCGTGGGCGGCCTGCGACGGAATACCGCGAGCAATTCCTCGCCTTGCTCCGGCGGGCGGCGGCGTTGTCCGGCGATGTCCGCCGCGTCGTCGTCGTGTCGATTCCCGACTGGGGCGTGACCGCCTTTGCCGAAGGGCGCGACCGGGCAGCGATCGGCCGCGAGATCGATACGTTCAACGCCATCGCGCGCGATGAAACGCTGCGCATGCATGCGCGTTGGGTGGACGTGACGCCCGCTTCGCGCGAAGCGGGGGCGAAGCCCGGCATGCTGGTGGACGACGGGTTGCATCCGTCGGCTGCGCAATATGCGGAGTGGGTGAAGCGGATATTTCCGGAGGCCCAGGCGGCGCTGCGTGAACTTCACCGCTGATCGCCGATGAATCGGCTCCCACAGGAGCATGCTCTTTGTGGGAGCCGATTCATCGGCGATCCGGTGCGAAGCACCGGCCAGATCGCAACACCCCTGCAACACCTCCGCCACGCGCCCGTTACCTCCCGGCCCGAGACTGAGCACCCGGGACAACCCCGGGAACCGATGCCATGGCGAAGCTCACCTGCCGCAGCGCCTTCATCTCCGACGTGCACCTCGGCACCCCCGACTGCAAGGCGGCTTATCTACTCGACTTCCTCCGCCACCTGGAGTGCGAGCGGCTCTACCTCGTCGGCGATATCGTCGACCTGGAAGCGTTGGCGAAGCGCCACTGGTGGCATCCGGACCATAGCGCCGTGATCGCCGAACTGGTCGCGATCGCCGCGCGTGGCGTCGAAGTGATCTACATCCCCGGCAACCACGATTTCCAGATGCGCGGCCTGGCCGGATCGAGCATCGCCGGCATCCGCGTGGAACTGGATGCCATCCACGAAGGCGCCGACGGCCGCCGCTACCGGGTCAGCCACGGCGACGAATTCGATCCCGAACACGTCGGCCGCCGCTGGATCGCCTGGCTGGGCGACACCCTGCACCGGTTCATCTGCTGGGCCAACCGCCGCGTGCACGCGGTGCGCCTGCGCCTGGAACTGCCTTATCTTCCCCTCTCGATCATCCTGAAATCGCACGTCGGCGCGGCGCTCGAGTACATCCGCGGCTATGAACAGCGCGTGGCCCGCGACGCCCGGGAACGCGGCCTCGATGGCCACATCTGCGGGCACATCCACTTCGGCCACGTTCGCCCGATCGACGGCATCCTCTACCTGAACGACGGCGACTGGGTGGAACACTGCACCGCCCTGGTGGAGGATGCCACCGGTGCCATGGAGCTGATCCACTGGACGGAGCGGGTGACCCCGCTGGGCCGGGCCAGCCGCGAGACCGTGCTGCCCTCGCCGGAAGCGGTGCTCGGGTTCGCCCCGCTGGCCGACTGCCGGGCCGATCTCTCCACCTTGCGCGGCACCGGGGTGTCGCTAGCGGGTTGAAACGGACCGGATAGGGCCCATGTGCGGTGGATGCCGGTAAAATGGCTCCCTTCCCTTTCCGCGGTGACCCCATGGCCCTCGATACCCCCACCCGCGAGCGCATCGAAACCCTCCTCGGCCAGCACGACGTCGTGCTGTTCATGAAGGGCTCGCGCCAGCAGCCGATGTGCGGTTTCTCCGCGGCGGCGATCAACACCCTCAACGACGTGATTCCCGCCTACCACACGGTCGACGTGCTGCAGGACCCGGAGATTCGCGAAGGCATCAAGGAATACGGCCAGTGGCCGACCATTCCCCAGCTCTACGTGAAGGGCGAGCTCGTCGGCGGCTCGGACATCATCCGCCAGCTCTACACAAGCGGCGAGCTCTACACGATGTTCGGCGTCGACGCGCCGGACCGCACGCCGCCGGAAATCACCATCACCGAGAAGGCCGCCGAAGCCATCCGCGGTGGCATGGCCAACGCCCAGGGCATGGCCCTGCACCTGGAAATCGGCCCTGACCACAGCGCCGGGTTCCAGCTGGCGCCGGCCGGCGATCACGACATCGTCGTCCTCGCCAATGGCATCGAAGTGCATTTCGATCCCGGCAGCGCCGCGCGCGCGAAGGGCATCGTGATCGACTGGGTATCCACGGTGCAGGGCGAAGGCCTGAGCCTGAAATTCCCTGGCGCGGTCGAGATCGGCTCGATGAGCGTGCAGGAGCTCAAGGGTAAGCTCGACGCGGGCGACGTGGTCCTCATCGACGTCCGCCCGGCCCAGAGCCGCGCGATGGTCGCCCCGATCGACGGCGCGCGCATCCTGGAAGACGAAGGCTATGAAGGCCTCGGCCAGCTGCCGAAGGACACGCCCATCGCCTTCATCTGCAACGTCGGCATGTCCAGCCGCGCCGCCGCCGAGCGTTTCGCCGCCCACGGCTTCACCCGCATCTTCAACGTCGAAGGCGGGATGGAAGCATGGATGCGTGAAGTAGGCGGCTAAGCGCAGGGTCCCGGGACCTTTCCAAGTTTGGGAGTCGGCTCTTTGTGAATCGGCTCTTTGTGGGAGCCGACTTGTCGGCGATGGGTGCTTGCCTCAAAACCCGGTGGGAAGCCGCTTCAGCGGCGATGGGTGCTTGCCGTGACCTGGCCCGCTGCCGCGGGATCGCCGACAACGTCGGCTCCCACAAAGGCCAAGAGCCGGCTCCTAACGGAGTCGGCTCACATCAGGTCTGACGCGATCCCGTAGGGCTCAGCCGTGGATCGCCACCAGCGCGACCAGCGTCGCCGCTTCGACCAGTTCCACCAGCGCGCCGGCGGTATCGCCGGTGAAGCCGCCGAGGCGGCGGATGCAGGCGCGCCGCCATAGCCAGCCGGTGATCGCGGCGACGCCGAGCGCCAACAAGCCGGCATATCCGAGACACGCGGCCAGCCCCACGGCAAGCAACAGCGCCACGCGGCAACCGACGGCCGGTGCACCGCGCAAGGGTTCGCCAAGGCCCTGCCAGCGCACGTAACTCGTGGTGAGGAACCACGAGACGATCGCGGCGCGCCCCAGCAGCGGTGGCAACACCAGCCACCATGTAGCGCCCAGCGTCGCCAGCGCCGAGAACTTCAATAGCAACACGAGCACCAGCGAGATCACGCCGGCCGGGCCGCTGCGCGGGTCCTTCATGATCGCCAGCGTGCGCTCGCGATCCCCCATGCCACCGATCCATGCGTCTGCACTGTCGGCGAGGCCATCGAGGTGCAAGGCGCCGGTCAACGCCACCCACACGACGAGGACGATCGCCGCGGCCGGTAGCACGGGGAACGCATGCAGCATGCGCGCCGTCGCCACCAGCAAGCTGCCGATCGCCAGTCCCACCAGCGGATACCATTTCAGCGATGCCGCCTGCGCAACGGTACCGAAGTTCACCCGCGGCACCGGCAGGCGCGTCAGGAAGGCGAAAGCGACCGCCAATCCGCGCATCACCGGCTCCAGTGCAAGGCATGCAGAGAGGCATGCGGCACGTCGATACCCGCCATGTCGCCGAAGCCACGACCTTCCGCGATGCAACGCAACAGGCGGATCGCACCACCATGGGTGACGACGAGGACGCGCGCATCGCCGGCTTCCGCCGCGACATCGTCCAGCGCCGCGGACAAGCGCGCATGGAAGGCGTCGAAATGTTCCGCACCCGGTGGCGGACAGGTGGTCGGATCGGCCCAGAAGCGCTCCAACGCCTGGCTGTCCGTCGCAGCGATCGTCTCGATCGGCACGCCCTGCCAATCGCCGAAATGGTATTCGGCCAAGCGCGCGTCGACACGTAGAGGCAATCCGCGCCGTTGCGCGAACTCCGCGGCGAATGCGGCGCAACGCGTCATCGACGACGACACCACGCGATCCCACTCACGACCTTCGACGGCCCCGCGCAACTGCTGCCAACCCAGCTCGCTGAGCGGATCGTCCAATTGCCCGCGATAACTGCGCTGGCCCGTGTCACCGTGGCGAAGCAGGTCGATGCTCATGCTTCGGACACCCCAGCCTCTGCGAAGGTCGCCATGGATCCATGCAGTGCGCAGGCCATGCGCAGCAACGGCACCGCGATGGCCGCGCCACTCGCTTCGCCCAGGCGCAGGCGCAGGTCGAGCAACGGCTCGGCCTCCAGGGCCGCGAGCACGCGTGCATGACCCAGCTCCTGCGAGCGATGCGAGAAGATCAGCCACGGCTTCGTATCCGGACGCAAGGCGACCGCGGCGAGCGCCGCGACGCTCGTGATGAAGCCATCGACGAGCACCGGCAGGCCATGCTGCGCGGCGGCGACGAAGGCGCCGGTCAACGCCGCGATCTCGAAACCGCCCAGGCGGCGCAAACGTTCGCGCGCCGTATCCGCGTCGGCGTGCATGGCCAAGGCACGCGCGATCACATGCTGCTTGCGCGCGATGCCTTCGGCGTTCAGCCCGGTCCCGGCACCGGTAAGCACATCCGGTTCCGCGCCGAGCAAGGCACAGGCAAGAGCGCTGGCGACCGTGGTGTTACCGATACCCATGTCACCACCGATATAGACGTCCGTTCCGGCATCGATGGCATCGGCCACGCTTGCCGCACCCGCCATCAGCGCAGCGTCCAGTTGGGCATCCGTCATCGCAGGCCCCTCGCAGAAGTTGGCGCTGGAGGAAGCGATGACGCGTCGTCGCACGCCCGGGACATCGCCGGGATCGTTCACCGTGCCCAGGTTCACCACCTCGAGCGTGGCACCTAGTTCGCGCGCCAGCACGGCGATCGCCGCGCCGCCACCGGCGAAATTGCGCAGCATCTCTCCCGTGACCGCCTGCGGGAAGGCGGATACGCCTTCGGCCGCGACCCCATGATCGGCGGCGAACACGGCGATCCAGACCCGTGTGGCGGAAGGCCGTTCGCGCCCTTGCAAACCCGCCAGTTGCACGGCGAGCGCCTCTAGCCGGCCCAGCGAGCCCGGTGGCTTGGTGAGGGTGTCCTGGCGTGCGGCCGCGGCGCGGGCGACGGCGTGGTCCGGAACGCGGCTCGGTGCCGCGAGCCAGTCGATCATGGTGGTGTTCCTTTGAGGGTCAGGGGTAGTCCGGCGGCGACGAAGACGACGCGATCGCAGCGTTGCGCCAGGACTTGGTGGAGGCGTCCCGCTTCGTCGACGAAGCGGCGCGTGAGTTCGCCCAGCGGCGTGATGCCGAGGCCGACTTCGTTGCTGACGAAGACGATATCTCCCGGCAGGCCGCATAGGTCGTCGAGCAAGGCGTCGCGCTGTGACATGAAGTGTGCGCCCTCGTCGATGCCGAGCAGGTTCGAAAGCCAGAGGGTGAGGCAATCCACCAGCAGGAAGCGGTCCGCACGTGCGTGCCGGCGAAGCGTGGCTGCCAAGGCCAGCGGTTCCTCGACCGACGTCCATTCGGCCGGCCGCCGCGCACGATGATGCGCGATGCGATCCGCCATCTCCCCGTCGAACGCCTGCGCCGTCGCGACGTAGACGACGTCACGGCCGCTGTCGATGGCGAGGCGTTCCGCCAATGCGCTCTTGCCCGAGCGAGCACCGCCCAGGATAAGCGTCAACATGCGGGCAATCCGAAGATCCGTTCCAGCGTGGCGGCATCCATATGCGCGTCGACCGTATCGGCCAGACGTTCCAGTGTCGCTTCACGTTGTGCCTGGATGTCGAAAGGCGTGGTGGCATGCAACCCTGCACCGCGGAGCCATGTGGCCAACGCCTCGGGGTGATCGAAGACGCCATGCAGATAGGTACCGATCACTCGCCCGTCGTCCGAGCGCGCACCGTCGCCACGACCATCGTCCAGCCACACTGCCGGCGTGGCCATGGCCGGCCCTTCGCTCACACCGCAGTGGATTTCGTAGCCGCTCACCGCGGCGTGGCTCTCCGCGAGCCGACCGTGCACGTTGCGCAACTGCTTGGTCGGCGCAAGGGTGGTTTCCAGGTCGAGCAAGCCCAGGCCTTCGCTCGAACCTTCCTGACCCTCGATGCCATCGGGATCGTGCACGGCCCGGCCGAGCATCTGCATGCCGCCGCAGATACCGATCACCCGGCCGCCATAGCGAACGTGCCGGAGGATCGCCTCGTCCCAACCCTGTGCACGCAGCCAGACGAGGTCGGCGCGCGTGGATTTCGAGCCGGGCAGAACGATCAGGTCACAAGGAGGGAATACGTCGCCTGGACCGACGAAGAGGCAGTCCACCTCCGGATGCAACCGCAGCGCGTCGAGATCCGTGTGGTTGCTGATCCGCGGCAACGCGGGCACCGCGACGCGCAAAGCCGACCGTGGACGTTCGCTGCGATGTCGCGGCAGCGCATCCTCGGCTTCCAGGACCAGGCCATGCAGGTAGGGCAACACGCCGAGCACGGGCTTTCCCGTTTCGCGCTCCAACCAGTCCAGTCCCGGCTGCAGCAAGGCGATGTCACCACGGAACCGGTTGATGACGAAGCCCACGATGCGTGCGCGCTCGCTCTCGGCGAGCAAGGCCAGCGTGCCGACGAGATGCGCGAACACGCCACCGCGATCGATATCGGCGACGAGCACGACGGGACAATCCACGGCTTCGGCGTAGCCCATGTTCGCGATGTCGCGCTCGCGCAGGTTGATCTCGGCCGGACTGCCCGCGCCCTCGACCACCAATGCGTCGTACCGATCCACCAGGCGCGCATGCGAGGCGAGCACGGCCTCCATCGCCACGCGTTTATAGGCGTGATAGCCCACGGCATCCATGTTGCCGATGGCATGTCCGTGCACGATCACCTGGGCACCGGTATCGCTGTTCGGCTTCAATAGCACCGGATTGAAGTCGGTATGCGGAGGCACACCCGCCGCCTGGGCCTGCACGGCCTGTGCGCGGCCTATCTCGCCGCCATCCACCGTCACGGCGGAATTGAGCGCCATGTTCTGCGGCTTGAACGGCGCAACGGCGACACCACGGCGATGCAACCAACGGCACAACGCGGCGACCACGGTGCTCTTGCCCGCGTCGGACGTACAACCCTGCACCATGAGTACGCGGGCACTCATCGCATGACCTCCGCGAGTACACGATCCAGTCGCGCGAAGGCGGCATCATCCGCGGGCAAGCCGAAACGCAGGGCCAGCGGGGCGTCGAAGTGCCGGACGAGGATCGCGTGTCGCGCCAACGACCGATGCAGTTCCTCCGCGTCGGATCGTTTGCAGTACTGGAAGAATTCACAGCCACCGGATGGCCGCAGGCCGTGCGTCGTCAGCAGGTCGCGCAGGCGTGCGGACGTCTCGTGCAACCACGTGCGTGCGGATGCCTGCCACGCATGGTCCATCAGCGCCTGTGCCACCACGTGCCGGGTCGGCCCGGTCAGTGTCCACGGGCCGAGCACTTCCGCCAATGCGCCGAGCAAGGCGGGGCTTGCGGCGACGAAACCTGCGCGTGCGCCAGCCAGGCCGAAGAACTTGCCGATGGAACGAAGGACGATTAAACCGTCACGTACATGCGGCACCAGGCTTTCGTCCGGCCGTGCGTCGATGAAAGCCTCATCCACCACGAGCCACGGCTCGTTGCTTGCCATGGGGCCTGCTGAAGGATCTGCCACGAGACCTGCTACAGGGCCTGCTATGGGACCTGCTATGGAACCTGCTACAGGGCCTGCTCTTGTGGGAGCCGCTTCAGCGGCGATGGGTGCTTGAGTCGAACTGGCCCGCTGCCGCGGGATCGCCGCTGAAGCGGCTCCCACAAGAGCAGGCTCTACAAGAGCAGGCTCTACAAGAGCAGGCTCCAGAAGAGCAGGCTTCACCAGTGCATGTCCCACGGCAGCGGCTCCCACAACAGCAGGCCTGGACAACCTGGAGTGCAAGGCCAATAGGGTCTCGCGGTCGAGGCAGGTGCCGGTGGGATTGTTCGGGCGGATCACGATGACGACGTCGAATTCCCCGGCACGCGCGAGCAGCTCCGGAAGCGGCAGTGCAACGACATCATGGCCCGCTCGCCGCCACGCGTGCGCGTGCTCGGCATAACCGGGTGCGATCACGCCCACCCGCGAGCGTGCGCGCAAACGCGGCAGCGCGGCGATGGCGGCTTGCGATCCCGCGACCGGCAACAAGTCTCGGGTGCCGTAATAGGCGCGCGCGGCGTCCAGGAGACCATCATCGTCCTCGGGGAGGCGCTGCCATGCGTCGGCCGGGACGACAGGCACCGGCCACCCACGAGGACACACCCCCGTCGACAGATCGAGCCATTCTTCACGCGGAATACCGAACTCGCGTGAGGCACGCCCAAGACGTCCGCCGTGTTCAAGCATGCGCCGCCACTCCCGCCAACAGCACGACAGCCAGCCAGGCGACGACCGCGCGATCGACCAGACGCAACGCGCGAACTATCGAGGACGCGTCGGGTGACTCGCCGTCGCCGAGCACGGGCCGGTCTTCCCAACGGCCGTGATAACGAGCCGGACCACCCAGGCGCACGCGTAACGCACCCGCGCCGGAAGCCATCACCGGCCCCGCGTTGGGGCTGTCCCATGACGGGGCTTGCGTTCGCCAGCAACGGAGGGCCGTCGCGGCATCGCCCACGGCGGCGTAGCTGAGCGCGGTAAGCCGGGCCGGCACGTAACCGAGCACGTCGTCGGCCCGCGCCGCGGCCCAGCCGAAACGTTCATAACGAACGGTCCGATAGCCCCACATCGCGTCCAGCGTATTGGCCAGGCGGAACAGCAAGGCGCCGGGCGCACCGAAGACGATGAACCAGAACAGCGCACCGAACACCGCATCGTGGCCATTCTCCAACACCGATTCCGTGCCGGCCGCGGCGACATGCGTGGCATCCAATGCGTCCGTGTCGCGGCTCACCATGCGGCCCACGGCGGCACGCGCCCGTGGCAGGTCGCCATCGCGCAAGGCGGCAGCCACCGGCCGCGCGTGTTCGCCGAGGCTGTGTCGTCCCAGGGCGAAGTACAGCGCGAGCACGTCCAGGGCAAAGACCACGACCGGCGGCGACATCGCACGCCATCCACAAAGCAATGCCACGGGACAAAGCACGACGATCGCCCACGCGACGATGCCCGGCGTGCGCCGGTCCGCATATAGCCGGCGCTCCACGGCGTTGGCCAGCGAGCCGAAGCCGACCAGCGGATGGAAACGGCGCGGCTCGCCGAAGATGGCGTCCAGCGCCAAGGCCAGCAACATCGCCAGCACGATCGTCATCGCAGGAAGAGCCGGCACGCCGCGTCGGGATTCGACGGAAAGTAGAAGTGCACGAAGCTCGCCGTCATGCGCCCGCGGCGATAGACCTTCTCCGCCGTGGGGCCGCCATGAGGGTTGCTCGCCACGGCCAGCGGCGTCGCCTCCATCGTCGCCTGCGCATAGTGGAACGAGTGGCCGCGCAGGCTTCCCTCCGGCAGTTCGACGGCTTGCATGCCCAGCGCCGCCAGCCGTGGCTGGATCGCCGCGTGGCCGGACAACAAACCCACCATCGCACCTTCATGACCATCGCGATCGGCGAGGCGGTCCAGGGCGTAGAGCAGTCCACCGCACTCGGCGAGCAGCGGACGGCCTTCCTCGACGTGCGCGTGCAGATCGCGACGCAGGTCATCGCGTGCGGCGAGCGCGTCGATATGCAGTTCGGGATAACCGCCGGGCAACCAGGCCGCATCGCAATCGGGCAGCGGATCGCCGGCCACGGGCGAGAAGAACGACAGATCCGCGCCCGCGTCGCGCAGCACGTCGAGGTTGGCGGGATAGAGAAAGGCGAATGCCGCATCGCGTGCGATGGCTATGCGTACGCCGTCCAAGCGTACCGAAGGGACGGTCGCCGGCGGCGCATCGAAGACGACCGGGGGCGGCAACTCCACCGGCCCTTGCACCAGCAACGCATCCGCCAGCGCATCCAGTCGCGCATCGAGGTCGGCCAGTTCCGCCGCCGCGACCAGACCCAGGTGCCGCTCCGGCAAGGCCATGGCCGCATCGCGCGGCAAGGCGCCGTACCACGCCATGCCCGAGGGCAGGCTGTCGCGCAACAGTCCCGCGTGATACGCGCCACCCACGCGATTGGCGAGCACGCCTTGCACATGCAAGCCGGGGCGATAGCTCGCCAGTCCATGGGCCAGCGCGCCGAAAGTCTGCGCCATGGCGCTACCGTCGATCACCGCCATCACCGGCAGCCCAAAAACCATGGCCAGGTCCGCGCTCGATGGCGCACCGTCGAACAGGCCCATCACGCCCTCGACGAGAATCAGGTCCGCGTCGCCCGCGGCGGCATGAAGCCGTGCGCGAACGTCGTCGTCCCCACCCATCCAGGGATCGAGCTGGTACACCGGCGCCCCACTCGCACGCTCCAGGATCATCGGATCGAGGAAATCCGGCCCCGTCTTGAACACGCGCACGCGGCGTCCCTGCCGCGCATGGGCACGGGCGAGCGCGGCGGTGACACTGGTCTTGCCCTGCCCCGACGCAGGCGCGGAAACCAGTAGCGCGGGACAGGTACGGCTCACAGCTCGACGCCCTTCTGCGCGCGGATGCCCGCCTGGTAGGCATGCTTGACCACGCGCATCTCCGTGACGGTGTCGGCGGCGGCGACCAGTTCATCGGGTGCACCGCGGCCGGTGACGACGACATGCTGCCGTTCGGGCCGCAGGCGCAGCGCGTCCAGCACGCGGTCGAGTGGAATGTAGCGCTTCACCAGGGCGATGTTGAGCTCGTCGAGCAACACGAAGTCGTAGGCGGGGTCGCGAAGCATGCTCTCCGCCACCTCCCATGCAGCCATCGCCGCGGCCACGTCGCGCGCCTTGTCCTGGGTCTCCCAGGTGTAGCCCTCGCCCATGACGTGGTAATCCAGCGGTCCGTCCTCGAACATGCGGAAAAACGCCTCCTCGCCGGTGGAGAAACTGCCCTTGATGAACTGCACGACGCCACAGCGGAACCCATGGCCGAGCGATCGCGCCAGCATACCGAAGCCCGACGAACTCTTGCCCTTGCCGTTGCCGGTGTTCACCACCAGTACGCCGCGGTCGATCGTCGCCTTGGCGATACGCCGGTCTATCAGCTCCTTCTTGCGGCGCATCCGGTCCCGATGGCGAGCATCCTCGTCCATGTCCTGCCAGGGCACCGTGTCGTTCATGCGCTGGCCGTCTTGCCGTCGCCCGCGCGAGGCGCGAAGCGGAACACCAGGGCCTGGACCAGCTGGGCGGCGAGCACGTATCCGGCGGCGGCACGAACGAACAACGGCGCCCATTGGGCGAAACGCTGCACGTACTGGTCCATGTTCGGTTCGGTATAACGGCCACCCAGCCAGTAGAACGCGCCGTTGGAGATCGCATAGGAGAGCGTGGCGCCAACCACGATGCCCGCGAAGACGAGGGCGTGCGAGGCAAGCGATCCGTCGAAGCGTGGCGCCAGGAGACGCCCCGCATACCACAGCACCGCATACGCCAGCGGCAGGAACGAGTAAGCCACGGTGATGCAGAAGTCGCTCACCCCCGCATAGCTCACCGAGTACCAGTCGATCAGCACCGAAAGGGCGACGAAGCCGAGAAAGGCGAGGTGCTTGCGCAGGTAGAGACCACCCAGGAAGAACAACCCCATCGAGGCGTCGGGCAGGTGCAACGCGTCCCCGAAATGGGAGAAACGCGTGCCGATCATGAGCAAGGCGAACAAGGCGGCGACGGCGGTGAACAGGGGACGCGAAAGCGGTTTCATCGGATAGTCCTCGATGTGTGTGCGGTCATGAACGGGGCTGGTAGCGCAAGGTGAGCATCCAGTTGCGGCCCGGCTGGTTGAAGTAGCGGGCCGTCTCGTAGTGGCGGTCTAAGATGTTGTTGGCCGACAGTTCGACCTTCCAGGCCGCGTCGAAGGCATAGGCCATGCGCAGGTTGGTCAGCGCGTAGCCGCCGAGCCGATGGGCATTGGCGGTATCGTCGTAGCGGTAACCGGAAGCGAACACGCTCGCACCGGCGCTGAACGCGCCGAAGCTGCGATCGACATCGACATGCGCGGTGCGGCGCGCGCGACGCGGCAACAGGTTGCCGTGCGACGCATCGTCGCTATCGTCGTCCGGCTGCAACCACGTCGCGTTGCCGGCGAGGCGCCAGTCACCAAGGGTGGTGTCCGCCGCCAGTTCGACGCCGCGAATGCGCGAACGATCGATGTTGTTCGCCCCGCCAAAGGGAAACAACGGTCCGCTCAGGCCGGAGTCGAACACGATCAGGTGGTCGATCTTGTTCTGGAAGGCGTTGATCGACCAGTTGCCCCAGCCGGGCGTGCCGCGTACACCGAGTTCCCAGTTCCGCGAGGTCTCGGGGCCGAGGTCGGGGTTGCCGTAGTCGGGATAGTAGAGGTCGTTGAACGTCGGCGCCTTGAACGCGGTGCCATAGCTGCCCGTGACGCGCAGGGTCTTCGTCAGCGCGTAGCCGTACTGCAAGCTGCCGGTGGTCTTTCCTCCGAACTGGCTGTTCTCGTCGCGGCGCAGGCCGGCCTGTACCGAACTGGCTCCGAACTCCTGCTGCCACTGCGCGAACAACGCGTGATTGCGCCGCGCATCCACCAGATAGTCGGTATTGCCGACGACGCGATCGCGTTGCCAGTCGAAACCGAGCGTGGTGAGGCCGGCGGCGCCACCCACGCGGCCAAGGTCGGCCTGCACGGACGCGACGTCGCGATGCGTGTTGAACGTATCGGCGTAGACGCCGTTCTCGTAATCGGTGGAAAGGTCTTCACTGCGACCCAGGTTGGCCGTGAGCAGCACGTCCTGCGATGGCTTGTAGCGCAGGCGGCCGCCGACGACCTGGGTGGCCGATTCGGCGACGTTGCTGCTGGTGCCGTCGTAGTGGTTGCGTCCTTCCGTGCGCGTGGCGCTGGCGTCCGCATCCCATTGCTCGTCGAATCGCCAGCCACCCTTCAATGACAGTGCGTTGTCGCGGTAGCCGTCCTTGTCCGGTTCATAGGTGAAGCAGCCACCACCGCCCGGGCTGGGCTTGCCGCGGCAGGCGTTGATGCCGTCGGTCTGGTCGTGGCTCGCCTCCACCGCGTACCAACCCTGGGCACCCCTGCCGGCGAAGCCCGCCGAGCCACGCAGCGTGTCGTAACTGCCGACGCCCACGGAGAAGTGGGGAACGAAGCCGCCTTCGGGATGGCGGGTGAATATCTGGATGACGCCACCCAGGGCGTCGGAGCCATACAGGCTCGAATACGGGCCGCGCACGATCTCGATGCGCTCGATCTGGTCGACCGGGATATCCTGCAAGGCCGCGGTGCCCGAGGTGGCCGAGCCGATCTTCACGCCGTCCACCAAGACGAGCACGTGGTCGGCCTCGGTGCCGCGCAGGAACACCGAGGTGGCCTTGCCAGGCCCGCCGTTGTTGGCGATCGAGACGCCCGGCGTGCCGCGCAGCAGGTCGGCCAGCGATCGCGGCTGCAAGCGCTCGATCTCGGCCCGGTCGATCACCGTGGAGGCGGCGAGCACCTGGTTGAGGGTCTGGTCGGTGCGGCTGGCGGTGACGACGACCTGGTCGAGATCGGTGGACGCATCGGCGAAAGACACGGCCGGCGCGAGGAAGGCCAGCGCGATGGCGACCGCGAGGCTGGAGGAACGAAATGACACGGGGTGACTCCCTGCTCACCGCGCCTACCCGCGCGGCATGAATGGCGAGGGACGGGAATCGGGATGGCGGGGATCGCCGGCGGCGGAAGGCTGTCGGCCACCCACGACATGGCCCTCCGCCTGTCCGGTGTACCTCGAGGCCGGTCTCCGGGCTCGCGAGCGCAGGGAATCCTGCGGGGACGGCGCCTTCCCATGCCTTGGCACAGTGGCTCGATGCCGACCTTTTGCTCGCCTACCGTTGCGGGGGCAGCTCCGGAATGGCGGCGGCCCTTGGCAGGCCACGCACGTCACCGGATTCCCGTTTCAATCCGCGGCGCTGAAGCCGTGGATCACCTTGGGCGGCGACAGTGTATCCGAACGCGCGGCACGCTTGTCGCGCCAGCGCAGGAAGGGCCGCTCGACCGCGTAGTGGAGGACGGCGCCGCCGGCCAGGGTCGCGGTCGCATAGATGGCGAAACGCAGGAACCGATGGTCGGCCAACTGGCCGCCCAGGGCGGACTGCACGAGGTGGAAGACGCCCTTGTGGCTGAGGTAGAGACTGTAGGAGGCACGGGCCAGCCAGCCCGCACCCGGGATGTCCAGCCGCGCCAGCCACGTCTCCCCGCTGGCCGCGGCGACGAAGGCGGCCATCGCCAGCGCGATCAGTGGGTAACCGGCGACGCAGGGCCAGAACCCGGTGCGTGCACCGTCGAACAACACCAGCGCGGACGCGAGCAGGAGCACGCCGCCGAGGAGCACCCTGTTCGGCCGTGCACGCAACCCCGCCATGACCTGCGGCCAGTACACGCCGCACACCGCGAGCGCGACACCGGCCAGCAGTCCATCCAGGCGCGCCCATGTCGGGTAGTACAGGTAGCGCAGGTAGACGGTACCTGCGTTGTCATCCGCCGCTTGCGCCGGCGCGAACCAGTGCATCCACGACCATCCGCGAACGAGCATGCCGCCGACGACCACGACGGCGCATATGACGGCGAATTTCCACGCGGCCGGCTTGCGCGTCAGGGCGAAGGCGAGGATGGGAAACACGAGGTAGAAGTGCTCTTCCACGCAAAGCGACCACACGTGGGAGAAGGCGTAGTTCCCGCCGTTATCGAACAGCAGGTTGAAGGTGAAGGTGGGGAACTGCCACAGCGGTTGCATCCCCGGCGTTTCCCGCCACGCCGGCCACAGTACGTACAGTGCGAGCACGACGAGGAACGCCGGCAGGATGCGCACGGCACGTCGCCCGTAAAAGGCGGCGAAGTCGAGCCGGCCCGTGACGGCCAGGGATTTCAGCACCTGGGAACCGATGAGATAACCGCTGAGCACGAAGAACAGGTCGACGCCCATCCAACCTGACTGTTCGAGTTTCGAGAAGCCTTCGCCGAGGCCGCCGACGAGGTAGCCATGGAAAAGCATCACCCAGGCGATGGCGATGGCGCGGAGCGAATCGAGGCCTGGCGTTCGATGCATGGATTTCCCCCTGTTGGCCTGGGCATGGTGAAGCCGCCAGCGGCGGGACCGGGGGCCTCTTCATGGCATTCCCGGGGCAAATGCGGGTGGCCCCTGCCGTGGAGACCGACGGGCCGCGTCCCACCGCGCTATGATCGCCACGCGCACGGGCACCGGGGGAGGTGGTCCGGCGTCTCATCAAGGGGCAAACATGTCTGACGTTATCGATTTCCTGGAACGCATGGGTGGCGACGCCACGTTACGCGCCGCCGGCACGGCTGAACTGGCCCGTGAGCTGGACGAGGCCGCCGTCGATGGCGCGTTGGCCGCCGCGATTCTCGCCGGTGACGAGAAAGCGCTGCGCGACCGCGTCGCGCCGGGCACCTTCAACAGCATCCAGCTCGGCGACACGCCGCAGAACGAGGACGACTCCGAAGCGCCTGCGAAGGACGCACCCGAAACACCCGACGTCCCCGATCCCTCCGACGCCTGAGCGCGAGGCCACGGTGGCATGATCGGTCGCATCGGACGCCGGCTGGGACTGGCGATCGCATTCACGCTGGCGTCTTATGCCGGCGCGGCCCTCGCTCAGCTCACGCCGGGCGAGGACGCGACGGCGACGCTCGCCCATGCCGACGCGACCAAGACCTCCGACCATCCCGCCTTCATGGATACGGTGGCGCGGCTCGGCCGCGACGTTCCGCGGCTGACCGCGGCACAACGGGCCCACCTGCATTATCTGGAGGCCTGGCAGGTCGCCTATGCCGGCGATTACGAAGCCGCGGTGCCGTTGCTGGAGGCGGTGATCGGCGGTTCATCCGATGCCACCCTGCGCTTCCGCGCCACCGCCACGCTGATCAACATCCTGGGCATCGGGCATCGTTACCAGGAAGCCTTCTCCCGCCTGACCGAACTCACCGACAGCCTGCCCGAGATAAGCGATCCGCAGGCCCGCATCCAGGGCCTGGGCGAGGCGGCGCAGATGCTCACGTCCGCCGGCCAGTACGACATCGCCGCCGAATACGCCGAGCGGATGATCGAAAGCACGCCCACCGGCGACAGCGTCTGCAAGGGCACCTTCATCAAGCTCCACGCGCTCTATCGCGGCAAGCGCATCGAGGGCGCCGACCCGCGCTTCACCCAGGGCATCGCGGCATGCGAGGCCGCCGGCGAGAACCTCATCGCCAACGCGCTTCGCGCGGACGTGGCCGAAGGGACCATCCGTGCCGGACACGCCGCCGAAGCCGTCGCCATGCTGGAAAAACACTATCCGGCGGTCGTGCGCGACCAGTATCCAAGCCTCATTTCACAATTCGAATCACTGCTCGCCGAGGGCCATTGGCAGGGCGGCAACGTGGAGGCGGCGGAAAAATATGCCCATGCGGCGGTGGACAGCTCGATCGCGGGGGAATATTCCGAGCCCCTGGCGGTGGCGCTGCGAACGCTCTACCTGGGCGCCAAGCGGCGTGGCGATTTCCACGCCTCGACCGATTGGCTCGAACGCTACATGCAGGCGGACAAAGGCTATCTCGACGACGTGACGGCACGTGCGCTCGCCTACCAGGTGGTCAAGCAACAGGTGAGCTCCAGCCGCATGGAAGCCGACGCGCTCGACCGCCAGAACCAGATCCTGCACCTGCAACGCGAAGTCGACCGGCGCTCCATGGAGACGAGCCGGCTCTACATCCTGTTGCTGCTCACCGTGCTGGCGGCGATCGGCTTGTGGCTGGTCCGCACCAAGCGTTCGCAGTTGCGCTTCATGCGCATGGCGCGCCGTGACAGTCTCACCGGCATCTGCAACCGCCAGCATTTCGTCGAGGAAGCCACGCAGACGTTGCAGAACGTTCGCAAGAGCGGCAAGCCCTCCTGCCTGATCCTGTTCGACCTGGACCATTTCAAGCTGGTCAACGATACCTACGGGCACGCCGAAGGCGATTGGGTGCTCCTGCGCGTCGTCGCCGAATGCCGCGACCACATCCTCGAGGGAGACGTGTTCGGACGGCTGGGCGGCGAGGAATTCGGCATCCTCCTGCCGAACGCCGACGAGACCGCCGGTGCGAAGCGTGCGGACATGATCCGCATGGCGCTCGCCGCGCCGCCCGCCGGCGGCCCCTCCACGGCCCATGTGACCGCCAGCTTCGGCGTGGCGTGTACCTCGCGCCACGGTGAACAACTCGACCGGCTACTGGCGAAGGCGGACGAGGCGCTCTACCGGGCCAAGGCCGCCGGGCGCAACCGCGTCGAGATCGCCTTGCCTGATGAACCCGAATCCGCGTCTCCCGAAGCCTTGCCGTCCGCATCGTCGGCCTGGGCGACCCGGCACTAGGCGACGCGGTGCAGCGCCGCGAGCAAGGTCTCGATATAAGTTCGGCTCGCCCTGAGTGCCGTACCATCGCGCAGGCGCAATACCGCGTCGCGATTCGGTCGCGGACGCAGTTCCTCCACCTGGTCGATGCGAACGATCGCCGACCGGTGCACGCGCACGAATCGGGTGGGGTCGAGCTGGCGCGAAAGCGCGTGTAGTGGTTCGCGCAGCAGATGGCGCTGTCCCTGGACGTGCAAGACGGCGTAGTCGCCGTCGGCCTCGATCCATTCGACGTCGTTCGCGTCGATGAAGCTCAGTTTCGACCCCGTCCGGATGGCGAAGCGCTGTGTCGTCGCGGCCACCGTCTGGCCACGCAGCTGCCGCCGCACCCGGTCGATCGCTTCGCCGAAACGTTCGTCGTCGATGGGCTTCAGCAGGTAATCCACCGCCTGGAGTTCGAAGGCGCGTACGGCGAAGTGCTCGTGCGCCGTGAGAAGAATGGCAAGCGGACGTTCGGCCACCGGAATCGCCGCCAGGGCGGCGAGTCCATCGCGTCCCGGCATCTGGACATCCACGATCGCCACGTCCACCGAATGACGGCGCAGCGCGGCGAGTTCATGCCCATCCGCGAATTCGCCGACCACCGCGACATCGGGCTCGCCACGCAGACGCGCCAGGACGCCAGCGCGGGCCAGCGGCTCGTCGTCCACCACCGCCACGCGGATCATGCGGCGACCCGCGCGGCATTCGCGACCCGCCATGGCAGTTCGATCGCGACGTGCCATGTCGCTTCGACGAGCCCGGCCTCGAAACGGTATGCGCCGGGATACAGCGCGTCCAGCCGTGCGCGTACGTTTGCCAGCCCGACGCCCGTCGCCTGGCTGTCCGTAGGGAACGGTATATCGTTGTCGACGGTCACGCGTAGGCGGTCGTCATCCCGGACGATGTGGATGGCCAGCGTACCCACGGTTCCCCGCGGCGCGATGCCATGCCGGATCGCGTTCTCGACCAACGGCTGGAGAAGCAGGTACGGCAGGATCGCGTCGAGGACATCCGGCCCCGCCCGCATGTCCACGCGCAGGCGATCGCCCAACCTGGCTTTTTCGATATCCAGGTAAGTGGAGGTGAAAGCGATTTCCTCGGCCACGCTGACTTCGTGCCCACGGGTTTCCTCCAGCGTGGCGCGGAGGAAGTCGCCGAGGCGGGCGATCATCCGGCTGGCTTCCCGCTTTCGATCGTCGGCGACGAGGGCGGAGATCGCGTTGAGGGTATTGAAGAGGAAGTGCGGCTGCAGCTGGTAGCGCAAGGCGCGCAGTTCGGCATCACGCGCCGCGAGCCCCGCGAGCCTCACGCGCTCACCCTCGGCTTGCAGGGCCGCACGGTGCAGCACGATCGCCTGTAACCCGCAGAACGCGATGAGGGCAAGCCAGCAACCGTCCAGCCCGCCGAACACCCAGGTCCAGCCCAGGCGTGCCCGCGCGTCCTCGTTGGCGATGAAACGCAAGGCGATCAAGGCGTTCGACACCGACATCGCATAGGTAGCCGGGAGGAGCACGGCGGCCATCGTCCACCCACCGGCGCCGCGCCGCCACAGCCAGCGCTGCAGCCAACCCACCGGCACGATCCAGAACAGGTAGGCGACGGCGTAAAAGAGCCGGAACGCCAGCACGTGCGCATCGCCGACCGACGGCAAGCCCATGACCAGCATGCAGCCCAGTACGGGCAGGCCCGCGACCCAGGCCATGCCCGGCGACACCGTCACGCTGCGATCTTCACGCATGGGCTTGCCCGTGGCTTCCGTGCCCGCAGTATCGGTCAGAAGTTGGAGGAGTACAGCATGGAGGCGATTTTCCAGCCGTCGTCGGTGCGGATCAGCTGCCAGGTTTCCGCGCCCTTGTTACCCACTTTGCCATCGGCCACGAATTCGAAATCGAAGTAGACCGAGGCCACGCTGCCGTCGGTCTCGATGCGAACGTCGTGGAAGCGCTCCTCGATACTGGCCTTGGTGCCGCCGACGTAGTCGGCGAATTCCTGCCAGGTACCTGTCTTGTAGCGGGCGGCTTCCGGGTGCTTCGCCTTGACCTTGCGGTAGCTTTCGTCACCGAGCACGGTCCACCATGCCTTGCTGTCGGCGAGGAAGAGGCTTGCCAGTGCGGCGCGATCGTGGGTTTTCAGTGACGCCTGGAAACGCGTCACCACCTGTTCGATCTCGGCCTTGGGCGCATCGGCGGCGGCGCAGGGAACGGCGGCCATGAGGGCCAGCAGGACGAGAAGATGGTGGATGCGCATGGCGTGACCTCGATGGTGGGTGCATCGAGCAAACCAGCGTAACCGCCCCGCCGCCAGTAGGCGTGCGGCGGGACGGTGGATCAACGCTGTGAAACGGTGGTTACAGGCAACCGACCAACCCGTCGTAGACGGAGTAACGCGACATCGGCAACTTCGCGTGCAGCGCGTCGTCGCCGTTCATCACCTCGTAGAACTTGTCCACCGGGGTGTCCTTGGCGAGCAGGAGCTTGCATTTGAAGAGCTTGGCCGCGGTCTGCACGGCACCGGATTTCGGATTCACCGCGGCGGTGCTGCCCGAGAACAGCCAGAGGCACTGCTTCATGGTGCCCTTGGTGCTGTCGACCGAACAGCGAAGCTGCATCGGGCGGAGATTGCCGTATTCGCCTTCGCAGAAGGTGTCGCCGCAGATCTTGTCGAAGCCGGCGTTGAGCCGGACTTCCGCCTCGAAGAAGCGGTCCATGCCCTGTTCCGATGCCGGCCAGTCGATGGCGTCGACATAGCGGGCGGGCGTGGGCGCGACCTGGGCGAAGGCGGCGGCGGGCAGGACGAAGAGGACGGCGGCGAGCGTGTGTCGAAGCATCATGGTGACTCCTTGGTTGAGGAGCCACCATGAGACCTTCATCGCGACGACGCGTATGTCCCTCTCCGCCCACGCGCGCGTGTAGCCACCCGGCCAACCGTGGGGTAGGAAGGATCTATAGCCAGCGACCGTAGCGCCGGATGTAGATCGTCTTCACCACCTGCGTGAGCACGCAGTAGCACACCAACGTCAGCGCCAGCCAGGCGAAATAGATACCCGGCAAGGGATGCATGCCGATGCGCGCGCCGAGGCCCGAGTACGGAATCAACATGCCGACGACCATGATCGCGCCGGTCAACGCCAGCACCGGCGCGGACGCCATGCTGCGCAGGAACGGAATGCGCCGCGTGCGGATCATGTGCACGATCAGGGTCTGCGAGAGCAGGCCCTCGATGAACCAGCCCGACTGGAACAGCGACTGGTGGGCGACGTCGTTGGCGCCGAACCAGTGCCACATCAGCCAGAACGTGGTGATGTCGAACACCGAGCTGACCGGCCCGATCCAGACCATGAAACGGCCGATGTCGCCGGCGTCCCACTTGCGCGGCTGGCGCAGGTAGTCCTCGTCCATGCGGTCGAAAGGAATCGACAGCTGGGACAGGTCGTAGAGCAGGTTCTGCACGAGGATCTGCAACGGCAGCATGGGCAGGAAGGGCAGGAAGGCGCTCGCCACCAGCACGCTGAACACGTTGCCGAAGTTCGAGCTGGCCGTCATCTTGATGTACTTCATGATGTTGCCGAAGGTGACCCGTCCCTCGATCACGCCCTCCTCCAGCACCATGAGGTTCTTTTCCAGCAGGATGATATCCGCCGACTCCTTCGCGATATCCGTCGCGGTATCGACCGAGATACCCACGTCGGCATCGCGCAGGGCGGGCGCATCGTTGATGCCGTCGCCGAGGAAGCCGACGGTATGGCCCTTGCGCTGGAGCGACCGGACCACGCGGGCCTTCTGCACCGGCGACATCTTCGCGAAGACGGTGGTCTTCTCCACCATCGCGTCGAGCGCCTCGTCGTCCAGTTGCTCGATGTCGCGGCCCTGCGCCGACGCTTCCACGTCGAGGCCCACCTCGGTACAGATCTTCCGCGTCACCGCCTCGTTGTCGCCGGTGATCACTTTCACCGCCACGCCATGGTGGTTGAGCGCGCGGATGGCGGTGGCGGCCGAGTCCTTGGGCGGATCGAGGAAGGCCAGGCAGCCGACGGCCGTGAGGCCCTGCTCGTCGGCCACGCCATAGGCGCGCTCGCCCGTCGGATCGCGGCGGACGGCCACGACCAGCACGCGCAGGCCGTCCTCGTTGAGGCGACGGGTCATCGCGCGGATCTCGGTGCGCTTCTCGGCCGTCATCGGTTCGGTCACGTCGCCGATGCGCGCCTCGCTGCAGATCGCCAGCATCTCCTCGACCGCGCCCTTGCAGACCAGCAGCTGCTCGCCCTTCCCATCCGCCACGACCACCGACATGCGGCGGCGCTGGAAGTCGAAGGGAATCTCGTCCACCACGTGGAAACGATGGGCCACCGGCTCGAGATCGCGGTGGGCCAGGACCGCCTTGTCCATCAGGTTGCGCAGGCCCGTCTGGAAACGGCTGTTGAGGTAGCCGTATTCCAGCGCTTCATCCGAATCGTCGCCATTGAGGTCGACGTGGCGCTCGAGCACGATCTTGTCCAGCGTCAGGGTGCCGGTCTTGTCCGTGCACAACACGTCCATCGCGCCGAAGTTCTGGATCGCATTGAGGCGCTTCACCACCACCTTGCGCTTCGACATGGCGAGGGCGCCCTTGCCGAGGTTGGCGGTGACGATCAGCGGCAGCATTTCCGGCGTCAGGCCCACCGCCACCGAAAGCCCGAACATGAAGGCTTCCAGCCAGTCGTGCTTGTCGAAGCCGTTGATGAGGAAAACCACGGGCACCATTACCGCCATGAAGCGGATCAGCAGCCAGCTCACCGAAGAGATGCCCCGGTCGAAGCTGGTCTGCACGCGCTCGCCCGAAAGGGTGTGCGCCAACGATCCCAGGTAGGTGCGCCCGCCCGTCGCCAACACCACGGCGGTGGCGGTGCCGGACACCACGTTGGTGCCCATGTAGCAGATCGTCGGCAGGTCGAGCGGCCCGGACGAGGTATCGCCTGCCGTGGTGCCGTTGGGCGCGGCTTTCTCGACCGGGATCGACTCGCCGGTGAGGATGGCCTGGCTGATGAAGAGGTCCTTCGTCGCCAGCAGGCGCAGGTCGGCGGGCACCATGTCGCCGGCACCGAGGTGGACGATGTCGCCGACGACGAGTTCCTCGACCGGTACTTCGATGCGCTCGGCGTGGCCGTCGTCCGCGCGGCGGGTGACGGTGGCCGTGTTGCGCACCATCGCCTTCAGCTTCTCCGCCGCGCGCGAGGAACGGAATTCCTGGGTGAACGACAGCAGCACGCTGATCGCCACCATCACCGCGATGATGACGGGACCGGTGACGTCGTCGGGCTCGGTGAACAGCTGCACCCCCGCGAGCACGAGCAGCACGATGATGAAGGGATTGCGGAAGGCACGCAGCAACTGGATCGACCAGTGCGGCGGTTTCTCGTGGCCCACTTCGTTGATACCGTCGCGGTCGAGGCGCTCGGCGATGGCGGCCTCGTCGAGGCCATCCGGCCGTGCGTCCAGCGCACGCAGCAATTCATCCGCGGGACGATAGGCGTCCGCGGTGGCCTGGGTGTAGATCTTGGCGGCGACGGCCGCCTGCGAGGTGTGGATCTTCATGGCTCGCTACCTCTCCGGACGCGCGGTCCGGTCAGGCGCGAGCGGCCGTCGGCGGTTAGCCGAAGGCGAGCGCGCCGGCGCGGGGCCGACGTTCGGTGTCGCTATGGATATCGACGGCGGACGGCGTAAGCCGCGCCGTAGTGTCTATGTCGCTGTTCATGGCCTCGGAAGTTTGCCTTCCGCGGGTTTCAACGAGCTTTCAGCGGTGTCGAGCGAGCGCGGCACGGTGATCGTGCGCTTGGCCGGCACCGGGCCGGTGGCGCGACGGCGGGCGAGTGCGAAAGCGAGACGGCGGCCGAACATGCGCGGCGCGGTCTTGTCGAGCTGGAGGTTCATGGCTCAATCCTCGAATAACGGAAGCTCACGGCTTCCGACGAGGTGAGCCGGACTTTCCCTAGCGGAGGAAAGCGCCGGCCGACCGGGTGCGGTCGCCGCGGGCGATGAGTTTTGCCAGCGCCGGGACCCGATGCGTGCGGGAGCCGGCGCGTCGACTAGGGTAGACGTCCATATGCCTGGATAAGCTAAGAGGGTTGCCGCCGCACGAGACCCCGTGCGGTAGCCGGGGGATTGTCGCGCCGCAGCGAAGCGCGGTCAAGCGAAACTCGTCATCCGGGATGATTCAGGCCGGCAGCGGCAAGCCGTGCTTGATACCGGCCTCGTACTCGGCCGCCTCGGCCAGCAGCCACTCGCGAAAACGCGCCACGCCGGTATGCGCTTCCGAGCGCTTCGGATAGACGAGGTAATACGCCTCGGCGACCCGCATGCGCTCCTTGCACAGCACCGTCAACGCGCCGCATTCGATCAGCGAGCGCGCCATGACCAGGCGGCCCAACGCCACGCCCATGCCTTCGAGCACCGCGCGCTGCAAGTGTTCGGTGTTGTCGAAGCGCGCGACGTAGCGCGACGGCAGCGGCATGCCGAAGGTCTCCGCCCAGTCGTTCCAGCGGCCGGACGGATCGCCGAGCAGAGGCCATCCCGCGAGCGAGGTATCCGGCAAGCCGCCCATGCGGCGTACCAGGGACGGGCTGGCGATGGGGACGATGTACTCGTCGAACAGGCGGTCCGCCTTCGTGCGCGGCCACGCGCCGAGACCGTAGCGGAAAGCCAGGTCCACGGTGGGTTCACGGTCGAAATCGACCACCGACACGGACGAATGCAGACTGAGTTCCAGTTCCGGATGCTTGCCCACGAGACGCGGCAGGCGAGGCACCAGCCAGCTCGACGCCACCGAGGGCATGATGCTCAGCGTCACCGCGTCCTGATGGCGTCCTTCGTAACGGCTCAACGCGTGCTCGATGCCCTCGAAATGATGGCCGATGGCTTCGAGCAGGTTGGCACCGTCGGCGGTCAGGGTGACGCCGCGCGGCCCACGATCGAACAGGGAGCGTCCCAGGCGTTCCTCGAGGTTGCGTATCTGGTGGCTCAACGCGCTGACGGTGAGGTTCAGCTGTTCCGCCGCACGTGACAGCTTGCCCGTGCGGGCGACCAGGACGAACCCCTGAAGCAGACCGAGCGGGAGGCGGGACATGTGAAAATTCCTCAAGGCCGGGTTGCAAACATATCGCTTTTTGGCCCGCGTTAGAACGGGCACCCTTTACCTCACCGAAAGCCGCAAGTCGTTGCGAACGGTGTAATGGGAGGGTGTCATGGCATCGATCTTCACCGGCCTTGCCTTCATGCACGGCCACATCGTCAATCGCGAACTCGTGCTCCGGCTCGGCCGTGACGAAACCGTCATCGATCGCGGCGCAGGCGCTCCGCAGGCCTCCGCGGCTCCCCGCAAGGAGAGCGTGCAGCCGGGATTAAGACTCCCGGGAAAGCCTGCTTGCGCCACCTGCTGAAACACGCGGCCTGAACCTGCCTTGCGTCATCATGGGGGTTTCCGCCCTCATCGGAGATGACGCATGAAGTTACGCAACCTCGGGCGTTCGCCCCTGCGGGTCGGCCCGCTCGCCTTCGGCGGCAACGTCTTTGGCTGGAGTGTCGACGAAGCACGCTCGTTCGACCTCCTCGATGCCTTCGTGGACCACGGCTTCAACCTCATCGACACGGCCGATGTCTACGAGGCCTGGGTGCCGGGTAACGAAGGCGGCGAATCCGAGACGATCATCGGCAAGTGGCTGAAGAAGAGCGGCAAGCGCGACAAGGTGATCGTCGCCACCAAGGTGGGCAAATGGGCGCGTTATCCCGGACTGGCGCCGACCAATATCAAGGAGGCGGTGGAGGATTCCCTGCGCCGCCTGCAAATCGACCACATCGACCTCTACCAGTCGCACGAGGACGATCCGAAGGTGCCTCTCGAAGAGACCTTGCGCGCGTTCGACGACCTGGTGAATGCGGGCAAGGTGCGTGTGATCGGCGCTTCGAACTATGACGCCACGCGGCTGGACGATGCCTTGAGCACGAGTGCATCGAAGGGCCTGGCGCGTTACGAGTCGATGCAGCCGGAATACAACCTCATGGACCGCAAGGGCTTCGAGGAAGCGCTGCAACCGCTATGCGTGAAAGAAGAGATCGGCGTGATCAGCTATTACTCGCTGGCCAGTGGCTTCCTCAGCGGCAAATACCGCAGCGAGGCCGACCTGTCCAAGAGCAGCGCCCGGAGCGGCAAGGTGAAGGCGTACCTCAACGACCGCGGTTATCGCGTCCTGGCGGCGCTGGACGAGGTGTCACAGACCCGCGACGCGAAGCCGGCCCAGGTGGCGCTGGCATGGGTGATGGCGCAACCCTCGATCGCCGCCGCCATCGCGAGCGCCACCTCGCTGGAACAACTGGACGAGATCGCGAAGGCGGCGACACTCGAGTTGACGCCGCCGGACCTGGCGACCCTCAAGGCCGCCAGCGCCTATTGATCAATGGCATAGAGACTGGTGGCAACCAGGCTCGCCCAGTCCTACCCGTCAGCGCGAAGCCACCAACACATCCAGCGCCGCGTTGAACGTGGCGCTCGGACGCATCGCGGCACTCACCAGCTTCATGTCCGGGTGGTAATAGCCGCCGATCTCCACGGGCTTGCCCTGCGCACCGTTGAGTTCCGCGACGATCTTCGCCTCGTTCTCGGCCAGGGTCTTGGCCACCGTGGTGAACTTGGCCTTCAGGTCCGCGTCGTCGTCCTGTGCGGCCAGCGCCTCGGCCCAATACAGCGCCAGGTAGAAATGGCTGCCGCGGTTGTCGATCTCGCCAACCTTGCGGGCGGGTGACTTGTCGCTGTCGAGGAAGCGGCCGTTGGCCTGGTCCAGCGTCTTCGCCAGCACGCGGGCGTGCTTGTTGTCGTAGCGCTCGGCGAGGTGTTCCAGCGAGGCGGCCAGGGCCAGGAATTCACCCAGCGAATCCCAGCGCAGGTAGCCTTCCTCGACGAACTGCTGCACGTGCTTCGGTGCCGAACCACCCGCGCCGGTCTCGAAGAGGCCACCGCCGGCCATCAGCGGCACGACGGAGAGCATCTTCGCGGAGGTACCCAGTTCCATGATGGGGAACAGGTCGGTCAGGTAATCGCGCAGCACGTTGCCGGTGACGGAGATGGTGTCTTCACCCTTGCGGATGCGCTCGAGAGAAAACGTCGTCGCCTCCACCGGCGAAAGCACGCGGATGTCGAGGCCACTGGTGTCGTGGTCCTTGAGGTAGCGCTGCACCTTGGCGATGACCTGGGCATCGTGGGCGCGGTCGGCGTCCAGCCAGAACACCGCCGGTGTGGCGGAGAGGCGCGCGCGCTGCACCGCGAGCTTCACCCAATCCTGGATCGGTGCATCCTTGGTCTGGCACATGCGCCAGATGTCGCCCGCCTCGACGGCATGTTCGAACACGACGGCGCCATCGTCCGCGACGACGCGAACCGTACCGTCGGCGGGGATCTGGAAGGTCTTGTCGTGCGAACCGTATTCCTCGGCCTTCTGCGCCATCAGGCCGACGTTCGGCACGCTGCCCATCGTGGCCGGATCGAACGCGCCGTGCGCGACGCAATCCTCGATCACGGCCTGGTAGACGCCCGCGTAGGAACGATCGGGAATGACCGCCTTGGTGTCCTGCAACTTGCCTTCCGCATTCCACATGCAGCCGGAGTCGCGGATCATCGCCGGCATCGAGGCGTCGACGATCACGTCGCTGGGCACGTGCAGGTTGGTGATGCCCTTGTCGGAATTGACCATCGCCAAGGCGGGACGCTGCGCATACTCCGCCTTCAGGTCGGCCTCGATCTGCGCGCGCGTGCCCGCGTCCAGCTTGTCCAGCCGTGCATAGAGGTCGCCGATACCGTTGTTGGCGTCGAAGCCCACCTGCTTGAGCGCGTCGGCGTGCTTCGCCAGCACGTCCTTGTAGAACTCGCGCACCACGATGCCGAACATGATCGGGTCGGAGACCTTCATCATCGTGGCCTTCAGGTGCAGCGAGAACAGCACGCCCTTGGCCTTCGCGTCCGCGATCTGCGCGTCGATGAAGGTCGCCAGCGCCTTGCGGCTCATCACGGCGGCATCGACGATCTCGCCGGCCTTCACCGCGAGCTTGTCCTTCAGGACCTTCGTCGCGCCGTCCTTGCCGATGAATTCGATGCGCAAGCTACCCGCCTTGTCCAGCGTGGCCGACTTCTCGCTGCCGTAGAAATCGCCGCCATCCATGTGCGCGACGTGCGATTTCGACTCCGGCGACCACTTGCCCATGCGATGCGGATGCTTGCGTGCGTAGTTCTTGACCGAAAGCGGCGCACGGCGATCGGAATTGCCTTCGCGCAACACGGGATTCACGGCGCTGCCCATGGCCTTGCCGTAACGCGCGTTGGTTTCCTTCTCCTCGTCTGTCGAGGGGGCATCCACGTAGTCGGGCAAGTTGTAGCCCTGCGACTGCAGTTCGCGAATGGCGGCCTTCATCTGCGGCACGGAGGCGCTGATGTTCGGCAGCTTGATGATGTTGGCTTCCGGCGTGGTGGCCAGCTGGCCCAACTCGGCGAGGTGGTCGCCGATCTTCTGCGCGTCCGTGAGGCGCTCCGGGAACTGCGCCAGGATGCGGCCGGCGAGCGAGATGTCACGCGTTTCCACCGCCACGCCCGCGGTGCCGGCGAAGGCTTCGACGATCGGCAGGAAGGAGGCGGTGGCGAGGAACGGTGCTTCGTCGGTGAGCGTATAGATGATCTTGGGCGAGCTGGACATGATTCGGCGAGCCTTATGCTTGAGTGGGCCAGGTCATGGGGCGCACCGGCGCAGGCCACGAGGGCGCGCCGGCGAGCGGGAAACCTGTCCATTGTGGCCCGATTCGGCGGGAGGGGGAAAGCGATCGGGGGGCATGGCTGTTGTGCCGGGTGGGAAAGGTGCTTGCCGTAACCTGGCCCGCTGCCGCGGGATCGCCGCTGAAGCGGCTTCCCACCCAGGTCCGTCAGGCCATCAACCATCAACGGTGTTTGGTGGGAGCCGACCCTGTCGGCGATTCAGGTGCCGGCGGCGCGCAAGGCGCGGCGCTCCCTCTTCCGCTCCTTGCGCCGCGCCTTGCGCGCCTTCCAGCGCTCCGACAGGCAGGCGAAGATCACGTACAGCGCCGGCGTGGAGAGCAAGGTCAGGCTCTGCGAGATCACCAGGCCGCCGATCATGGCGATACCCAGCGGACGGCGCAGTTCGGCGCCCTCGCCCAGGCCGATCGCCAGCGGCGTGGCGGCCAGGATCGCCACCATCGTCGTCATCATGATCGGGCGGAAGCGGACCAGGCAGGCCTCGCGGATGGCGCCCTTGTAATCGAGCCCGTGCTCGCGCTGCGCCACGAGGGCGAAGTCAATCATCATGATCGCGTTCTTCTTCACGATGCCGATCAGCAGCACCAGGGCGATCATCGCGATTACCGACAGTTCGGTATCGGTGATGACCAGCGCGGCAAGCGCGCCCACGCCCGCGGCCGGCAGGGTCGAGAGGATGGTCACCGGGTGGATGAGGCTCTCGTAGAGCATGCCCATCAGGAGGTAGACCGTGATGATCGCGGCCAGGATCAACAACGGCATGTCGCTCTGCGACTGCTGGAACCGGCGGAAATCGCTGCCGGCGTCGAGGCGTATGTCACCGGGCATGCGCATGCCGTCGATGGTCTTCTGGATGATCTCCATCGCCTCGCCCATGCTGACGTTGGGCGCGAGGTTGAAGCTGACTCCCATGCTCGTGTACTGGTCCTCGTGCACGATCTGGGTGGGCGCGAGCCCCGGCACCTGTTTGGTCACCGCCGTCATCGGGATCATCGCGCCGGAACTGGAACGCACGTAGATCTGGTTCAACGACTCGGGCGTGGCCGCCATCTGCGGCAGCGCGTTGACGATCACGCGGTACTGGTTGATATCCGAGTAGATCGTCGAGACCGCGCGCTGGCCGAAGGCGTTGTAGAGCGCGCCGTCGATGTCGCCGATGGACACCCCCAGGCGCGCGGCCGTGTCGCGGTCGATCACCATGTTCTGGCGCAGGCCCGCGGCATCGATGTCGCTGCCGACATCCTTCAGCATCGGGTTCTTCTTCAGCGCGTCGACCAGCCTGGGCAGCCAGGTCTGCAACTCGACGATGTCGTTGCCCTTCAGCGACACCGAATACTGGCCGCCCTGCGTGTTGCCACCGCCACCGCCGGTGGGCAGGTCCTGGATCGGGCGCAGGCGCAGGTTGAGATCGGGATACTTGTTGGCCTTGGCCGACAGCCGGTCGAGCACGACGAAGGTGCTCTCCTTGCGCCCTTCCGCCATGGTCTTCAGCTCGATGTTGAAGAAGCCGCTGGACCCCGTGCGGCTGGTGCCGAGGCGCGAACCCACCGCCTTCACGGCGGGATCGTCCAGCAGCATCTGGGTGAGACGGGCCTGGCGCACCTTCATTTCGCCGAACGACACCGTGGAACTGGACGTGGCGCGGGCACCGATCAGGCCGGTGTCCTGCGGCGGGAAGAAGCCTCCCTTGACCATGCCGAAGAGCAGGAAGGTTACCCCGACGAGCACCAAGGGCGTGATCGCCATGAACAAGGCGTGGCGCAGGGTCCAGTCCAGTGCCACTCGGTACATCCCGAGCAGGCGCTCGTGCATCCGCTCCAGTGCCTGGCCCAGCTTCGATTCCGGCTTGTCGTCCTTGTGCGCCGTGAGGAAGTGGGCGCACAAGGACGGGGTCAGGGTCAGCGACACGATCGCCGACACCACGATCGCCGCCACCAGCGTTATCGTGAATTCCTTGAAGAACATGCCGATGATGCCCGGGGCGAGCAGCAACGGAATGAACACCGCCACCAGCGAGCCGGTGATCGAGACGATGGTGAAGCCGATCTCGCGCGCGCCGAGCAAGGCCGCCTCGAAGCGTGGAATCCCCTCGTCCATGTGCCGGATGACGTTCTCGATCACCACGATGGCATCGTCGACGACGAAACCGATCGCGATCACCAGGGCCAGCAAGGTGAGGTTGTTCAAGGTATAGCCGAACGCATACATCACCACGAACGCGCCGGCCAGCGAGAGCGGCACGGCGAGGCCCGCGATCACCGTCGGCGCCAATCGCCGCAGGAACAAAGCCATCGTCATGATGACCATGGCGAGGCTGATCAGCAGCGTGGCCTGCACCTCGTGCAGCGAGGCGCGGATGGTCGGCGTGCCATCGAAGAACGAATGCAGCTGCACGCCGGCCGGCAGCCATGCCTGCATCGTCGGCATCTGTGCCTTGATCCGGTCCACCGTCTCGATGACGTTCGCATCGGCCTTCCTGTAGACGTACATCAGGATGCCGGGCTTGCCGTTGAACCAGGCCGCCTGGTAGGCATCCTGCTGCCCGTCGTAGACCTTGGCGATGTCGGACAGGCGGATCGGCACGCCGTTGTTCACGCCGATGATCAGGTTGGCGAACTCTTCGGCCGTGTGCAGTGAGTCGGTCGCCGTCACCGCCATGGTGGTGACGCCGTCGCTGAGGAAGCCCTGCGGCGAGGTCACGTTGGCGGCGGTGAGGGCGTTGCGCAGCTGGTCCGGCGACAGCCCCATCGCATTCAGCGCGCGCAGGTTCACGTCCACGCGGATGGCGGGCGTGGCGCTGCCGGCGATATCGACGGTGGCGATGCCTTCCTGCTGGCGCAGGCGCTGGGCGAGGATCGAATCCGCCACGTTGTAGAGCGCGGTCGGCGCCACCGTGTCGGAGGTGAGCGCCAGCACGATGATGGGATCGTCGTTCGGGTTGGCCTTGGTATACGACGGCGCGTTCAACAAGCCCGGCGGCAGGTCGGGCTGGGCGGCGTTGATGGCGGATTGCACGTCGCGCGCGGCGGCGTCGATATTGGTGCCGTTCTGGAAGAACAACAACACGAAGGCGCTGCCTTCGGAACTGTTCGAGCGCATGGATTCCACGCCCGGCACCTGGCCCAGGTGGCGTTCCAGCGGCGCGGCCACGGTGGAGGCCATCGTGCTCGCGTCGGCGCCGGATTGCTGCGCCTGGACGAAGATCGCCGGGAACTGGATGTTCGGCAGCGCGGCCACGCCGAGCAACGCATAGCAGATGATGCCGACCGCGAAGATACCGATCGCCAGCAGCGAAGTGCCGATGGGACGGCGGATGAAGGGGCCGGAAATGTTCATGGGGCGAAGCGGCTCATGGGGAGCGGGATGGCGGTGGGCATTCCCTGCCTAACGCGCCAACCGGAAAAAGGTTTCGCCGGGCGGCGAACCGTCCGGCGAAGAAGGGGTATTTCCTTGGGAAGGGACGATCCGTCATCAGCCCGCGGTTTGCGGTTCGATGCCGTGCGCCAGGGCGCGTCGTCGCTTGCGCTCGGCCAGCCAGTCGGAGAAGCGCTCCATGTAGAGGTAGATCACCGGCGTGGTGTAGAGCGTGACCAGCTGCGAAAGCAGCAGGCCGCCGACGATCGATACGCCCAGCGGCTTGCGCAGTTCCGAACCGATGCCGTTGCCCAGGGCCAGGGGCAGCGCGCCGAGCAGCGCCGCGGCGGTGGTCATCATGATCGGACGGAAGCGCAGCAGGCAGGCACGGCGGATGGCGTCCTGCGCGTTCAGGCCGGTGCGCTTCGCCTCGATGGCGAAGTCGATCATCATGATCGCGTTCTTCTTCACGATGCCGATCAGCAGGACGATACCGACGATGCCGTCCACCGACAGGCTCATGCCGCAAAGGAGCAGGGCGAGCAGCGCGCCGACGCCGGCCGGCGGCAGCGTGGAGATGATCGTCAGCGGATGGATGTAGCTCTCGTAGAGCACGCCCAGCACGATGTAGATGACGATGATCGAGGCCAGCAACAGGAGCACTTCGTCGCCCACCGAGGACGAGAACTCGGCGGCCTTGCCGATGAACTGACCACGTACTTCCGGCGGGAAGTTCAGTTCCTTCTCCACCTCGTGGATCGCGTCCACCGCCGACGACAGCGAGTAGCCCGGCGCGAGGTTGAACGAGATCGTCACCGCCGGCAGCTGCTGCAGGTGGCTGACCACCAGCGGCGCACTGGTGACCTGGGCGCTGGCGAGCGCGGCCAGCGGGATGGTGCCACCACCGCCGACCTGGAAGCCGACGTTGCCGGTGTTGCCGATACCCGCCGGCGTGGCCGAGTTGCTCGAGGCGACCTGGCCGAAGCTGGTGGCGTTGGAACCGGTCAGCGCGCCGTTGCCATTGCCGCGCACGGTGAGCTTGTTCAGCAGGTCGGTGCTGGTACGGTATTCCGGCGAGACCTCCAGCACCACGCGGTACTGGTTGAGCTGCGTGAAGATCGTGGAGATCTGCCGCTGCCCGTAGGCGTCGTACAAGGTGTCGTCGATCGTCTGCACCGGCACGCCGAGGCGGCTGGCGCTGTCACGATCGATGGTGAGCTTCAGCGCATTGCCCTTGTCGGCCAGGTTGCTGTCGACATCGGCCAGTTCCTCGCGCTTGCGCAAGGCGGAGGTCATCTGCTGCGCATAACCCGCCAGCGCGGTCGAATCCACGGCGGACAGCGAATACTGGTATTCGGTGGCGGACACCTGGCTGTCCAGCGTCACGTCCTGCACCGGCTTCAGGTACAACGCCACGCCGGCGATGTGCGAGGCGGCTTCCTGCAAGCGCGGCAACACCTCGTCGAGGCTGTCGCGATCGCCGCGATCCTTCAGCACCAGCGAGATCTGGCCCTGGTTGAGGGTCGGATTGACCGAGCCCGCGCCGATGAAGGCCGCCACGCCGGACACGGCGGGGTCCTTGCCGAGCGCGTCGGCCACGGCCTTCGTGCGCGTCTCCATCTGCGGGAAGGCGACGTTCTGGTCGGCCTGCACGACGGCGGTGATGAGGCCGGTGTCCTGCTCGGGCAACAAGCCCTTGGGGATCACGATGTAGAGGACGACCGTGAGCGCCACCGAGAGCGCCGCGACGATCATCGTCAACGGGCGGTGGGCGAGCACCCAGTCGAGGCTTCGGCCGTAGCCGTCGACGATGCGCGACCAGGTGGTGTGCTTGCCGGCGGCCGCGGCGTGTTCGTGGGCGTCGTCCGCGTCCGGCAGCTGGTCGGCCTTGAGCAGGTACGCGCACATCATCGGCGTGAGCGTCAGCGAGACCAGCATCGAGATCGCCACGGCGATGGTCAGCACCCAGGCGAACTCGTGGAACAGGCGGCCGGTGACGCCCGGCATCAACAGCAGTGGCAGGAACACCGCGATCAGCGAGACGGTCAGCGAGAGCACCGTGAAGCCGATCTCCTTCGCACCCACCTCGGCGGCGGTCTTGGCATCCTGGCCCTGCTCGATGTAGCGGACGATGTTCTCGATCATCACGATGGCGTCGTCGACGACGAAACCGGTCGCGACCGCCAACGCCATCAGCGAGAGGTTGTCCAGCGACATGCCGGCGAAGGCCATCACGCCGAACGTGCCCATGAGCGACAGGGGCACCGCCACCGAGGGAATCACCGTCGCCCATAGGCGGCGCAGGAAGACGAAGATCACCGCGACGACGAGGCAGATCGTGAGGATCAGGGTGAACTGGACATCCTCGACCGACGCACGGATGGTGATGGTGCGATCGGAGAACACCTGCAGGTGCACATCGGCCGGCAGCACCTTCTGCAGGTCGGGGATGGTCTGGCGGATCTGCTGCACCGTCTGAACGATGTTCGCGCCGGGCTGGCGGCGGATGTCGAGCAGCACGGCCGGCTTGCCGTTCGCCCATGCGGCGAGCTGGTCGTTCTCCACGCCGTCGATCACGTTCGCCACGTCGGACAGGCGCACGGGGGCGCCGTTCTTGTAGCTGATGATCGTGCCCTTGTACTCGGCGGCATCGGCCAGCTGGTCGTTGGTGCCGATGCTGTACGACTGGGTCTTGCCGTTCAGCGTGCCCTTGGGCGCGTTGACGTTGGCCTGGGTGAGCGCGCTGCGCACGTCCTCCATGGTCAGGCCGAGGTTGGCCAGCTGGGCCGGGTTCACCTGGATGCGCACGGCCGGACGCACGTTGCCGGCGATGGAGACCAGGCCGACGCCCTGCACCTGCGAGAGCTTCTGCGAGAGGATCGAGTCGGCGAAGTTGTTCACGTCGCGCAGCGCACGGCTGTCCGAGGTGAGCATCAGCGTCATGATCGGCGCATCGGCCGGGTTCACGCGGTTGTAGACGGGCGGGTACGGCAGGTTGTTCGGCAGCGTGCCGCGCGCCTGGTTGATGGCCGCCTGCACATCCTGCGCGGCGATGTCGATGTCGCGGTCCATGTTGAATTGCAGGACGATCGTCGACAGGCCCGCCGACGAGTCCGAACTCATCATGTTCAGGCCGGATATCTGGCCGAAGTTACGTTCCAGCGGCGTGGTGACCAGGGCCGCCATCGTGGTGGCGCTGGCGCCGGGGTACTGCGTGGTGACGACCAGGCTGGGCGCGTCGATCTCCGGCAGCGCCGACACCGGCAACTGCCGGTAGCCGAGGATGCCGAGCAACAGGACCGCCACCATCAACAGCGAGGTGGCGATCGGCCGGCGGATGAAGAGTGTCGAGAAACCCACGTTCTATTCCTGGTGTCGGGACCTTGCGATCCGTGGCGGCGCGTCCGTCGTGGACACGCCGCGCGCTAAGCGCTATCAGCCGCGGCGTCCGCCCTGGCGGCCCTGCTGATCCTTCTTCGCCTTCAATTCCTCGGCCGTGGGCGCGGCGGGGACCTGCCCCGGCGCCAGCGGCTGCACCTTCGAGCCCGGCTTGAGACGGAACTGGCCCTCGGTCACCACCTTGTCGCCGAGCTTCAGGCCCTTGCTGATGAGCATGTGGCTGTCACCCACCTCGGTCGCGGTTTCCACGGGCTGCATCTTGACCGTGTTGTCGCCCTGCACGAGGTAGACGTAGTCGCCATCCGGGCCTCGCTGCACCGCCTGGGCCGGAACGACGAGGCCGTTCTTCACCGTGCGCACGCGGACGCGCGCATTGACGAACTGGCCCGGCCAGAGCTCCGTCTTGGTGTTGTCGAACAGCGCGCGCAGGCGGAACGTGCCGGTGGTGGTGTCGATGGTGTTGTCGATGACGTCGAGCTTGCCGGTGGCCACCACGTGCGCGTCGACGCGATCGAGCGCGGCGACCTCGAGTGGCGTGGCGCCTTCCTCGCGCATGGAGGAGCGGACCAGGTCGAGGTTCTTCTCGGGCAGGTTGAACGAGACGTAGATCGGATGGACCTCGGTCAGCGTGACGATCGTGTCCGTGGTGGCGACGATGTTGCCGACGTCCACGGCGCGGATGCCGGCGAGGCCGTCGATCGGCGCGATCACCTTGGTGAAGCCCAGCTGCACCTGCGAGGCGCGGATCGAGGCCTGGTCGGCGACCACCGTGGCGACGGCCTGGTCGAGGGTGTTCTTGAGGTTGTCGAGGTCCTGCTTGGACACGTACTGCTGGCCGCCCTTGCTGACCAGGTTCTGCGAACGCTCGAGGTTGTTCTTGGCGGTGGCCGCGGCGGCCTGGTCCTGGCGCAGCTTGGCGACGGACTGGTCGTACTGCGACTGGATGGTGCGCGGGTCGATCTCGGCGATGACGTCGCCCTGCTTCACTTCCTGGCCTTCCTGGAAGTTGAGCTTCATCAGCTGGCCGCCGACCTGCGGGCGCACCACCACGGAGTTGCGCGCCTGGGCGGTACCGGTCGCGGTGAGGTAGACGGGCACATCCTGGCTGGCGACGGGTACGACGGTGACCGGCACGGGCGGCTGGTCCTTCCCCTGGCCCTCTCCATTGGCCTTGCCTCCCTGGGTCTGGGCTGCGTTCGCACCTTCGGCGTGACGCAGCCGGGGAACGACGAATATGCCCGCGATCACCAGAACCACGATGACGGCCAGCGCGATCTTCCAAAAACGCGACATGCAAAACACTCCCAGGATGAATGACCGGACGGGGATACCTGGTCCGACCGGCGCGCCGTGCGCCACGGGGGTTTATACCCCCAAAAGGTGAAAACCCGACGGCGCCAATATAGGTGTAGGTGAACGGCATTGAACAATGCCGGTTGACAGGGGTACAGCATGACTGACGGCACGTCTCCCGGCCGGTCCCCTGGCACGGCACCGGCATGCAGACCGCTGACTCCCGCGGAGGTTCCGTTATACTCGCGAAATTCGACGCCGCATTTGCGGCCGGCAGGCACGCCGGATCCCGGGGAGGGGACGGCACACCCAAATCAGTGGAGTCAATGCGTGAGCGGTTCTCCGAGCAAGTCCGACCAGAACTTCATGCGTCAGTTCTCGTGGCTGACCGCCGGCCTCAGTGTCCTGGCCCTCGTCCTGATGGTTATCGCCTATACCATCTACAGCAACATCCCCAAGGATCAGGACCCGGCCGTCGCCAAGCGCACCGAGGCCCGGATCGCCCCCGTGGGCGGCGTCTATGCCGGCGACACCGGCCGCGCGGCGATGCTGGCCGCCCAGGAAGCCGCCGCGAAGGCCGCCGCCTCGCAGGTCGCCTACGGTGGCAGCACCGACGGCAAGACCATCTACGACAACCTGTGCCACAGCTGCCACACGGCTGGCGTGGCCGGCGCGCCGAAGCTCGGTGACAAGGCCGCCTGGTCCGCACGCATCGCCCAGGGCATCGCCACCCTCACCAAGCACGCCATCGACGGCTACACCGGTCCCGACGGCAACCACATGCCGGCCAAGGGCGGCAACCCGGCCCTGACCGACGAACAAGTCGGCAACACGGTCAAGTGGATGGCCGACCAGGTCAAGTAAGCGGCGGCAGGCGGGCCACCCATTCCTTCGCGAACGCCCGCAGCTGCGGGAAGAACCGCTCGAAGGTGGCCTGCAACAGGGCGTCCTCCGCCATCAGCAGCGGCATGGCGTCACCGACGGGGTTGGCCCGGGACAGCCGCTGCGATATGCCGCGCAAGGCCTTGGCGATCGCCTCGGCCCGCGCATAGCCGGCCGGAAGGCCGTTCGCGTCCATGTAACCGAGGAAGCGCTTCAGCGCATCGGGCAACAGCGGACCGGCGGCATGCAACTCCGCACGCAGGTTCGTCGAGAAATCCTCCAGGGGCTGCGCGGACCAGTGCGCGAAGTCGCGCGCCAGGCAGTGATCGAACCACATGTCGAGGAGGATCCCCGCATAGCGGCGGAACGGCGCGGGCAAGCGCTCGCGAGCCGCGCGTACCTCGTCGTGGCTGTCGGTGAAACTGTCGATCGCGCGGTGCAGGTGGATACCCTGGCGGACCCGTTCGGGAATGGCCGGATCGGGTGTCCCGTGCACGAAGTCGCCCATGATGCCGCCAAGGCGCAAGGCCGCGTCGTCGCCCGCCAACAAGGCGTGTGCGAGGACGTTCATCGCCGGTCTTCGCCGCGAACCGGCCAGCCAGCGGGTATCATGGAGAGCATGAGCGAACTTCTACCTACAGCGCCGGATCACTTCCCGGCCGAGAGCATGAGCTTCGCGCTCGCAGGCCCGGCGGGCAAGCTCGAATGCGAAGCCAAGGCCGCCACCGCCGACGTGGCCCGTCACGGCGTCGCCGTGATCTGCCATCCGCTGTCCACGGACGGCGGCAGCATGCACAACAAGGTGGTGACCATGATCGAGCGCTCGCTGCGCGAGTCCGGCATGGATACGGTCATCTTCAACTTCCGCAGCGTGGGCCGGTCGGAAGGCGCGTTCGACAGTGGCAATGGCGAAAGCGACGATCTCGCCGCCGTGGTCGCCTGGGCGCGCAAGGTCCGTCCCGGCGCCGCCCTGTGGCTGGCCGGGTTTTCCTTCGGCAGCTACGTGACCCTGCGTAACGCCAGCCACCTCGGGGCCGATGCCCTGATCAGCGTGGCACCGCCCGTGGCGGGCCGTGGCTGGGATTTCGCCCAGATCGAACTGCCCGCGGGCCACTGGCTCGTGGTCATGGGCGACGCCGACGAGATCGTCGATCCGCAGGCCGTCTACGACTGGGTCGACAGCCTGCCGGAAGATGTTCGGCCGCAACTGGTGAGAATGGAGGACACCAGCCATTTCTTCCATCGCCGCCTCATGGACCTGCGCGGCGTCATCAAGAATGGCGTGAAGAACTGGTTGCCCGGGCCCCGCGCTGCATGAACTGCACGGAATCGACGCCCGGCGAACGCTACCGGGACGGCATCGCAGGGCATCGTTGGGAGTCGGACCCGGCACAGTTGCCGGTCATCGCCGAGTTCGATCGCCTGCATGCGGCGCTCTGCGCGCCGGAACCCGCCAGTGGCGGATTGTTCGGCCGCCTGCGCAGCATGCTCGGCAACGAACCGCGCGCCGCCGTGCGCGGCCTGTACCTCTGGGGCAGCGTCGGCCGGGGAAAGACCTTCCTCATGGACCTCTTCGTTTCCAGCCTCGCCCCGGGTCTCGCACTTCGCCGGCATTTCCACCGCTTCATGCTGGAGGTACACGGCATGCTGCGCGAGCTCGGCGAACGGCAGAATCCGCTCGACGAGGTGGCCGAACGCCTCGCCACGAAGTGCCGCGTGTTGTGCCTGGACGAATTCCTCGTCTCCGATATCGGCGACGCCATGATCCTCGCCGGGCTGCTGGACGGCCTGTTCGCCCGCGGCGTCACCCTGGTCACCACCTCGAACACGCCGCCGAAGGGCCTCTACAAGGATGGCCTGCAACGCGCACGGTTCCTGCCGGCCATCGCGGCGATCGAGAAGCACTGCGTGGTCCATGAAATGGTGTCCCCGCACGACTGGCGCCTGCGCGCCCTGAGCCAGGCGCCGGTCTACCTCGTCCCGCCCGGCCCCGAAGCTGAGCGCTCGCTGACGAAGATCTTCATGGGCCAGGCGCAGGGCGACCTCGTCGAGGCCGGCTCCATCCTGCTCAGCGGCCGCGAGGTGCCGGTGCGCAAGCGCGCCGACAACATCGTCTGGTTCGACTTCGCGGCCCTTTGCGAAGGCCCGCGCGCCGTCGCCGACTACATCGAACTGGCGAAGTCGTATCCGGCCGTGATCCTGTCCAACGTGCCGCAGTTCACCGTCTACTCGGAAAACGAGGCCAAGCGCTTCGTGCTGCTGGTGGACGAGTTCTACGACCGCCACGTGAAGCTGGTACTCTCCGCGGCCGCGCCGATCACGGAACTCTACGATGGCCGCAAGGTTCGCGCCGAGTTCGGCCGCACCGAATCGCGGCTCATCGAAATGCAGAGCGAGGACTACCTCGGCCGTGACCATAAACCCTGATACGGCACGGACAGGACCGGCTGGCCTGTCGTATCGCCGGTCCGCCATGCTTCACCGGCGGGTCTCCCGCGCCATCTGACGAGGTACGCCATGGAACATTGCGAGCTGGTCCCGGGCCGCGGCATCCGCCGCGGCGATACCGACATCTTCTTCGGCATGCCGCGAAAGAAACTTCGCGACACACTCGGCTGGAAGGCCGGCGGCGAAAACATGTGGGACGACGAAGACGAATACGCCGATGCCGCCGGAGACGAATGGCTGCGGCTGCGCTTCCTCGACGACAAGCTGTGCGACATCGAGGTGCTGGGCGGCCAGCTCACCCACGAGGGCACGGAACTACTCGCCACGACGATGCCCGCCCTGCATGCGGCGTTGAAGAAATCCGGCATGGCGCTGGAGAAAACCGAATGGCTTTCCGAAGGCCACGATTGCGTCGACCTCCAGATCGTGGTGGCATCCCGGGAAGACACCGGGGACGTGGGCGAGGAGATCGCGTGGGTCATCACCAGCAGCGACTTCCGCGTCGAATGACGCGAACGAAGGCCACCGTCGCAAGGCGCCTCCGCCTCGCGGCGGTCGTGCTGGCGATCGCCTGTCTGGCCGGTTGCGCCACCGGGCCACGCGTCGCACCGCAGCGCAGCGCCCTCGCCCATTGGACACCGTCGCCCAACTTCAACGCGCGCAAGGCGCAGATCATCGTGTTGCACCACACGTCGATCGGCGACGCCGCGGAAGCCCTGCGCGTGCTGAGCACACGTAACAGCGAAGGCCAGGTAAGCGCCCACTACCTCGTCGAGTCCAATGGCCGCATCGACCAGCTCGTCGACGACAACGACCGTGCATGGCATGCGGGCGCCTCGCGCTGGGGCGACATGACCGACCTGAATTCCTCGTCCATCGGCATCGAGATCGACAACGATGGCGTGTCCCCATTCACCCAGCCGCAGATACAAGCGCTGGTGAAACTGCTGGCCGATCTCACCACGCGCCTGGGCATCCCGCGCGAAGCCGTGGTCGGTCATGGCGACATCGCGCCCGGCCGGAAGAACGACCCGAGCGTGCTGTTCCCCTGGGCGACGCTCGCCAGCTACGGTTTCGGACTATGGCCGGAGCCGAGCCCGATCCCCGCGCCGCCCGGCTTCGATAGCCTGGCGGCGATGCGGCTGGTCGGTTATGACGTATCCAACCCGCGCAATGCGATCATCGCCTTCCATCGCCATTACCGCGCGATGGAAACCGACACGCTCGATCTCACCGACGCCGCCCTTCTCTACTCGCTGCAACGCAAGCTGATGGCGCCGCGTCAGTAATCGAACGAAGCGAACGCGGCGATCGTCCGTTCGATGGCCGTGTCGTCGATATCCAGGTGCGTCACCAGGCGGATCGACGGCAGATAGCCGATGCTCAGTCGCACGCCCTGCGCGGACATATGCGTGGCGAGGTCCTTCAAGCGTGCGGGCGGCACGTCGACGAAGACCATGTTCGTATGGCAACCCTTGACCTCGAGTCCGTCGATCCGGCGCAAGCCGTTCGCCAGCCGGCTGGCGCGCGCGTGGTCGTCGGCCAGGCGTTCCACATGGTGGTCGAGCGCATGCATCGCCGCCGCGGCCAGCATGCCCGCCTGCCGCCAGCCACCGCCGGCGACCTTGCGCCAGCGGCGAGCGCGGTCGATCAGCGCCACGCTGCCCAGCAACACCGAGCCCACCGGCGCGCCAAGCCCCTTGGACAGGCACACGGACACGCTGTCGAAACCCGCCACGACCTCGCGAGCCGGACGGCCATAAGCGATCGCCGCGTTGTACAGACGCGCACCGTCCATGTGCAGTCCGAGCCCACGCCGTGTCGCCAGGTCGCGGGCCGAGGCGAGGTAGTCGAACGGAAGGACACGGCCATGCCAGGTGTTCTCCAGCGCCAGCAGCCGGGAGCGGGCGAAGTGCGGGTCGATCGGCTTGATCGCCGCCTCGACCTTGTCCAGGGGCAAGGTTCCGTCGGCGTCCTGCGGGATCGGCTGTGGCTGGATCGAACCCAGCACCGCCGCACCGCCACCTTCGAAGCGATAGGTATGCGCATCCGCGCCCACGATGTATTCGTCGCCGCGTTCGCAGTGGCTCATCAGCGCGAGCAGGTTGCCCTGGGTACCGGTGGGCACGAATAACGCCGCGGCGAAACCCAGGTCGGCCGCGATGCGGTCCTGCAAGGCGTTGACCGTGGGGTCCTCGCCGTACACGTCGTCGCCGACCGGCGCGCGCAACATCGCCTCGCGCATGGCGTCGGTCGGCTGGGTGACGGTATCGCTGCGCAGGTCGATGGTTTCCATGGCGTGGGTTCGAAAGGGACCAGCCAATGATGGTACGCGATGCCGTTCACGATTCCGTGGCCCGGAAGACGGCATGCTTCCGGCCATGATCACGATCGTCATGGGTGTTTCCGGCAGCGGCAAGAGCACGATCGGCATGGGCCTGGCGGCAAGGCTGGGCCAGCCCTTCGTCGACGGGGATCACCTTCATCCCCAGGCCAACCGCGACAAGATGGCCCGGGGCATACCGCTCGACGATGCGGACCGCCAGCCCTGGCTCGCCGCCATCGCGGCGGAAATGGATCGCCACCGGCAGCAGGGCGAGTCGCTGGTGGTGGCGTGCTCGGCGTTGAAGCACCGCTATCGCGATTTCTTGCGCGATGGACACGACGACGTGAAGTTCGTCTACCTGCATGGCTCGCGCGAACTGCTGGCCGACCGCCTCGGCCACCGGGCAGGACACTTCTTCGATCCGGCGCTCCTCGACAGCCAGCTCGCGACGCTGGAGGAACCCGGCGACGAAGAGGCCATGCGCGTGGAAATCGGCAAGCCGCCGGCCGAACTCGTCGAGTGCATCATCCGCGCGGATTGCCACGGCGCCCGGACCTAGGGCCCGCGATCACGCCGGCAGTGGCCGCGTCGTCTCGCCCGTGTTCTCATATTCGCTCCCCTACCCCCAGGAAAGCCCATGCAAGCCCCCGTCGACGCGGCGCTGGACGGCCGCCGTGCGGACACGACCGTCTATGGCGTGATCTTCGCGATCAGCTTCTGTCACCTGCTCAACGACATGATGCAGTCGCTGCTTCCGGCCATTTACCCGGGCCTGAAGACCGACTTCCAACTCGACTTCGGCCAGATCGGTCTCATCACGCTGACATACCAGATGACCGCGTCGATCCTGCAGCCGCTCATCGGCCTCTACGCCGACCGGCGTCCCACGCCGCTGGCGCTTCCCGGTGGCACGCTGTTCTCGTTGTTCGGCCTGCTCGTGTTGTCGAAGGCCCACGCCTACCCGTTGCTGCTCGCCGGCGCGGCATTGCTGGGCATGGGTTCGTCGGTGTTCCATCCCGAATCGTCCCGCGTGGCACGGATGGCCTCCGGTGGCCGCCACGGCCTCGCGCAGTCGCTGTTCCAGGTGGGTGGCAACGCCGGCCAGGCATTGGGCCCGCTCGCCGCGGCGCTGGTCGTGGTGCGTTGGGGACAGTCGAGCCTGGCCTTCTTCGCGCTGCTCGCCTTGCTGTCCTGCGCGATCCTGTGGAACGTCGGCCAGTGGTATCGCCACCATGGCCTGGTCCGGCTGACGAACAACGCCGGCAAGCACGCGCAACTCGCTCCACCCACGCGCGAGGCGCGGCGTGGCATCGCCGTCCTGCTCGCGCTGATCTTCTCGAAGTACGTCTACCTCGCCAGCCTCACCAGCTATTTCACGTTCTACCTGATCCATCGCTTCGGCGTGTCGGTGGAGAACGCGCAGTTCCACCTGTTCGTCTTCCTCGGCGCGGTGGCGGTGGGAACGGTGCTCGGCGGTCCCGTCGGCGACCGCATCGGACGCAAGCGCGTGATCTGGTTCTCGATCCTCGGCGCCCTTCCGTTCACCCTCCTGCTGCCTCACGCCAGCCTGTTCTGGACGGCACCGCTCACCGTGGCGATCGGCTTGATCCTGGCCTCGGCCTTCCCCGCGATCGTCGTCTTCGCACAGGAGCTCGTGCCAGGCCGCGTCGGCATGATCTCGGGCCTGTTCTTCGGCTTCTCGTTCGGCATGGGCGGCCTCGGTGCGGCCGTGCTCGGTGAACTGGCCGATCACATCGGCATCGAGGCGGTGTACCAGGTGTGCGCCTTCCTGCCCCTGATCGGCTTGCTGGCGGCGCTGCTGCCCAGCCCGAAGCGGGGCTAGGCGTACAGCCAGCGCCACCGAGGTCCGTGTGGGAGCCGCTTCAGCGGCGATGGGCGCTTGCCTCACCCTGGCCCGCTGCCGCGGGATCGCCGACAGAGTCGGCTCCCACCAGGTCGGCTACCCGTAACTACACATCCCTACTTGGGCAAGGCGTAAGCGATCACCCAGTCGCCTTGCTTGGTGCCCAGCGAGCCGTGGCCGCCGGCCGTCACGAGGAGGTATTGGCGACCGTCCTTGTCCGCATAGGTCATCGGCGTGGCCTGGCCGCCGGCCGGCAGGCGGGCTTCCCAGAGTTTCTTCCCGGTGCGCACGTCGTAACCGCGCACGTAGTAGTCCAGCGTGCCGGAGAGGAAGGTGACGCCGCCGGCCGTGGTCACCATGCCACCGAGGCTCGGGACGCCGAGCGGCATCGGGATCGGCAGCGGTGCGCTGTCGACGATGGTGCCGTTCTTGTGCCGCCACATCATCTTGCCCGTGCGCAGGTCGACGCCCGCGACGTATCCCCACGGCGGTGCCTGGCAGGGAATGCCCAGCGGGGAGAGGAAGGCGGACAACTCGATGCCGTAGGGGATGCCTTCGGCCTTCTTCACGCCTTCGGTCTCGCTCTTCGCGGGACCGACCTCCATCTTGGCCAACACGTCCTTCGGAATCAGTCGCGACTGGAACGCCATGTAGCTCGGGTTGATCAACATCAACTGGCGCGTGGGGTCCACCGACACGCCACCCCAGTCGAACACGCCGAAATTACCCGGGAAAACCAGCGATCCTTGTTCGGAGGGCGGCGTGAACATGCCCTCGTAGCGCAACGAACGGAAACGCACGCGGCACCAGAGCTGGTCGAACGGCGTCGTGCCCCACATGTCCTTCTCTCGCACGTCCGGCGGCGCGAAATTGAGATCCGATAGCGGTTGCGTGGGGGCGGTGTGATCGCCGGCCACGGCACCTTGCGGACGCGGCACTTCGCGAATGGGGATGATCGGCGTGCCGTCGCGCCGGTCGAGCACGTACACACTGCCCTGCTTGGTCGAAGCGACGAGGGCGGGCTTCATTCCGTCGGCGGTTTGCAGGTCGACCAGGGTCGGCTGCCCACCGATGTCCATGTCCCAGAGATCGTGATGGGTGAACTGATAATTCCACCGCACCTTGCCGGTGGCCACGTCCAGGGCGACGATGCCCGCGGCGTACTTCTCCGACGTGGGCGTACGACCGCCACCGAACTGGTCCGGCGTCTGGTTTCCCATGGGCAGGTAGACGATGCCGAGGTTCTCGTCGACGCTGAAGAGCGACCAGACGTTCGGCGAATTGCGGGTATACGTGGCGCCCGGCGCGATCGGCGCCGTGTCATCAGGCTTGCCGGGGTCCCAGTTCCAGACCAGGTGGCCATCGTGCACATCGTAGGCGCGGATGACGCCGGAGGGCTCGTTCGTCGATTCGTTGTCGGTGACATGGCCGCCGATGATGACCAGGTCCTTCGTCACCGCCGGGGGCGAGGTGGAGTAGTAGCCACCCGGCGTGAACGGGCCGATGTTCGTGCGCAGGTTCACCGTGCCCTGCTCGCCGAAGTCGGCGCAGGGTTGGCCGGAATCCGCATTGATCGCGATGAGGCGCGCGTCGGCGGTCGGCAGGAACAACCGGCGCGGGCACGTCGCCGAGACCGTGGACGCCGCGGCGGTCGCGACTGTCGAAGCAGGCGCGGGAGCGCCCGTCGCGCTCGTCGCCGGAGCGGGAACCGTCGCGGCCGCGTACTTCGCATCGTCGTGGTACGACACGCCGCGGCAGGTCATGTGTTCCCAGTGCTTGAATCCGACGGGGCTCTGGATCTTCGGATCGAACTCCCAGCGTTTCTGTCCCGTGGCCGCATCCACCGCGATCACGCGGCTGTGCGGCGTGCATAGATAAACGGTGTCGCCGATCTTCAGCGGCGTGTTCTCGGAGGTCGTTTCGGTCGGATCGTCGGGCCCCGGGGTATCGCCCGTCTGGATCTTCCAGGCGACCTGCAACTGTCCCACGTTATCCGGAGTGATCTGCGTCAGCGGAGAGTAGCGCTGACCGAATGGCGAGCCACCGTAGTCCGTCCAGTCGCCGTCGGGCCGTGCGGCGCGGTCGCCTTGCGGTCCCGCGACGTCGGCCATCGGCAATTCGCCGGACAGGTCGTGATCGGAATGAAGGGCTCCCGCGATGCCCACCACCGCGACGATCAACAACGAGACGAGGAGGAAACCACCGCCGGTATGCCTGGAGGTCTCGTAGAGGCTGTCCCGGTTGAGCCCGCGGCGCGGCCACGGCAGCAGGAGCCACAAGCCCAGCACGAACCATACGTCGAGGCGCGGAAGCAATTGCCACCAGTCCAGGCGCACCTCCCAGACCGACCAGGCGGCGGTGCCGATCAGCAGGAGGCCATAGAGGGGCACGGCCAGTCGCACACGGAACAGCAGCAAGGCCGCGACCACCAGGGTGACCGCGCCTGCGACCAGGTAATACGCGGAGCCGCCGAGGTTGACCAGCCGGATGCCACCCAGCAGGGTCACCGCCCCGAACAAGGCGAAAAGGAACGCGGTGAACAGCGTCGCGGGGTGGTGTCTCCTGACTCGATTCACATGCGCCTCTCTGGTGTCCTGAGCCCTCCCTTCCAGCTAGGGTGGAGAGGAGGGCGTGAATCCGAAGTGGAGGACGACGGTCGGCGGACCTGGCTTCAGGACCGCGTCTTGCCGGACAGTTCCGCCTCCATCATCTCGCGCATCAGGTATTTCTGCACCTTTCCGGTCACGGTCATCGGGAATCCGTCCACGAAGCGGACGTAGTGCGGCACCTTGAAATAGGCGAGGTGCCGCCGGCAATAGTCCTGGATCGAGCCCTCCGTGGCCTTCGCCCCGTCGCGCAGGCGGACCCACGCGCACACCTGCTCGCCCAGCCGGTCATCCGGGACGCCGAACACCTGCACGTCCTGGATATCCGGGTGCCCGTAGAGGAATTCCTCGATTTCGCGGGGATAGATGTTCTCGCCGCCACGGATGATCATGTCCTTCAGGCGGCCCACGATGGTGCAGTACCCCTCGTCGTCGAGGACCGCGAGGTCGCCGGTATGCATCCAGCGCGACGCGTCGAGTGCCAGCGCGGTATGCGCCTCGTCGCCCCAGTAGCCGCGCATCACGGAATAGCCGCGCGTCAGCAACTCGCCCGTCGTGCCGCGCGGGACGACCCGCCCCGCCTCGTCCACGATCTTCACTTCCACGTGGGGATGGATGCGTCCCACCGTCGACACGCGCAGTTCGAGCGGGTCGTCCGGCACGGTCTGGAAACTGACCGGGCTGGTCTCGGTCATGCCGTAAGCGATGGTCACCTCGCTCATGTGCATCTCGCGCACGACACGGCGCATCACCTCGATGGGGCATGGCGAGCCCGCCATGATGCCCGTGCGCAGGCTCGACAGGTCGAACTCGCGGAAGCGTGGATGTTCGAGTTCGGCGATGAACATCGTCGGCACGCCATGCAGCGCGGTGCAGCGTTCCTCCGCCACCGTCTCCAGCGTGGCCAACGCGTCGAAGCCCTCGCCGGGGATCACCATGCATGCGCCGTGCGTCACGCAGGCGAGGTTGCCCAGGACCATCCCGAAGCAATGGTAGAACGGCACGGGGATGCACAGCCTGTCGTCCTCGTTGAGACGCATGGCCTCGCCGATGAAGAAGCCGTTGTTGACGATGTTGTGATGCGTGAGCGTCGCGCCCTTGGGCGCACCCGTCGTGCCGGAGGTGAACTGGATGTTCACCGCGTCGTCGAACGACAGCTCCGCCTCCACCGCCGCGAGATGTTCCCGCGCCGTGTCGTCCGCCACGATGTCGCGCCAGCGCAGCGCGCCGGGTGCCGCGTCCTCGTCGAGCAGGATCACGTGGCGCAGGTCCGGCAAGGCCGCCGCGCGCAATCCGCCCGGCGGGGAGGCTTCCAGTTCCGGGGCGAGGCCGCGAAGGATGTCCAGGTAACGCGACGACTTGAAGGCGCGCGGCAGGATGAGCGCGCGGCAAGCGACCTTGTTCAGCGAATACGCCAACTCGTGCGAACGGTAGGCGGGATTGATGTTGACCAGGATCAACCCCGCCTTCGGCGCGGCGAACTGCGCCACCACCCATTCCGCGCGGTTCGGTGCCCAGATGCCGATGCGGTCGCCGGGCTCCAGGCCCAGCGCGAGAAGGCCGGCGGCGACGCGCTCGACCTCCGCGTGGAATTCCCGGTAGGTCCAGCGGACACCCTGCTGGCGTACCACCAGCGCCGGCCGGTCCGGCCAACGTGCCGCGACACGATCGAGCAGGGCTCCGATCGTCTCGCCCAGCAGGGGTGTGGGGCTCGCGCCGTGCACGTAACTCGCGGCGTGGTCCATGCGTTCATCCTCGTCGTGGCTTCGCCCGAGGATAAACAATGTGCGCCGGCGCGTGGCCCCTGGTCAGGCGAACTCGGTCCAGCCCGCGGCCTCGGCCGTGGCGGAGGCCTGGCGATGACCAAAGCTCAGGTCGTGCGCGGCACGCTCCACCGCCGCGCGCGACGTGTCGCTGCCGCCTGCCTCGGCGTCCACCGTGAAGAACGCCACCTGGTCGCGCAACGACTTGGCCTGGTCCTGCATCGACTTCGCGGCCGCGGCGGCCTCTTCCACGAGGGCGGCGTTTTCCTGCGTCACCTGGTCGATCTGCGCGATGGCGAGGTTCACCTGGTCGACGCCGGAGGACTGTTCCGCGCTGGCCGCGGCGATCTCGGCGACGATGTCGGTCACCTTCTTCACGCTGTCGACGATGTCGCGCAGCGCGTCCGAGGATTGCTCGACCAGCGCCGCGCCCGCATCCACGCGTTCGCCGCTTTCCAGGATGAGGCCCTTGATCTCGCGCGACGCCGACGCGCTGGACTGCGCGAGACGGCGTACTTCCGCCGCCACCACGGCGAAGCCACGGCCCTGCTCGCCCGCACGCGCCGCTTCCACGGCGGCGTTCAACGCCAGCAGGTTGGTCTGGAAGGCGATGTCGTCGATCAGGCCCACGATGTCGCCGATGCGACGGCTGGAATCGCCGATCTGGCGCATGGCCTCCATCGCCTCGCCGACGACGGCGCCGCCCTTCTCCGCCGCACCGCGCGCGTGACGGGACAAGCGGTCCGCCGCCAGGGCGTTCTCGGCGTTCTGCTTCACCGTCGCGGTCATCTCTTCCATCGACGCGGCGGTTTCTTCCAGGCTGGAGGCCTGTTCCTGCGTGCGCTGCGAGAGGTCGTCGTTGCCGCGCGCGATTTCGCTGGAGGTGGTGGAGACGACATGCGCGCCTTCCTGCACTTCCGTGACGATCGAGGACAGCGTGCCACGCATGCGTTCCAGCGCGCCCAACAAGCTCTCCGGCGCGAAGGCCGCCGCGCCGTCCGCACGAAGGTCGCCACCGGCGATACGCCCCGCGATCTCCACGGCATCGTTCGGTTCGCCACCCAGGCTGGTGCGGATGCTGCTCATCGAGAACCAGACGATCGCCAGCGCCAGCAGCGCGATGAGCCCCGACTTGACCAGGTCGCGCTTGAGCTGGGCCTGGAACGCCGCATCGATGGCGTCGAAGTAGGCGCCCGACACGAAGTGCAGGTCCCACGGCTTGTACCAGGACGAGAAGCTGATCTTGTCCTTCAGTTCCTTCGTCTTGGGCATGATCTGCGTATAGCGGGTCATGCCGTGGCCGGCCTTCGTATCGGTGGCTAGCATCGCCTCGTAGTGGTGGAAGCCCTTGCCATCGACATCCTCGCGAATGTTCTTGCCGATGTCGTCATGCCGCAGCGGATGCATGCGCATCGTCAGCGACGAATCGAACGCGAACACGTAGCCGGTGTTGTTCGCCCAGCGCATCGCCTCGATGTCCTGCAGCGCGTTCACCCGCGCCTCCAGGTCGCTCAACTCGCCCTTCTGCGCACGCGCATGGTAGGCGTCGGCGATCGCCATGGCCGCCGTCACGTGCTGCTCGAGCGTGTCCTGGAGCGCGCGCATCTGCACGCCGCGGCTTTCGATGCCCGCCATGATGGTCTGCGCCATCAGGCCGGCCACGACCACCGTCGTCACCATCCATACCCGCGTGTTCAGCCGCGTGCGGCCGAACCATCTTTCCACTGCCGACATACCCATCACCCTCGATAAATCCCCGTGCAAGATGTATCGGCGGTGGGGTGCAAGACTTTACGAGGGGTATGTGAAGACGCTCATGGGGCAGTCAGTTTGTGCCGGCCCGATCCGAGGACCTTCCGCGGCGACCCCGGCAGGGTCACCACCGCCTCGGCGCCCACCGGCACCACGATGTCCGCCTCGACCTTCCCCGCCACCTTGCGCCATGCCACGGACGCTTCACCGTAGGGCGTCATGACCGCCGCCGACGCGCGGCCCAGGAAGGCCGTGAGGGCCGGCCGCACCTCGAAACGCCGCCAACCCGGCTCCAGCGGCCGGAGACCCGCCACGTCGCCAAACAGCCAGTCGTCGATCGTGCCGAGGAAATAGTGGCCCCGTGAGCGCGAGGCCAGCTTCCAGTGTTCCCAGAGGCTGGTGGCACCGTTGGCGCGCCAGAAGCCCCAGCTCGGGAAGGTGGTCTGGATGGCGATGGCCCAGGCTTCGTCCGCGCGGCCGCTGGCGGTCAACACCGGAAGGATCGCCTTGGTCGCCAGCGCGCCGGTATCGAGATGATCCCCGCGCGCCTTCGCATCCGCCGCCACGCCAGCCGCCACGCGCGCCTTGACGTCGTCGGGCACCAGGCCGAAAGCCAGGGCCAACAGGTTGTGCGCCTGTCGATAGCCATGGTCGCCTTCCCCGCGATAGCGGGCGGCCGCGCGATCGAGGAAGCGCTGGTTGAATGCCGCCCGCACCTTCTCCGCGCTGGCATCGAACGGGGCGGCGCCGGACGCGTCGCCGACAAGCCGCAGCATCGCCGCCGTCGCACGCTCCATGCCGTAGAGATAGGCCGTGGCGGCGACGCGCTTGTCCTCCGGCGCGTTCTCGCCGCCCGGATCGGTTTCCGGGCTGACCCAGTCGCCCAGTTCCGTATCGGCGATGCCTTCCGGCGAACGCGCATCCTCCATCGCCACGTAGCGCGCGATGCCCTGGATGTGTTCCTCGATCGGCCGCCGGTCTCCCGCATACATCCACAACCACCACGGGATGAATACGTAGGCCGAATGCCAGGTAGGTGCGCGTACGTCGCCCCACCCGGGATTGGGCGCGATGAGCAACGGCGCGCCTTGCGCGTTGCGTGCATCGCCGATGTCACGCAGCCACTTCACCAGCAATCGATCCGCGTCGAAGTTGCGCAGGAACATCTCCGCGCCGAGCATGCCGTCGCCCGTCCAGCCGTTCTTCTCGTACATGGGCGTGTCGGTGGGGATGCCGTGCAGGTTGTTCAGCATGGTGTCGACGGCGGCCCCGTGTATCCAGTTCAACAACGGGTTGTCGCTGTCGAAGCGGCCGGTCACCGCGACATCTGTGTGCACCACCTGCGCCGCAATCGCATCGGCTGCCGGCTTGCCACCTGGCCAACCCTGGACCTGCACGTAGCGAAAGCCCTTGTACGAAAAGCGCGGGTGCCAGCGCACCCGTCCACCATCGAGCGTCAGCCGGTCGGTCTGGAAGCCCTGCTTGAAATAATGATGCTCGTCGCGTGCGTCGACGGTGCCGTCTGGCAGCAGCTTCTCCCCGTAACGTGCGACGATCGTCGTGCCCGCCGGGCCGCTCACGTCGAAGCTCGCCCAACCGGCCATCACGCGGGGAAACGCGAACACGTACGTACCCGGCACCGGTTCGGTTACGGCCGTGGCGTCGAGGGTATCCACGACGCGGATGGGTTGCTCGACCTGCGCGACGAGCCTTCCCGCAGGCGCCGGCAGCTCCGACGCGGCCGACCATGCGCGCGGCAAGGCAAGACGCGCATCGTATTCCTCGCCACCGTACAAGTCGTCCAACCGCGTCGGCCCGTCGGCCACGCGCCAGCTTGCATCGCTGATGACCTGCTCGATGCGGCCGTCCCGAAAGCGGATGCGCAGCAACGCGCGCATCCGCGGACGGCCATGCCACGGCGCGCGTTCCCAATGCCATACGTTCGGGTTGGTGAGCCCGTAGAAACCGCGCCCGAGTTCGGCACCGAGCGTGTGTTCGCCGGGCGTGAGGGTGACCTCGTCCGCCACCACTTCCACGCGCTTCCCGTAATCGGTGAAACCCGGGCCAAGCACGGCGTCGCTTACCGGCTTGCCGTCGATCGACACATCGGCATAACCACCGGCGGCGATGTACAGGGTGGCGCGCGCCACGTCGCCCTCGACACGGAATGTCTTCCGCAGCAAGGGCGCCGGAAGCGTGTCGTCGCCCTTGCCGATCCAGCGCGCCCCGTGCCAGCCGGCTTCGTCCAGCGCGGTATCGAAGTGCGAGGCCACGCTGGCGTCGCCGCCGGAGGTGTGGACGTCGGCGCGCCACTCGTAACGTTCGCCGGGAGTCAGCGACGGTCCGGCGTATTCGATGTCGAACGGACGTGCGCCGACGACGTCGCCACTGTCCCAGACCGTCGCGCCCCGATGCGTCACGATGATGCGATAGCCGGTCTGCACGGTGCCATCGGTATCGCTGTGCACGATCCACGAGAAGCGTGGCCTGTCCACGTCGACGTACCCAGGCGTGTCGGCGCGTTCGACACGGGGCGTGGTGAGGCTGACGGTGGCGTTCGCGAGCGGCGCGGCGAACAGCAGGATGCAGGCGAGACGGGAGCGAACGGGCAACGGACCTTCCTTCCGCGGAGTACGCACGGAGCATATCGGCCGGCCGTGCTTACATCCATCTAACGCATCAAGGTTTATCCCTTCCCCACCTTTAACCCCGGAGCCCTGTCATGAAGACCTTACTCGCCGGCATCACCCTCGCCACCGCCTTCGCCGCGACGCCCGCGGCGGCGGTACAACTCGACAGCCTGAAGGGCATGATGGGTGGCGGCGGCAGCTCGCTCGCTTCGGGCAGCATGGGCAATGCCGCGGGCATCATCCAGTACTGCATGAACAACAACTACCTCGGCGGCGAAAGCGGCGCCGCGGGTGTGAAGGACCAGTTGCTGGGCAAGCTCGGCGGCCAGTCCGCCCAGGCCACGCCCGCTCCCACGCAGGACAAGGGTTACCTCGACGGCGCGAAGGGACTGTTGAAGTCCAGCGACGGCAAGACCCTCGACCTCTCCGGCGGCGGCTCCAGCCCGGCCGGCACCGGCGATCTCAAGGCCCAGCTCACCCGCAAGGCCTGCGACGCGGTGCTGAAGCAAGGCAAGAAGATGGTCGGCATGGGGAAGTGACATGACGTGGACGGGGTATGGACACCCCGGCCCGTAAACCTGAAGGCCTCTCCACCCACGAGGACCTTCCCATGGCAAACGCAGCCAAGCACGACCCGTACGCCATGCGCGATCCGCGCACCCAGTATCCGCAGCCGGAGTTCGCCAAGCAGCCGCAGCCGGCACCGGGCCTGGCGAAGGAAATGGTCCCCAAGCCGGACCACGGCGAGACCAGCTACCGTGGCAACGGCCGCTTGAAAGGCCGCAAGGCCCTGGTGACCGGCGGCGATTCAGGCATCGGGCGGGCGACGGCCATCGCCTTCGCCCGCGAAGGTGCCGACGTGGTGATCAACTACCTGCCGTCGGAGCAGAAGGATGCCGACGAGGTCATCGCCCTGCTCACAGGCGAAGGGCACACCGTCGTGGGCATGCCCGGCGACCTGAAGGACGAGGCGTTCTGCAAGGACCTGGTCGCCAGGGCGGTGAAGGAGCTGGGTGGCCTCGACATCCTCGCCAACATCGCCGGCCGCCAGCAGTACGCGAAATCCATCGACGAACTGGATAGCGCGGCCTTCGAAACGACGTTCCGCACCAATGTCTTCGCGATGTTCTGGCTGACCAAGGCGGCCCTGCCGCACATGCCGCCGGGTGCGGCGATCCTGAACACGGCCTCGATCCAGGCCTACGAGCCCTCGGACATCCTGCTCGACTACGCGCCGACCAAGGCCGCGATCGTGGCGTTCACCAAGGCGCTGGCCAAGCAGGCGGCGGACAAGGGCATTCGCGTGAACGCCGTGGCGCCGGGGCCGGTGTGGACGCCGTTGCAGCCGAGCGGTGGGCAACCACAGGAGAAGGTGGTCGAATTCGGCAAGAACGTGCCGCTGAAGCGGCCAGGGCAACCGGTGGAGTGCGCGCCGGTGTATGTGTTGCTGGCCAGCCAGGAAGCGAGCTTCATCACCGGGGAGACTTACGGGGTGACCGGTGGGCACATGTTGCCTTGAGGCGCGCCGTATCGCCGACAGGGTCGGCTCCCACCAGGGCATCGATGCTCCTGCTCTTGGTGGGAGCCGACCCTGTCGGCGATGCTCTACCGACCCGCGATCCGCCCGATCGCCTCCATCAGGTCGGCCACCCCATAAGGCTTCACGATGATCCGCGTTTGCACATCGCACTCGACCCCATTGGCCGTATGGTCGCCCGTCGCATAGATCACCGGCAGGCCGGGCTGCGCCTCGCGCAACCGCTCGGCCAGGTCCACCCCGTTCATCCCGGGTAGCCCGACATCGGCGAGCAGGATGTCGATCGGCTCGACGGCATGCACACGCAAGGCCTCGTTGCCATCGCCGGCCTCGAAGGCGATGTGGCCCCGGCTTTCGAGCATCTCGCAAATGGACATCCGTATCAGGGCGTCATCCTCGACGACCAGTACGCGCAGCGAGACCGATGGCGTGGGTGCCGCACCCGGCACCGCCATGGGCGCTGGCGCGATCTCGGCCGCCGGGCGCGGTACCCGCGCGGCCAGCACATGGCGTACGCGCCGGGCCAGCTGTTCCTTCGTGTACGGCTTGCTCAACAATTCCACGCCTTCATCGAGGCGGCCACCGTGCACGATGGCGTTCTCGGTATAGCCCGAGGTGAAAAGCACGGCGATGCCAGGCTGCCGTTTCATCGCCTTGCGCGCCAGCTCCGGACTGCGCAGCGGACCGGGCATCACCACGTCGGTGAAGAGCAGGTCGATCGCGATGCCACTTTCCACGATCGACAGCGCGCTCTCCGCGTCGCGCGCCTTCAACACGCGATAACCAAGATCGCCGAGCATGCCGACCACCGTCTCGCGCACCGCGTCGTCGTCCTCCACCACCAGGATCGTCTCGTCGCCACCGCGCACGGCTTCCTCGTCGAGATCGACCAGGCGGTCTTCGCTCTGCACGCAGCGTGGCAGGTAGATCTTCACCGTCGTGCCCTCGCCGGGCTCGCTGTAGATCTTCACGTGCCCACCGGATTGCTTGACGAAGCCGTAGACCATCGAGAGCCCGAGGCCGGTGCCGCGGCCCTCGGGCTTGGTGGTGAAGAAGGGCTCGAACACCTGGTCGATGATTTCCGGGGGAATGCCTCCGCCGGTATCGGTCACGGCGATCATCACGTACTGGCCGGGGCGCAGGTCGCCATGGGCCGCGGCATAGGCGCTGTCGAGCAAGGCGTTGCCGGCCTCGATGGTGAGCCTGCCGCGCCCGTCCATCGCGTCGCGGGCATTGAGCGCCAGGTTGAGCAGCGCGTTTTCCACGTTGCCCGGGTCGACCAGCGTGTTCCACAGGCCGCCGGCGACGACGGTTTCGATCTCGATCGCCTCGCCGAGCGCGCGACGCAGGAGTTCGTCCATGTCGCGGATGAACCGCCCGACGTTCACGACCTTCGGTGCCAGCGGCTGGCGCCGGCCGAAGGCGAGCAACTGCGCGGCCAGCTTGCTGCCGCGGGTCACGCCGGCCATCGCATTGGCGAGGCGCCGTTCCGCACGGGCATTGCCGGTGACGTCGGAGGCGAGCAGTTGCAGGTTGCCGCTGATCACCTGCAAGAGGTTGTTGAAGTCGTGGGCGACGCCACCGGTCAGCTTGCCGATCGCGTCCATCTTCTGCGCCTGGCGCAACTGGTCCTGGGTGAGGTCGAGCGCGAGCGCGGGACCGCTTCCGGCGCTGCGCCAGCCCTGGTCTTCGCCACTGGCCGGCTGGATGGACACGATGGCCGCGCCGTCCCAGCGTTCCATGCATACGCGCCAGGGCGAGCCGTCGACGGAACCGAGTTCCGCCGTGCGCATGCCGCTCGCGGCCAGATTCGGCAATTCCGACCTGAACCAGTCGCGGCCCGCACTGTTCCAGATGGACAGGAACCCGCCTTCGGGCAGGCGGGCCCTGGCCCAGGCATTGGCGTACAGGAGTTCACCCGTGGGAGAAAGGGCGGCGAGGCCGTAGGGCGCGGCGTCAAACGCCCGGGCGATCAGTTCATTGTCCTGCAATGCGAATGGTGAGGGCATCGAGCCTGAATGATCCGGGATGGGGAGCGGAGTTTATCGTCGCGGGTTCATGCACTTTGTGTAGAAGGCCTTTACATGTCTTGAACGAACGCGGACCTAGGTGGCTTACACCACATCTTGTGTTGACCAGCCATAGGATCGCCTATATCGTGTGTCCCGTTGGTGTCCGGAGAGGCGCGACTGCCCGTCGGACTTAATAGGGAATCCGGTGCGAATCCGGAACTGCCCCGCAGCGGTAAGTGGAAACGACCCCGTTCTATGCACTGGTCCTCGGCGACTGGGAAGCGACGGGTAGGCCGGGCCTCCAAGCCCTCGTCCACGAGTCCGAAGACCTGCCAACAGTCGGTGCCTGATCGGTACCGATTGTGGTGACGGCTTCCGCGGGGAAGCACGTCGCGGACCGGAGCCGCCTCGGGCGGGCTCCGTCCCGGCCTTTCCCGCATTGCCTGGCCACTTCGAGCCCCGTCCGAGGGAACGGGAGTTTGAACCAGGCCTTGGGGCACGCCACACATGACCACGATGGATTCCGCAGCGCGCGAGCGCACCGAGACGGCCGACCAGGCCGCCATTCCTTCTCCGACCGCCGGCAAGGCGCCCGCCGCCGGCTACAAGAACGACGCACCGCCGGCTTTCGCCCTCACCCCGCCGCACAACCCCGGCCAGATGCGCGTGACCAAGCGCAACGGTGGCCAGGAAGTCGTCGACGTGAACAAGATCGTGCGCGCGGTGACCCGCAGCGCCGATGGCCTGTACGCGGTCGATCCGATGCGCGTGGCGCTGAAGACGATCGGCGGCCTCTACGACGGCGCGACCACCCAGGAACTCGACCAGCTGTCGATCCGCACCGCCGCGGCGCTCACCGCCGAGGAACCGGAGTACGGCCAGCTGGCGGCGCGCCTGCTCGCCGCCTTCATCGACAAGGAAGTGTCCGGCCAGGACATCCAGTCGTTCTCGCAGTCGATCTCCACCGGTTTCGACCTGGGTATCCTCAACGAACGCCTGCGCGATTTCGTGCAGGTGAACGCGCGCAAGCTCAACGACGCGATCGACACCACGGCCTCGCGCCGCTTCGAATACTTCGGCCTGCGCACGGTCTATGACCGCTACCTGCTGCGCCATCCGACCAAGCGCTTCGTCATCGAGACGCCGCAGTATTTCTTCATGCGGATCGCCTGCGCGCTCGGCGGCAACGACGTGGCCGAAACGCTGGAGCTGTACCGCATGCTCTCGTCGCTGGAATACCTGGCCAGTTCGCCGACCCTGTTCAACGCCGGCACGGCGCATGAACAGCTGTCCTCGTGCTTCCTGCTGGACTCGCCGCAGGACGCACTGGAATCCATCTACGCCAAGTACGGCGACGTGGCCCAGCTGTCGAAGTTCGCCGGCGGCATCGGCCTCGCCTATTCGCGCATCCGCTCGCGCGGCTCCTTGATCAAGGGGACCAACGGTCATTCCAACGGCCTGGTGCCGTGGCTGAAGACGCTCGACGCTTCCGTGGCCGCCGTGAACCAGGGCGGCAAGCGCAAGGGCGCCGCCTGCGTCTACCTGGAATCGTGGCACGCCGACATCGAGGAATTCCTCGAACTGCGCGAGAACACCGGCGACGACGCCCGGCGCACGCACAACCTCAACCTCGCCAACTGGGTGCCGGACCTCTTCATGCGCCGCGTCGAGTCGGACGGCGACTGGTCGCTGTTCGACCCGAAGATCGTGCCGCACTTCGTCGATACCTGGGGTGCCACCTTCGACGCTGCCTACGAGAAGGCCGAAGCCGATGGCCTGGCGGTGAAGACGATCAAGGCACGCGAACTCTACGCGCGCATGCTGCGCTCGCTGGCGCAGACCGGTAACGGCTGGATGACCTTCAAGGATCGCTCGAACGCGACCAGCAACCAGACCGCGCGTCCCGAGAACGTCATCCACCTGTCGAACCTTTGCACCGAGATCCTCGAAGTGACCTCGGAAGGCGAGACGGCGGTGTGCAACCTCGGCTCGATCAACCTCGCCCGCCACGTGGTGGACGGCCAGTTCGACTACGAGAAGCTGTCGACCACCGTGCGCACGGCCGTGCGCCAGCTGAACCGCGTGATCGACCTGAACTTCTACCCGATCGCCACGGCGAAGACGGCGAACGTGAAATGGCGTCCGGTCGGCCTGGGCGTGATGGGCTTGCAGGACGTCTTCTTCAAGCTGCGCCTGCCGTTCGATTCCGATGAAGCCCGTGCGTTGTCCACGCGCATCGCGGAGGAGATCTATTTCCACGCGCTGTCGATGTCCAACGAGATCGCCGAGCGCGACGGCCCGCATCCCGGGTTCGAGGAAAGCCGCGCGGCCAACGGCGAATTGCAGTTCGACTATTGGCCGGCCGCCACGCCGGCCGGCAAGGACGGCCGCTGGGCGGAACTGCGCGAGAAGATCAAGGCCAAGGGCCTGCGCAACTCGCTGCTGATCGCCATCGCCCCCACCGCGACGATCGCCTCGATCGCCGGCTGCTACGAGTGCATCGAACCGCAGGTGTCGAACCTGTTCAAGCGCGAGACGCTGTCGGGCGACTTCCTCGTGGTGAATCGCTACCTCGTCGACGAGTTGAAGACGCTGGGCCTGTGGACGGCCGAGATCCGCGACCAGATCAAGCTCGCGGAAGGGTCGGTGCAAGGCATCGTGGCCATCCCGGCGGAACTGCGCGCGGTGTATCGCACCACCTGGGAGCTGCCGCAGAAGGCCTTGATCGACCTCGCCGCCGCCCGCGGTGCCTACATCGACCAGAGCCAGTCGCTGAACCTGTTCATGGAAAACCCGAACATCGGGCAGCTTTCCTCCATGTACATGTACGCGTGGAAGTCGGGCATCAAGACGACGTATTACCTGCGCTCGCGTCCGGCGACACGCATCGCGAAGACCACGGTCAGTTCGTCGGCCGCCTCGCTGCCGACGCCCGCCACACCGGTCGCGGACGCGCAGGAACAGGCCGAGGCCGCGGTGTTCTGCTCGCTCGAGAACCCCGAGTACTGCGAAGCCTGCCAGTAAAAAGAAAAGCTATTCACTTTCCCGAGGTACCCCGATGTCCGCTTCACCGATCACCCGCGATACCCACATCCTCGATCCCGGTTTCGAACTGACGCTGCGGCCGATGAAGTATCCGCAGTTCTACGAGATGTATCGCGCCGCCATCCGCAATACGTGGACGGTGGAGGAAGTGGATTTCTCGCTCGACGTGACCGACCTGAAGGCGAAGATGTCCGACGCGGATCGCCACCTGATCCATCGCCTCGTCGCGTTCTTCGCGACGGGCGACACGATCGTGTCGAACAACCTCGTGCTGAATCTCTACCAGCACGTGAACTCGCCCGAGGCGCGCATGTTCCTCTCGCGCCAGCTGTACGAGGAAGCGCTGCACGTGCAGTTCTACCTCACCCTGCTGGATACCTACATCCCCGAGCCGTCCGAACGGAACAAGGCGTTCGCCGCGATCGAGAGCATTCCCTCGATCCGGCAGAAGGGCGAGTTCTGCTTCAAGTGGATCGACTCCATCCAGGACCTCAACCGCCTGGAGACACGCGAGCATCGGCGCCAGTTCCTGCTCAACCTGATCTGTTTCGCCGCCTGCATCGAAGGCCTGTTCTTCTTCGCCGCCTTCGCCTATGTGTATTACCTGCGTTCGCGCGGCCTGCTGCACGGGCTGGCGTCGGGCACCAACTGGGTGTTCCGCGACGAATCCGGGCACATGGCGTTCGCCTTCGAGGTGGTGCGCACCGTGCGCGAACAGGAGCCCGACCTGTTCGACGACGACATGCGCCAGCAGGTGGAGGCGATGCTGGAAGACGCCATCGCCTGCGAGACGCAGTTCGCGGCGGACGTGCTCTCCGGTGGCGTGGCCGGGCTCTCGGTGAACGACATGCGGCAGTACCTGGAGTACTGCGCCGACCAGCGCCTGGTGCAGCTTGACATGCCAAAGAAGTACGGCGCGAAGAACCCGTTCGACTTCATGGACCTGCAGGACGTGCAGGAACTGACGAATTTCTTCGAGCGGCGCGTCTCGTCGTACCAGGTGGGCGTGCAGGGCGAGGTGGCCTTCGACCAGTCGTTCTAACGGCATCACCGACTTCTGAAGGCATCGCCGACAAGTCGGCTCCCACAAAAACATGCTTGCGGTGCCCTGGCGGGAGCCGCCCTTGTGGGAGCCGACTTGTCGGCGATGCTCCTCCCCACTCGCGATAGCATGGTCTCCCCACCCCAAAAACCGCCCCAACATGCCCCCCATCGACCGCCCCACCGAGGCCCGCGTCCTCGAAATCGTCTTCCCCGACCACACCAACCACCTCGGCACGCTCTTCGGTGGCCAGGCGCTCGCCTGGATGGACAAGGCCGCCTTCCTCGCCGCCTCGCGCTATTCGCGGCAGATCGTGGTCACCGCGCGCTCCGAGCAGGTCGACTTCCACGTGCCCGTGCGCAAGGGCCAGATGGTGGAACTCATCGCCACGGTCGTATCGGTGGGCCGCACCTCGATGAAGATCGACGTGGCGATGTACACCGAAGACCTCATCTCCGGCGCGCGTGAACTGTGCACTCGCGGCACCTTCACGATGATCGCGCTGGACAGGGACCACAAGCCGACTCCCGTGCAGCCGCTGCCGTCGCCCCTGTTGACTTAGAGCGCACTCGAAGGCGTACGCTCTTCGAATGCCCCATTCGAAGACCATCGCCGAGGCCGCCCTCGCCACCGACCTGACCACCCACACGCTGCGCTATTACGAGCAGATCGGCCTGATCGACCCGGTGCCACGGCGCGGGGGCCAGCGTGTCTACGGCGAAGCCGAGATGCGCCTCATCGACTTCGTGCTGCGCCTGCGCGGCACCGGCATGTCGATGCGTGACATCCAGGAATACGTGCGCCTGCGCCGCCTGGGTGAAACCCCCGAAAGCATCCGTTTGCGCGGCGACCTGCTCGCCCGGCACGCCGCCTACCTGCGCGGCCAGCTGACCGAACTGACCGAGACGATCGTGCGGCTGGACGAGAAGATCGCCCTGTACCGCTCGATCTATCCCGACGAACCCCTCCCCGCCGAGCCGCCCGTGACAAAGGCGGCGCCGGCGAACGCCCCCTCGAAACGAAGGAGACACGCATGATCACCCGCAAACTAGGCACGCACGGCCCGGAGGTCTCGATCCTCGGCCTCGGCTGCATGGGCATGAGCGAGTTCTATGGCGCCGGCGACGAGAAGGAATCGGTCGCCACGCTGGAACGTGCGCTGGAGCTCGGCATCACCTTCTGGGATACCTCCGACGCCTACGGCCCGCACACCAACGAGGAACTGCTCGGCCGTACGCTCGCCGGCCGCCGCGACAAGGTATTCCTGGCCACCAAGTTCGGCATCCTCCGCGACCCGAACGATCCGATGAAGCGCGGCATCAGCGGCCACCCGGACTACGTGCGCCAGTCGGTCGAAGGCAGCCTCCGCCGCCTGAAGACCGATTACATCGACCTCTACTACCAGCACCGCGTGGACCGCACGGTGCCCATCGAGGAAACCGTCGGCGCGATGGCCGACCTCGTGAAGGAAGGCAAGGTGCGCCATCTCGGATTGTCCGAGGCCTCGGCCGAGTCGATCCGCAAGGCCGCGAAGGTGCATCCCATCACCGCGCTGCAAAGCGAATACTCGTTGTGGACGCGCGATCCGGAAACCACCGGCACGCTCGCCGCCTGCCGCGAGAACGGCATCGCCCTGGTGGCCTATAGCCCGCTGGGCCGCGGCTTCCTCACCGGCGCGATCACCCGGCCGGAGGACTTCGCCGAGGACGACTATCGCCGCGTCAATCCGCGCTTCACCGGCGAGAACTTCGCGAAGAACCTGGCCATCGTGGAGAAGGTGAAGAAGTTCGCCGCCGACAAGGGCTGCACCCCCGGCCAGCTCGCCCTCGCCTGGGTGATCGCCAAGGGCGACGACATCGTGCCGATCCCGGGTACCAAGCGGGTGAAGTACCTGGAGGAAAACGCCGGCGCGGTGGCGGTGAAACTCAGCCCGGCCGAGGTGGCCGAGATCGATGCGATCTTCCCGCCGGACTCGGCCGTGGGCGACCGTTACGCCTCCAACATGATGGGCTCCATCAACGCCTAAGTGCTTGGCTTATAATGGCGGTTTGTTCCAGCAGCAAACCGCCATGTCGTCTCCCGATCACTCACCGCTGGGCAAGGCCACCGTCTACGCGGACCGCTACGACGCCAGCCTGCTCTTTCCGATTCCACGCCAGGGCAAGCGCGACGAGATCGGCGTATCCGCCGGTACCCTCCCTTTCCATGGCGTCGATGTCTGGAACGGCTACGAACTGTCCTGGCTGGATGCACGTGGCAAGCCGGTCGTGGCCGTGGCGGAGTTCCGCTTCCCGGCCACCACGCCCAACATCGTCGAATCCAAGTCGTTCAAGCTCTACCTGAACAGCTTCGCCCAGGAACGCATGGACGACGACGCGCAGGTGCTCGCCACCCTGGTCCGCGATCTGTCGGCCGCGTCGGGTGGCCCGGTGGACGTGGTGTTACGTGCGCCGAACGACCTGGACGGCACCCCGCTGGGCGAGCCGGAAGGCATCCTGCTGGACACGCAAGAACTCGATTTCGACAGCTACGGCCCGCCGCGTCCGGATTTCCTCGCCACGCGCGATGGCGACGTGCGCGAGGTGCTCGTGTCGCACCTGTTGCGCTCCAATTGCCCGGTGACCGGACAACCCGACTGGGGCAGCGTGCAGATCGCCTACACCGGCGCGCCGATCGACCGTGCGGGACTGCTGCGCTACCTCGTTTCCTTCCGCAGCCATACGGAATTCCACGAACAATGCGTGGAACGCATCTTCATGGATCTCCGTGCCCGCTGCGCACCGCGCGAACTGTCGGTGTACGCGCGCTATACCCGTCGCGGCGGCCTGGACATCAACCCGTTCCGCAGCACCGACCCGGCCGCCGTACCCTCGAACCCGCGCGGTGCGCGCCAATGATGAATGGCGCATTCATGCGTTCTTCATTGGTCTTGCCTTTAGTTGTGTAGCCTGTACCCTGCGGCGGCCAAGGGGATCCACCTTGACGCCCCTTTCGTTTCGAACCTGACAAGCCACTCCCGGAATCCAGACATGAAGCTTTCCTTCCGCTCGTCCGCCCTCTGCACGGCCACCATCGCCGGCCTGCTGGTCCTCACCGCCTGCGGCAAGAAGGAAGAGCAGCAGAACACCGCCCCGGCCGCCGCCTCGACGGCTCCGGCCGCACCCGCCACCGCTCCGGCCCCCGCCGCCCCGGCTCCGGCGACCACCACCGCTGCCGCGCCCGCCGCCCAGCCGGCTGCCGCCCCGGCCGCTCCCGCCGCCGCCACCGAGTCGCTGAAGGTCGGTTCGGTGACCCTGGGTAACGCCGTGGGCGCGGACAAGAAGGTCGCCAAGGCGAAGACCGCCTTCGCCCCGACCGACAAGACCATCTACGCCTCCGTCGCCACCGAGGGCACCACCGCCGGCGCCACGCTGAACGCGAAGTGGACCTACCAGGACGGCGACACCACCACGACCGTCAGCGACATCAGCCAGTCGATCAGCACCGATGGCCCGGCGGTCACCACGTTCAAGATCCAGAATCCGAACGAGTGGCCGGAAGGCAAGTACAAGGTCACCGTCTCGCTCAACGGCCAGTCCGTGGGCAACGAGGCGTTCGAGGTCAAGAAGAAGTAAGCCTTCCCAGGTCTTTCCAACGAGAAAGGGCGCGATCAAGGTCGCGCCCTTTCTCGTTTCCGGTGGGAAGCCGCTTCAGCGGCGATGGGTGCTTGCCGTAACCTTGCCCGCTGCCGCGGGATCGCCGACAAAGTCGGCTCCCACCAGGGCTGCTTCCACAAGTGTGGCTTCCCGTCGGCGAATCTACCCGGCCAGCAGCGTGTTCAAGGTTCCGTATCCGATGTCCTTCGGCTCGGTTCCCAGGAACTCCGCCGCCTTCCGCCCCGCCATCGCATATGCCTCGAGCGACAGCGCGATCCCCGCGCTGAGCCTGCGCGCACCCGCGGCGAACAGTTCCTCCCGCGACGGCAACCCGGGCACCAGCATCACGTTCAACGGCATCGGCTGGAGCGCCGCCGCCACACGCTGGATTTCATCCCTCGCCGCGATACCCGGCACGAACATGCCGTCGGCGCCCGCCTCCCGATAAAGGCTCGCGCGCCGAAGCGTTTCCTCGACGGCGGCATCGCCCGATGCCATGCCGCGCAGGTAGACATCCGTGCGCGAGTTGATGAAGAGGTCGCGTCCACCCAGCCGGGCGCGTATCGCACGGAGCTTGTCGGCCAGCAACGCGGGTGCCTTGGTGCCGTCCTCGATGTTGATCCCCGCCACGCCAACGTCGACCAGCGACGAGACGAAGTCCGCCACCTGCGCGGGGTCGTCGGAACATCCTTCCTCGATATCCACGGTCAGCGGAACGGTGACGACCCTCGCTATACGGCGGACGGCGGCGAGCATCTCCGCCACGGGCAGGCGATCGCCATCGGGCCAACCGCAAGACCACGCGACACCGGCGCTGGTGGTGGCGACGGCGGGCGCCCCGGCATGCTGGACGATGGCGGCGCTGGCACCGTCCCAGGCGTTGGCGAGGACCAGCAAGCGTTCGCCAGCGTGGAGGTCACGGAGGGTCTGGGCATTCATGTGTCGAAAGGTCCGTGCGGAGAAAGTGACGACACGATCCGCCACCGCCGCCTCGATCGCAACGCCTTTTTACCGTGTACGGCGCGCCAAGGCCCGGTGAGCCGTCGCCTCACCCCCTACAGACACCGGCTTCAACACCGCGATGCTCGAATGGCGGCGTCCTGGCTCGGCGACGACCGCCGCGCGGGCATGACCGATAGATCGAGGAACCGCCATGAACGAAGACACCCTCAAGGGCAAGTGGAAGCAACTGAGCGGCAAGATGAAGGAACAGTGGGGCAAGCTGACCGACGACGACCTGACGGTTGCCGAAGGCAATAGCGAGTACCTCGCGGGCAAGGTCCAGGAACGCTATGGCGTGGCGAGGGACGAAGCGGAGCGGCAGGTGAAGGATTTTCGCGACCGCATCGATCGCCAGTACTGAGCCCCTTTTTTTTCTTCCCAACTCGCCAGAGGAGACAAGCCATGCTTCATTGGGCCGTCATTTTCTTCGTCATCGCGCTGATCGCCGCCGTCTTCGGATTCACCGGCATCGCCGCGGGCGCCGCCAGCATCGCGAAGATCCTGTTCGTGGTCTTCCTGATCCTGTTCATCCTTTCGCTGCTGTTCGGAGGCCTGCGCCGCGGCCCGAGGGTATAGCGAAGGCGATACTCGCTGGACGAAAAAGAACGCCCCGGCCGGAACCGGGGCGTTTTTTCATCCGACAGCAGCAAGAGCGTGGATGGATAGCCGCCGATTTCTGGTGGGAGCCGACCCTGTCGGCGATGGGTGCTTGCCGTAACCCGGCCCGCTGCCGCGGGATCGCCGACAAGATCGGCTCCCACAGGGTCTGTTCCAGATCCCACAGGTGTATTCCTAACCTGTCTACTCGATAGCTGTGGTGGGAAGCCGCTTCATGCTGTGGTGGGAAGCCGCTTCAGCGGCGACAGGTGTTGCTTCAGGAAAGCGCGGGTACGGGCATTCGCTTTCTCCGCGTCCGCCGCATCGTAGTGGTCGCCCTGGGGACGGGCGAAGGCGTGGTTTCTTCCGTCGTAGACGTGGATCTCCACGTTGGGGCGGGAAGCCAGCACTTGCTTGATCTTCGCCTGTGCTTCCTTGGTCATGAATTCATCGTCGCCGGCGAGGTGCATCAGCAATGGCGTCGTCATGTTCGCGCCGCGCTCGACGAATTCCTCAGTGCGGCCGCCGTAGTACTCCACCGCCGCATCGACCTTGCCGCGCACGGCGGTGAGGAACGACAACAGGCCGCCGAGGCAGAAGCCCATCACGCCCGCCTTGCCCGTCGATTCCGGCAACGCACGCGCGGCCGCGACCGTCGCCTCGATGTCTTCCTCGGCCTTGCCGAGGTCGAGCTTCATGTAATACCCCACCGCCGTCTTCCAGTCGGCCTCGCTATGTTCGGACAGCAAGATGCCGGGCTGGAAGCGCCAGAACAGGTCGGGCGCCACGGCGATGAAACCGTCGCGCGCCAGGTCATCGGCGATCGCACGGATGCCCTCGGTGATACCGAAGATTTCCTGGACCACGACGACGACCGGCGCGGGCGTGGTGGCGGGCATGGCGACGTAGGCGTCGAACGAGCCGTCCGGCGTTTTCACAGTGAGGGTGTGGGACACGATGGGACTCCGTCAGGGCTGCAGGGCGCGAACGGCGCGCCAGTGGCGAGGGACGTTAACAGGCGACGTCCCACGGGGTCTTAGACAGAAGTGACCTCAAGCCTTCGCCCCATCCGCGGCTATCGCGCGCCAGACAGCACCACCGTCGCGACCAGGCCACCCCCTTCGCGATTGGCCAGGGTCAGGTTGCCGCCGATGGAGCGCATGAGCTGGATGGCGATGGCCAAGCCCAGGCCCGCGCCGCCCGTATCCCGGTTGCGCGAGGCCTCCAGGCGATAGAAGGGTTGCAGCACCTCGTCGAGTTCGTCCTCGGGAATGCCCGGCCCCCGATCCGATACGGTGATGCAGAGACCGTCGTGAGCATCCTGCGATACGCCGACCTCGGCCGAACCACCGTACTTGATCGCATTGTCGACGAGGTTTCCGAGGACACGGCGTAATGCCCTCGGCCGCGCCAGACACACGCCGTGGATACTGCCAACCAGCGTCACCGGCTGGCCCGAGTCCTGGTAATCGAAGACGAGGCTCTCGAGAAAGGCCGCGGGATCGATGCGCACGGGGGCCTCTTCACCACCGTGCGCGCTACGCGCATAGGCCACGCCTTCACGCACGAGATGTTCCATCTCGCGCAGGTCGTCGAGAATCCTGTCCCGGGCGGCGCTGTCGCCGAGGGATTCGGCGCGCAGGCGCATCCGCGTGATCGGTGTCTGCAAGTCGTGGGAGATGGACGCAAGGATATGCAGGCGCTCCTTCAGGTGGCGCGCGATCCTGTCCTGCATGGCGTTGAACGCCACCGCGGCATGCGCGACTTCCGTTGGCCCGTCTTCCGCGAGACGCGGATTGTCCACGGCGGGTGTCAGGCCATCCGCCGCACGCGCCAACCGTGCCAGTGGACGCGTCGCCTGGCGCACGGCGATCCACGCGCAAGCCAGCAACACCACCACCTGCACGATGAGCACGAAGGGCAGCCAGTCCGCCACGGGCACGCCGCGTGGGGTGACCTCGAGCGTCAGGGGCGAACCGTCGTGCAGGGTGAGGTGCACCTGGTATCGCTCCGGCGAGACGGACGTGGTCGCGCCGTGGACCTGGAAGGCTGGCCCGACCTCTTTCGCGATCAAGCCGGTCACGTCGCGTGAGCGGGCCGAGACCAGGGGCCTGCCCTGGTCACCCGGCCCGAGGATGAAGCGGTAGTTATCCCTTTGCAGCCGCGGCAGCCACTGCGGACGTTCCGCCGCGGGCAGGCGATCGAGCACGGCCACCGACGTACCGACGTCGTGTTCGAGCGTGTTCAACATCACCGTCGTGGCACTCTGGTAACGCTCGTAGAACATCGATCCGAACGACAGTCCTTGCGCGAGCAACAGGCCGGTGAAGATGATGATGTAGATCCGGGAGGCCATGCTCCGCGGCCACCAGCGCGGCATGCGGAAGGCCCCGGCGGGGTTCATGACGCATCTCCATGCACGGTCACCGGCATGCAGAACACGTAGCCCTCGCTGCGCACTGTCTTGATGTACGCCTGCTCCTTCGCATCGTCCTTCAGACGCTGGCGAAGGCGGCTGACCATGAGATCGATCGAGCGGTCGAACAACTCCGCGTCACGGCCCTGCGTGAGGTTCAACAGTTGGTCGCGGGAGAGCACGCGCTGCGGATGATCGAGCAACACGCGCAGCAGGCGGAACTCCGCGCCGCTCAACGAGACCACGGTGCCGTCGTCGTCCAGCAGGTGGCGCGCCGTGGTATCGAGGCGCCAGCGGCCGAACGAGATCGTCTCGCTGGATTCGGTGATGCGCAGGTTCGGCGGCAGCATCCTCGTACGCCGGATCACCGCCTTGATCCGCGCCAGCAGTTCGCGTGGCGAGAAGGGCTTCACCACATAGTCGTCGGCGCCCATTTCCAGGCCGATGATGCGGTCGGTCTCATCGTCGCGGGCCGTGAGCAGCAGGATCGGCACCGCCCGGTGCTTGCCGCTGCGCAGGTTGCGGCAGAGCACGAGGCCGTCGTCGCCCGGCATCATGATGTCGAGCACGATCAGGTCGAAGGCCGAAGTGTCCAGCTGCGCCATCATCTCGCGGCCGTCCGCGGCGGCGGTGGCGCGCAAGCCATTCTTGCGCAGGTAGTCGACCACGCCCGTGCGGATGCCGTGGTCGTCGTCGACGACGAGGATATGGTCGGTATGTTCCATGCGCGAATCTCTCTCGATGACGGTGTGGTGCGCTAGATCGACGACATCATGCCTTGTCCAGGAGCTGGCGGACGCGGGCCTCGGTTTCTTCGTAGTTTCCCTCACCGAAATGGCTGTAGACCACCCGGCCATCGCGGTCGATCAGGTACAGCGCCGGCCAGAAACGATTCCCGTAGGCGTTCCATGTCTGGTAGCCGTTATCCATGGCGACCGGCCAGGTGATGCCATAGCGGGCGATCGCCGCCTTCACGTTGGCGGGATCACGCTCCTCGTCGTACTCCGGCGTATGCACACCAACTACCACGAGCCCATCCTTGGCGTATTTGTCGTAAAGCGCCTTGGTATGCGGCAACACATGCAGGCAGTTGATGCATTCATGCGTCCAGAACTCGACCAGCACCACCTTGCCGCGCAGGCCAGCGATGGATAGCGGCCGTGAGTTGAACCAACGATCGATACCGGCGAAATCCGGTGCGGGGGCCTTGGCTGTGGAATCCTGGGCGAGCGCGGTGGAGGACCAGTTACCCGGCCATGCCGCGACGAGGGCGGCACCGATGGCGAGGGTGGCGAGGGCAAGGCGGATGGGGCGCATGGGGGACACCTCGTGGTGGCGACAGGGGCCCGGTAGAGGTACCGGGCATGGTCGTATTGGACGCCCGCCACTTATCTCGCACGTGTCCCCCACCCCGCCTTTTTGTATCGGCATGTACAAGCCGCGGACAGGCCGCCCAAGACCGCCGAGCGCACGCTTTGTATCCGAATGTGTCGAGCCGTTGCCGCGACACGGTTCGATGCACTTCCGCCGCCATCGGGACACAGCCCGGATACGCCCTCGCGGTTTCCTATGACCACCCCACAACGGAAACCACGGCCATGGCCCAGATCGAGAACGTCCTCTATACCGGCAAGACCCACACCACCGGCGGCCGCGACGGCGAATCGCGCAGCTCCGACGATCGTCTCAACGTGAAGCTCTCCTCACCCGGTGGCCCGGGCACCGGCAGCAATCCCGAGCAGTTGCTCGGCGCGGGCTGGTCGGCCTGTTTCATCGGCGCCATGGGTCTCGCCGCCCGCGAACGGAAGATCGCCCTGCCGAAGGACACGGCGGTCGACGCGGAGATCGATCTCGGCACCGGCAACGGCGGCTACTTCCTGCAGGCACGCCTCACGGTCAGCCTCCCCGGCATCGACCCGGACGTCGCGCACGAGCTGATCCAGTCCGCCCATCGCACCTGTCCGTACTCAAAGGCGACGCGTGGGAACATCGATGTGGAGATCCGCCTCGCCTGATGACGCGCGCAGTCATCGGTGCCGGGAACATCACCGGTGCCGATGCGAGGCCTTTTGGGACCTGCCGGACCCAAGAGTCCGGTGCGAACTGCCCGCCGCCGGAACTTGGTGGGAAGCGGACTAGTCCGCGAGTCCTCAACCTTTCTGCCGGCGAAGGAGGCGTTGCGTCGAAAGCACGAGGCTCTCACCACCCACACAGATGCGATGCATCGCCTCTCCGGCTCGCCCCAGGTCGACGGATCGCGGACCAGTCCGCTTCCCACCAGGCTCACGCGGCTGACCGCTCTGCTTCACACATTCCACCGCGAGGGCAAACCCAAGCCGAATCGCGAGGTATGACCCGATCTTCGGTGGGGAACCTATTTTATGGCCGACTTGATGAGGGCCGTTATAAAACCCCACTCATTTTCGTCACCCATATCATCACGGGTGAGCTTTCGCAGACTCGTGTCCGACATTGCCAGAAGGCGGTCGATCTGGTCAGCGAATGGCTGATAGGCCCCTACGATGGTGACATCAAAATCCGCTAGTACGGCAATGGTCCGCGAATCGTTGTACGCAACCCATTCGGTCGACGTTTTGGCCGGGTTATCGGGAAGCGTAGGAAAGAAATTCCAGTCGAAGGCAAACGACACCGCGCCAGGCTCGACCTCGCCTACGACTCCATAGCCACAGATCCACCAAGCAGAATCAGCACTCGCATCTCGCAATGCCTCCCAGAGGACCTGGGGCATGCGGTGCCATCCGTACTTGTCTCGATTGAGTACCCCTCCGCGCCAGTTCTCTCTGGCGAAGACATCAGTCGCTCCCTCGCCCTCGATGAAAAAGAAGCGGCGCGCCTCGGTGACCTTCATAGGGCATGCATCCGGAACGGAATTCCTGCCGACCGCCGCGCCGAAGGGTGTGCCAGGCGATACTCGATGGACAACGCGAGACGGGGCAAAGAATGGCGCGCCTGGAGGGATTCGAACCCCCGACCAATGGCTTCGGAAGCCACTACTCTATCCGGCTGAGCTACAGGCGCGTAACAGCGGACCGGCATTGTAGCGGGAATGGCCCGGGCGGCCTAGCCTCGATGTCAGGCCCGGGCCGGCACCGGCCCGGCGCCCGCCGCCACGGAGCGTAGGCTTTCCCGGTAGCGCCGGCTGCACGGCAGGACGCTGCCGTCGGCCATGTGCAGGCGGGCTTCGCCCGCGTCCAGGGGTTCGATGGCGGTGACCTGGGCCAACTGGACGATATAGCTGCGGTGGGCACGAACGAACACCGCCGGATCGAGCCGGGTCTCCAGCGCCGCCAACGTGCTGCGGAGCGGGTAATCGCGTCCACGCACGCGCAGGTTCACGTAGTTGCCCGAGGCCTGCGCCCATTCGATGTCGGCGGTGGCGACGAGGAAGTCGCGGCCGAGCTTGCGCACGAGGAATCGCTCGGGGCGGTCCACGGGCTCCACGGGCGCACCCTCGTCCGGCGCGTCGAGCAGGTGGGCTTCGCCCTGCACGCGCCGACCGAACCACTCCACCATGTGCCAGAAGGCGACGATGACGAAGACCGTGCGGACATCCTTGAGGTACTCGTAGATGACCTGCATCCGCAACGAGCCCGGGTCGAAGGCGACGCCGGCCAGCCGGTAGACGAGGAGCCGCAACAGATCCATGCCGGCCACATGCACGGCGCACCACAGGACACTGCCGAGGAAATACAGCGGCAGACGCCGGCGCCAGGTATCCGCATGCAACGGCCATCGATCGCAGGCGCGGAGCAGGAAGGGCAGCATCACCAGCGAGACGAGCACGCTGGTGAGTTCGTTGGTGGCGATCTGCCAGGTGGCGATGGGGATACCGTAGCGATCGGCATCCATTCGATTGGTGAGGGTGTTGCCGATGGCCGCGCTGCCGAAGGCCAGTATCCAGAAGGCGATCATGTAGCGGCGACGGCGGCGGTGCGCGCGGTCGAGTTCGAGGCCTGGCGGCAGAGGGGCTGGGGTCATGCGGCGGATGATAGCGCCCGGCGCCTTGTGGGAGCCGCTTCAGTGGCGATCCCGCGGAGCAGGCATGGTCCTGGTCGGGAGCCATCGCCGCTGAAGTGGCTCCCACAAAAAAGCGTCCTTTGACCTTGTCGAAGAAGGAGGGCGCCTTGCGGCGCCCTCCTTTTTTTACTTCGCCTTGTACAGCTCGCCCAGCCAGTCGGGCTTGCTCTTGTCCCGCTCGAGGTGCGGGTACTTGAGGCCTTCGTGGTAGTCGATCTTGATCGTCTTGTACTGGTCGAAATTCTTCACCAGCAGTTCGATCGGCGCCTTGTCGGTCTTCGCGGCGGTGACGGCATCCTTCAATGCGTCACCGTCGAATTCCTTGTTGTTCACCGCGACGATGTGCATGCCCGGCGACAGGCCAGCATTGAATGCCGGACCATCCCAGCGCACGTCCGAGATATCGCCCTTGGCCGACACCGCGAAGCCGGCGGAATAAGTCAGGTCGGTATAGTGGCGGCGCCCTTCGATGGCCTTGAGCGCATCGGACGGCTTGTCGTTGTAGACGAGCTTCCAGCCACCGCGCTCGATGCCTTCCAGGTCACCCTTGTGGCCGTCGACGCGATCGCGCAGGTAGGTGGCCCAATCGTATGGCGTGATGCCATTGAGCGTGGAGACCACTTCCTCGAAGGTGTACGGATTCACCTTCCAGTCGCCGTCCTTCATGCCGAAGAAAGCCTTGGCGAAATCGTCGAGCGAACGCTTGTTCTTGGTCAGCTCACGCAGCTTCGTGTCCACGTCGAGCCAGATCATCTGGCCGCCGGAATAGTAGTCCTCGCTCATCTGGTAGTTTCGATACGAGAGCGGACGACGCTGCGCGATGGTCGGGTCGTTGGTGGTGTCCTGGATGTTGCGCCAGGACAAGCCCGGACGGCCCTTGTCGTAGGTGGCGGCGACGAAGGCGAGCATGTCGCGCGCCTGGTCCTGAGATAGCAGGCCTGCACGCGCGGCGACCACGTTGCCCCAGAACTGCGTCTGGCCTTCATAGACCCACAACAAGCTGTCGCCCATCGGCACGTTGAAGTTCGGCGTGGCCAGATCGGCGCCACGGCGGTACTTGCCGTCCCAGGAGTGATTGTATTCATGCGCGAGCAGGTCGCGGCCGAGCCAGCTCTTGTCCCACTCGGTGAAGTAGTTGGGCGAGGCGCTGTTCTCGGACGAACGATGATGCTCCAGGCCGATGCCACCGAGTTTTTCGGTCAGCGCCAGCAGGAAGTCGTAATGGTTGTAGTGGCGCGCGCCGTAGAGCTTGTCCATCTGCTGGACCAGCTTGCGGTGGATATCGAGCGCCTCCGGCTTGATCTCCAGCGCCTTGGCGTTGTCGGCCACGATGTTGAGGTGCACCGGCGAGCGGCCGTTGGGATCGAGGTCGACGCGCTTGAAGTAGCGGCCGGCGAAGATCGGCGAATCGACGAGGTCGTCATAATCGATCGCCTTGAAGGTGACCGTGTCGCCGTCCTTGCTCGCCTGTTCCAGCGCCGTGCCGAACTGGAAGCCCGCGGGGAACTTCACCGATGGCTCGACCTGGATGCGATCCGCGCGATAGCCCGCCGGATACAGCGATACCTGGTTCCACTGCACGTTGACGATGTCCGGCGTCATGACGATGCGGCCCTGGCGGGTGTCCTGCGGCGTCAACGTCTGGAATTCCACGTCCACCGAGGACGCACCGGCCGGCACGTCCACATGGAAGGCGTAGACGTTGAACTCGTCGCGCTTCCATTCGATGCGCTTGCCTCCGGCGGTGACGATCAGGCCGGCGAACTGGTCGATCGGGCCGCTGGGCGAGTGGTGGCCCGGGATCCACTCCGGGAACAACAGGGTCAGCGGACCCGGCTGCGCGGGGATGTTCTCGCGCACGCGGAAAATGCGGCGGTCGAGGTCGGTGGCGTCGACGACGAGCTTGAGGGTGCCGTTATAGGCGGTGTCTTGCGGTGCGGGGACATCGTCCGCGCGGACGGCCGAGGCGCCGATACCTGCCAGGGCGGCCAGCAGCGCGGAGGCGAGCATGGTGGATTTCACTGTGTTCTCCCGTGGAACATGATGGTCGCCCGTCCATCCCTGTCGAGCGGGTCGGCGCGTTCCCCTGAGGCCCGCGCAAGCCCTCGATCCTAAACGCCGGGCTGCGGGGTTCCCTATGCCAGAGGTCACGGGCGGGGCTTCCGCCTTGACTTATCCATAGCACCAGGTGCTACCATATTCATGCATGAGCGAATGGACGCATCGCCAGCGGGTCTTCAAGACCGCCTGGTTCGCCAAGGCGGCGAAAAAAGAGAGGATTCCGGAATCGGAACTTCGTGCGATCACGCGCGAGATTCTGCGCGGGCAGGCGGATGATCTAGGTGGGGGTGTTTTCAAGAAGCGACTGCATCGGAACATGCACCGCGCCATCGTCGTTGCCAAGGGCCGTCGCTTCTGGATATTCACTTACTTATTCGCGAAAAAAGATCGAGCCAACATCGACGATGCGGAACTCGCCGCCTTTAAGAAACTTGCTGCCCTATATGGCGGCAAATCCGAGGACGACATCGAATGCGAAATCGCCGCCGGTGAACTCGTTGAGGTGCACAATGACCGCTAAGCGCAAATACAAGAGCGACGCATTCGAGGCCATTCACAGCGCGGTGGCCGGCATGCATCGCGCCGGAACGATCGACAAGACCACGATGAGGGAATTCGATGCCACGTGCATCGCCATTCCGCCAACAATCGAACCTGCACAGATCAAGCGTCTCCGCGAAACCAACCACGTAAGCCAGCCAGTCTTCGCGCGCTATTTGAATACCAGCGAAAGCACGATAGAGAAGTGGGAGACGGGCGCCAAGAAGCCTAGCGGCATGGCGCTGAAACTGTTGGCCGTGGTCGCGAAACACGGCCTTCAAGTACTGGCGTGATAAGAACCCGCCTCGCTACAAGGCGGTCTCTTCAGACGACCCGGATCAGGCCCGCGCGGGAATCTTCAGTCCGCGCTGCACCGCGGGACGCGACATGCCGCGTTCGAGCCAGGCGATGACATTCTCGTATTCGTCGAAACCGACCAGTTCGCGGGCACCATAGAAGGTCACGAGGTTGTTGACCCATCCCAACGTGGCGATGTCGGCGATGGTGTATTCGTCGCCCACGATCCACTCGCGCCCTTCCAGCCGCTTGTCGAGCACACCGAGCAGGCGCTTCGACTCCGCCACGTAGCGCTGCAACGGACGCTTGTCCTCGTACTCGCGGCCGGCGAACTTGTGGAAGAAACCCACCTGCCCGAACATCGGGCCGATGCCGGCCATCTGGAAGAACAGCCATTGGATGGTTTCCCAACGGCCGGTGGCATCCGCGGGAATGAATCGGCCCGTCTTCTCGGCCAGGTACAGCAGGATCGCACCGGACTCGAACAGGCCGATGGGCTTGCCGTCCGGCCCATCCGGATCGACGAGCGCCGGGATCTTCCCATTCGGGTTGAGCGCGACGAATTCGGGCAGCTTGCTTTCGTCCTTGCCGATGTCGACGAGGTGTGGCTCGTAGGGCAGGCCCAGTTCCTCCAGCATGATCGATACCTTCACGCCGTTCGGCGTGGGCAGCGAATAAAGCTGGATGCGCTCCGGGTGGGCCGCTGGCCATACGGCGTTGATCGGGAAACTCGTGAGGTCGGACATGGGACATTCCTGCGCGGCGTGAACGCTTGAAGGTAGGGGGTGGCTGGCGACGATTCAATGCCGCTCGCCCACGCAGGCGTACGTCGCGCCAAGCCAGCACCCCCGGCGCGACGGGGCGCCGGCTGTCGCACCGCATCGCATCGCACGCGCACCAGGACGCCCTGACGCCGCATACACTGCCTCCGCTCCAAGCCACCCCAACCGCCCGCAAAGGACTGCCATGGCCCAGCTACCCATCACCGCGTTGCGGTGCACCGTCATTCTCGCCGCCGCCTGCACGGCCGGCATCTGCACCGCGCGACCGGCGATCACACATCCCATCGCCGCCTTCGACCAGGCCGTCACCGCAGGGTTGCCTCGCACCGTCTCCCTTGCCGCTTCGGCGGAACGATCACGCGGCGTCGGGGGTGCGGACACCCTCGTCGTCGAATCGCATCTCGACATCGGCATTCGTTTCGCCGACGGGGAATCTGGAGACATGTACCTTGCCACCTGGCGAGGCGAACAGGCCGTCGTCACCCGTTCCGGTGACCACCTGGACATCACGGTGGCTCGTCGCGATGGTGTATCCGTCACCGGCTACGACCGCGATGACGACACGCCCCACGTCGTCGAGTCCGCGGACGCCGTCGACGCAAGGCCTGCCGCGGTGGAACACGCGAACCGTCAGGGCCCCTCGGGAAGGAATACGGATGGGCCCAGGCGTCCCAGCGCGGACCAACCGCCCACGCTGACATTCTGGATGTTCCTTCACGACGACACGCTCGGCATGGACCGAAGACACATACATGCCCGTTACGTCGCCTGGTGGATCGCGGACATGAAGAAGATCCTGCCTGTTCATCGGTTGTGGGCGATCTATAGCCAGCAGGTCGAGGGGCTTACCGATATGTCCTATGGACACGAGGAGTCGCTCCGCGACTGGACGACGGCGATCGATTTCTACGAACGGCGGAACAAGTTGCCGCGCATCCCGGGAAAGTTCGAGTACAAGTTCATGCTCGTCACGAGCAAGGAACCCCTGCCCGGTGTCACCGGGCAGGCATGGCTCGGCGGTGAAGAGGCGATTGCTTCGCTCTCGGGCCGCTACACGATCATCGCCCATGAGTACGGACACACCTTGGGCGCGACACACGACGACGCCGAGGTGCGATGGTCGTCCGTGTGGCCGTGCGAAACCAACCTGGTCTCCGGTACCGTCGCCATGAGGTCCAATTGCTACCGCTATTCGAGGAAGAACGAACGCAACATGCGCGTCCAGATGGCCCGGGAATGGACCGTGCCGGTCAACCCGGACCCACCGGGGATTCCGCTCTTCTGCGAATAGGGACGTCTATACCCCTATACATGCTCGTAACTTTTCGCTATAACCGGTAACAAGTGCTGCATCGCAGCACGCGCTGTCTGCTGAACGGAAGCGACGCGTTCGCACGCGTTTATCGGCTCATACCGCTCCGGCGACCCCTCGGTCGCCGGCGTCGGGGATGTGCCCGGGGGTCACCACAACATCGATATCCAGGTTCCGCGCCCGCGGAGCCCGGGCATGCCTTTGCCTTGAAATCGTTCCGAGGAGGCGTTTCTTCATGCTCAGCTTCAAGTCCCTCAACAAGACCACCCTCGCCGTCGCCCTGGCGCTCGCTTCGAGCCCCGCGGCTTTCGCCCAGTCGACGACGGGCGGCATCTTCGGACAGGCACCCGTCGCCGCCGGCCAGACGGTGGTCGTCACCAGCGATACCGGCCTCAGCCGCGAAATTCCGGTGGACGACCGCGGCAGGTATTCCATAAGCCAGCTGCCGCTGGGTACCTATACGGTCAGCTTGCGTGCCAACGGGCAGACCATCGACACGCGACAGAACATCGTGCTCAAAGTCGGTGCCGGCACCGAGGTGTCCTTCGCGGCGAGCGACGCCCAGACACTCAGTGGTGTCACCGTTTCCGCCTCGGCCTTGCCGAAGATCGACGTTTCCACCATCGATTCCCGCACCGTGGTCACGTCCGAACAGCTCGCCCGCCTGCCGCTCGGCCGCAATTCGGAAGCCATCGCGCTGCTCGCTCCGGGCGTGGTCAACAACGGCGGCAGCTTCAAGGGCCCGACGGGCAATTCCCTGGTGAGCTTCGGCGGCTCGGCGGCCAGCGAGAACGCGTACTACGTGAATGGTTTCGCCACGACCGACCCCTTGCGCGGGTTCGGCGGCCTGTCGTTGCCTTACGGCGCCATCGACCAGCAGGAGGTCTACACCGGTGGCTATAGCGCCCTGTACGGGCGCTCCGACGGCGGCGTGATCAACGTGGTCGGCAAGCGAGGCACGAACGAATGGCATTTCGGTGCACAGGTGCTGTGGGAACCGGGCTTCGCGCGCGCCAGCCAGCGCGACCGCTACTTCGAGAACGGCCTGCCCGCCACGCCACGCGCAGGCTCGTTGTATTCGCCCGACAGCGAGAACGACAGCGACAGCACCACGGTGAGCGCCTATGCGGGGGGCCCGCTGATCAAGGACAAGCTGTTCGTCTTCATCGCCGGTGAATTCCAGCGGCAGGAAGGCAACACCGTCAATCCCGTCAGCGGATACACCAGCACCAAGCCGTACGTGGACTACCGGTACAACTCGCCGCGCTGGTACGGCAAGATCGACTGGAACATCACGGACAACAACATCCTCGAGTTGACCGGCGCGTCGGACAAGTACGAAACCTCGGGCAGTGTCTACAACTACGATTACAACAGCCGTACACGTCTCGCCCGCATCGGCCAGAACGACGACACCAAGGCTGGCGGCGATCTCTGGACGGCGAAATACACCGGCTACATCACCGACGACCTCACCATCACCGCCCTCTACGGCAAGCTGCACACCACCGACTACGACGCCCCGGGCGGGTACGATCCCTCGCTCACCTACGTGGACGGCCTGGTCAACCAGAATCCGGCGTTGAACGGCGGCACCGGGCGCGGCAACAGCCAGACCGTGTCCAGCCTGATTCCTTCCGGGCGCGGCAACCGCACCACCAACACCCGCTTCGACATCACCTACAAGATCGGCGACCACACGATCACCGCCGGCATCGACAACCAGACCGCGACGGCGCTCGACCAGGGATCGGTCACCTCGGGCCCGGGCTACTCGTGGACGTATGGCCAGGGCGATCCCAACACGCCCATCTCCACCGGTCTTGGCGTGCCCGCCACGGGCGGCTTTCCGAACGGCGCCGAAGGCTATTACGTGGTGCAGAACATCAGCAGCAGCCTCGCCACCGTACGCTCCACCCAACGCGCCCAATACATCGAGGACAAGTGGCAGATCAACGACCGCTGGCTGCTTTCGGTGGGCCTGCGCAACGACCAGTTCCAGAACTTCAATGCGGATGGCGACGCCTTCGTCACCCAGCACAAGCCGCAATGGGCGCCACGCCTCGGCGCCAGCTGGGATGTGTACGGGGATGCGACCTTCAAGGTGTACGCCAACGCGGGCCGCTACTACCTCGGCCTGCCCCTCAACCCGGCGTTGAACGCCGCGGGCGGCGCACTCACCACGTCGCAATACTTCACCTATGGCGGCATCGCCGCCGATGGCACGCCGACCGGCCTCACCACCATCTCGCCGCCCGTCGCGGCGAACAACACCTTCGGGCAGCTGCCCGATCCGAAGACGGTCACGACCAAGGGCCTGAAGTCGGAGTACCAGGACGAGTTCATCCTCGGCTTCACCAAGACACTGGGTACCGACTGGGTCTATGGCGCGAAGGCCACGCAGCGCGTCCTGCGCAACGCCATCGACGACTATTGCGACATCGACCTGGTACTGGCCAAGGCCCAGTCGCTCGGCTACGACGTCACCACCGACAGCAACCCCGTGAGTTGCTGGCTGTTCAACCCGGGCAAGGCGAACACCTTCAATCTCGTCGACACCTCCGGCAACTACGTGAGCGTGCCGCTATCGAACAAGGAGTTCGGCTTCGACCGGCTGAAGCGACGCTACTACGCGTTGGAGACCTTCCTCGAACATCCCTTCAGCAACGGCTGGTACGGCAAGGTCAGCTACACCTTCTCGCGCAGCTACGGCAACACGGAAGGCCAGCTCCGCTCGGACCTCTACCGCGAATCGCGCGGCACGGGCCAGACCGCGGTCTCGACGACGCAGGACTGGGACAACTCGTACATCATGGTCAACACCAACGGCGTGCAGAACAACGATCACAAGCACCAGTTGAAGTTCTTCGGCTACTACGAGTTCACCCCCGAGTGGCTGGTCAGCGGCAACCTCAGCATGATCTCGGGCGCGCCGAAACCCTGCCTTGGATATTTCGGGGTCGACCGCACCGATCCGGCCGGTTACGGCAACAGCTATCACTTCTGCAATGGCCTGCCGTCGCCGCCGGGAAGCCACGGACGCCTGCCCTGGGTGCGCCAGATCGATCTCGGCGTCACCTATCGCCCGGCCTTCGCCGATTCCAAGCTGGCATTCAACGCCAACGTGTTCAACGTGCTCAACGAGCAGAAGGTGATCGGCATCTACCCCAACGCCGAGTCCAATCCGAACCTCGCCAATCCGCTCTATGGAACGCCGACCTCGCGCCAGCTTCCGCGTTATGTTCGGCTTAGCGTGAATTACGACTACTGACGTCGACAGACGTCGGAAACGCATCGGGGGCGGCCTTGCGGTCCGCCCCCGATATACATGGCGTGAAGCCAGGCGGGCGCCAGCTTATTCCAAGTCACCCAACCGTGAATCCATCTTCGGCGCGGCCAGCCAGCCGCCGATATCTTCGCCGATGGCATTCACCGTCCGCGACAGCACCGAACAGTTGCCCTTGAACCCGCCGAACGCGCCGCCCATCGAAGTGCGACGGGCCTTGAAGCTGCCCACGACCTGGCCGTTGTCGTATAGCTTGCCGCGCACCGACATCGACTTGCGGTGCCCGATGAACCCGTTACCGTCGGCTGCGACGTCGGTGATCTCCAGCTCCAGCGCACGGCCCGTGGTCGCGCTCGTGACCTGCGGCGCGAACGTCACCGGCACGCCGCCCTCCTTCGCCGTGGCGGCGATCGCATCGGGCAATTCCTCGTCGAGCTTGCACTCGGCGCGAACGGCCTTCGGGATCTCCGCATCCTCGTTGAAGGCCACAGGCCTCGGTACCGTCACGCCATCCGCCGCGAACGCCGCCGGCGCGGCGGCCAGCATCATCAGTGCGGCAAGTGTCCCCTTCCCCATCGTCCTCTCCCTTGATTGATCCATGCCGATCACGTCGGCGGGCATATTATGCCCGCGTGCGATTGAGCTTGCTGTGCTTCACCCCATAGGTGAAGTACACGATCAGGCCGATTCCCATCCAGATGGCGAAGCGCTCGAACGTGATCCAGGGCAAGCCCCAGATCAGCGCCAGCGAGAACAGGATGCCCAGCGGCGCCACGAACCACACGGCCGGCGTACGGAATTTGCGTTCCAGGTCCGGTTTGCGCACGCGCAGTACCAGGACCGATGCGCAGATGAGGATGAAGGCGCTGAGCGTGCCGATGTTCACCAGCTCGGCCACCTCGCCGATCGGCAGCAGGCCGGCGACGATCGCGGTGAAGATGCCGAGGATCATGGTCGGCCGTGCCGGCGTGCCGAAACGCGGATGCACGCGGGCGAACCAGGCGGGAAGCAGCCCATCGCGCGCGAGTGCGAACCAGATCCGCGCCGCGCCGAGCATGAAGGCGAACAACACGCTGATCACGCCGATCACGGCGGCGACGGCGATCACGTTGCTCAGCCAGGGCAGGCCGATCGCGTTGAACGCATCGGAAACCGAGGCTTCACCACTGAGCGTGGCGTACGGCACGATGCCGGTGAGCACGAGGGACACGGCGATATAAAGCACCATGGCGACGGCCAACGAAAGCAGCACCGCGCGCGGGAGGTCACGCTGCGGGTTCTTCGCTTCCTCGGCCGCCGTGGTGAGCGTGTCGTAGCCGAACACGGCGAAGAAGACCACGCTCGCGCCGGTGAGCACACCGTGCCAGCCGAAGTGGCCGACGCCCTTGTCGTCGAAGATCCGCTCCGGAATGAACGGGTGCCAATTGGCCGTATTGATGAAGAAGGCGCCGACACCGATGACCAGCGCCACGCCCAGCACCTTGATGCCGACGATGAGGGTGTTCAGGCGCGCGCCCCACTCCGTACGTACCGAAAGAAGGATCGCCACCAGCAGCGAGATACCGGCCGCGATCACGTTGAAGCGGTGAGCATCGGTCGGCGCGGCGACGGGCGCGGCAAACGAGACGCCAAGCGAGCCCAGCCCCTGCTGCCAGAAATACTTCATGGTGTCGGCGCTCATGCTCTTCTGCGCCCATTCCGGCAGGTGCACCCCGGCGCTGGCCAGCAATACCTGCACGTAGCCGGACCAGCCGATCGCCACGACGGCGACCACCAAGGCGTATTCGAGGAGGAGATCCCAGCCGATGATCCAGGCCGCTCCCTCACCGAGCACTGCATAGCCATAGGTGTAGGCACTGCCGGTGACCGGGATCAGCCCTGCGAATTCGGCGTAGCAAAGCGCCGCGCAGGCGCTGCCGAAGCCGGCGATGATGAAGCTCAGGGCCACGGCCGGCCCGGCGTTGAGCGCGGCCTGCTGGCCCGCCAGCACGAAGATGCCGACGCCGATGATGCCGCCGATGCCGATCGCCGTGAGCTGCCACAGGCCCAGCACGCGCCGGAAGTCCGTGCGCTGGCCGACTTCGGCCTGGAGCTGTTCGACGGACTTGTGGCGGAGGAACTTCGCTAACGACATCGGGTGGATCCCCTGGGGCTGGCTGACCGGGGATCATAGCCGGGCGAGCCCGGAGTGTCGTCAGCGCGGGCCGATGCGCCGTGTCAGCGTCCGTCGAGGGCCTTGCGTCCCAGGGCCGGGTCGTCGGTGAAGAACGCATCGATGCCAGTGGCCAGGTAGGCACGGATCTCAGCGACGGAGCCGGCCTCGTTGCGCGCGGCATCACCGGCGCCGTCACGGAAATCCGCGGCCAGGAAGTGATTTTCAGGACGGAAGGTGTACGGGTGGACCTCCAGCCCGGCAGCGTGCGCATCGCGAACCAGCGACGTCACGGGCGCCAGCCGGTCGTCCTTGCCCAGCGGAATGATGCTCCGCGTGGATGGGCCGATCGCGTCCGCATAAGCGGTGATGGCCTTCAGGCCCGAAGGGGTCATCATCTTGCCGTACGTGATCGACGGCTCGTCGGCCGGATGCTCCGCCGCATCGTCCATCAACTGCAGCAGACGGACGTTGGGATGACTCTTGCCCAACGTCCCGCGCAGGTACTTCAGGTTGCCGACCTCGAAGGACTGGATCTCCACCGGCGCGACGCGTGTGTAGGCATGGGCATCCAGGGTCGCCAGCACCTTGTCCTCCATCGGCAGGCCGAGGCCACGGAAGTAGGTGGAATGCTTGATCTCGGGGATGATGCCGATGACCCGCTGGCGGGCCGAGGCCTCGGCGGCGACGAATTCGATCATCTCGTCGAAGGTGGGCACGCTGAACTGCCCGTCGAACGCCGTGTTCGCCTTGCGGATATCGGCAAGGCGCTCGCGGGCGCGCAAGGTCTTCAGTTCGGCCAGCGTGAAATCCTCGGTGAACCAACCCGTGATGGTCACGCCATCGACCGTCTTCGTCGTACGCCGGCTGGTGAATTCCGGATGGGCGGCGACGTCGGTGGTGCCGCCGATCTCGTTCTCATGCCGGACCACCAGCACGCCGTCCTTCGTCGAGACCAGGTCCGGCTCGACGAAATCCGCACCGTCTTCGATCGCCACCGCGTACGACGCCAGCGTGTGCTCGGGCCGCAAGGCGCTGGCGCCGCGATGGCCGATGACGAGGACCTTCGCGGCAAGCGGGGCCACCGGGGCGGCGATCGTGGGCATCGGTATCGCTCCAAGGGCGAGGAACACAGCGCACGAGGATAGAGCAAACGCCCTCATCAGAAATCCGCCGTCAGGGTGAGGAAGCTCTGCCGCGGGGCGCTGGCGTGGAACGCCAGGGCGCGGCCCTGCGGGTCCGTCGCCGCGAACGCGGTGAGGTTCGTCGCGTAGCGGTGGTCCGTGAGGTTGGTGATGTTGAGCGCCAGGGTCAGCGCCTTCAGGTTGGCGACGGGGCCGAAGTCGTAGCTGGCGCCGAAATCGAACGAGGTCGCACCGGCCACGCTCTGGTCGTTCGTATAGGTGTAGTAGCGCTTGCCGGTGTACTTGCCGCGCAGGCTGGCCGACCAGGGCCCGGAGGTCCAGCTGATCTCGCTGGCGAACATGCGCTTGGGCGTATCCACCGTGGTCTTGTCCTTCACCGGGACGATCTTGCCGCCGGCGACATAGTTGTCGTCATACGTGGAGTCGTTGAACGACGCCGAGTTATACCACTCGAAACCACGCACGGGCTTCCAGATGAAGGTGAACTCGGCACCGCGGCTGCTCACCGAGCCGACGTTGACGAAGGCCGTGTTGCATTCCGGGCGCGTACCGACCTCGATGCTCGGGCAGGGATTGAGCGAGAGCAGGCGGTTGTCGAACTTCACGTCGTACAGCGCGACCGATGCTTCGTATCCCTCGCCGATGCTGCGGAAGCCGCCATCGATCGAGCGCGATTGCTCGGGCTTCAGGTTCGATTTCGTGCCATTGAACGCGGCCTGCGACACCGACAACGGGCCGCCCGCGCCGCCACCCTGGAAGGCGGCGATGTTCTTGGCATAGGAGAGGAAGATCTCCTGGCCCGGCGCGAGCTGGAACGCCAACCCGGCCTGCGGCAGCAGGGACTTGCCCGCTTTCAGCGTGCCATTGGCATAGGGGCTTTCCACGCCGGGCAGTTCGACCGCTTTCATGGTGGTGTGCGGGCTCTTCACGCCCACGTCGATGGTGAGGCGATCGTCCAGCGCCTTGAAGCTGTCCTGCAGGTAGGCTTGCTTGGTGGTGATCGTATAGTCCTGCGCGAACAGGCGGCGATCCGGATCGGAGAGATAGCGGTCGTCGCTGACCGGTCCGTCGATGTAGTAGAAATTTCGCTCGACGTGATGGTCGTTCTTTTCGTACCAGACGCCGCCTTCCACGTGGTGATTGCCCAGGTCCCACGACAACGACGCGATGGCGCCGTTGCGGTTGATCGTGTAGTTCGTGCTGCGGATCGAGATCGGCAGTTCTTCCGGGGTACCTGGATTGGACTTCTGTCCCGGTGACCACCAGTGGCCCTGGCCGGCGTTTTCGTGGTGATAGACCTGGGTATGCAACGTGGCCGCGTCGGCGACGGCGAAGTCGCCCGCGAGGTAGTAGAGATCGTCGCGACGCAGCGCTCGGCTCTGGTAATAGGCATCGTCGATGTTGTCCACGCCGCCGGAGAACCCGCATCGCGGGTCGCTCACGCCACCCTTGGTGTACGCGGGCGCGCAATACGCCGCCGCCAGCGCACGGTTCCAGTCGGGGGCGTAGAGGTTCCAGTCCCAGCCTAGACCGCGCTTCAGCCCGCTCTTGGAGAGATAGGCGTAGTCGGCCTGGCTCGTGCGCGAGGTATCGGCGAACCCTGTGATGCGGTTGCCTTCACCGAACTCATAGACGGCCTTGCCGTTGAACTGCTTGGTATTCGTCGGCGAATTGGGTCGTGCCCACATGTCCGCGTCGGCATGGGCACCGGACAGGTACATGGAGAAACCCTTGTAGTCGCCCGTGTCGATTCGCGCATACGTGCGCCGGTTGTGATCGCTACCGAAGGTCTGCGCCACCTTGCCGCCGAAGGTCTTGGCCGGGTCCGACGAAAAGTACTGGATGGCGCCGCCGAGGTTGCTGGTGGAGGCCGTGCCCAGGGCGCCGATGCCTTCGGACAACTCGACGGTGGCCATGTTCTCCGGCAACAGCGCGCGCGAGATGTTCAGGCCGTTGTAGTTGCCGTAGGCGTTGTCGCCGAGCGGCAGGCCGTCGAGCGTGTAGCCCAGGCGGGTGGTGTTGAAGCCGCGCAAGGTGATCGACTGCGATTCCTCGTTGGCACCGAAGGCATCGTTCGATTGAACCGACACGCCGGGAAGGCGGTTGAGGATCTTCTGCGGACTGGTCCCCGGCGGGAGCACCTTCTGGTCTTCCGGCACGATGCGCTGCACCTGGCGCGTTTCGCCCTGTCCGATGACGGAAACCGCTTCCAGATCCTGGGGCTTCGGCGGCGGCGCATCGTCGGCATGGGCCGGGAAGGCGAGCGCGGAGGCGAGGGCGAGGAACAGGGCGCGGCGGGAGTGCGTCATCGACAGGCAACTCGTCATGGGGAAGCGGACGAGGGTGACCGACAAGTGTTTACGTTTTTTTACGGTCACGCGAAGATGTTGCGAAGCGGTGACGTGGGTCGCAGTTGCGACGGCGTCCCCGAACTGCAACATCACGGCGTCACCATTCTCCCTTTTAACCTCACGGTACCGCCCATGCGCCAACTCGCCCGACTGGCCGCCCTGTGCCTCATGGTCCTCGCCGTCGAGGCCCACGCGGCACACCGCGTCATCGTCTTCGTCTGGGACGGCATGCGGCCCGATGCGATCAGCGAAGAAGACACGCCAAACCTCGCGGCACTGGTGAAACAGGGCTCCTACTTCGCGGACAACCACGCGACCTACCCGACCTTCACCATGGTCAACGCATCGAGTTTCGCCACCGGCTCGTTCCCCGGCACGATCGGCTTCTTCGGCAACCGCTTCTGGGCGCCGGGGGCCAGGGGCTTCGATGCCAAGGGCGTGCCGAGCGACTTCAACGCACCCGTCTACACCGAGGACTATGCGGTCCTCCGCGCATTGGACGATCACTGGGATCATGACCTGTTGCAGGCCCCGACGCTGCTTGGAAAGGCACGCAAGGCGGGCCTGAAGACGGCGGTGATCGGCAAGTCGGGGCCGGCCTTCCTGCAGGACATCCATGAAGGCGGGACGATCCTCGACGAGAACGTCGCCTTGCCACTGGCCTTCGCGAAGAAGCTCGCCGGCGCGGGTTTCCCGCTTCCCGCCAACACGGTGCATGCGTATGAACCGGATCGTTTCCAGCTGGAGCCGGACAATGGCACGCCGACGGCACCGCTCCCGCTGGTGACGTTGAAGGACGGCGTCACCTCCGATGCATCCGATGGCGCGGGGGCGCCGCCGACGGCCGCCAACGCCTACCTGATGCACGCCTTCCTCGATTACGTGCTGCCTGTCGAGAAGCCGGACATCAGCTTCGTCTGGCTGCGCAATCCGGATTCCACCGAGCATGCCTATGGTGTGGGCTCGCCCAATTTTCATCTTGCCTTGCGCGCGCAGGACGAGTTGCTGGGCAAGCTGCAGGTGCGCCTGAAGGAACTGGGCATGGAAGGCGACACCGACCTCGTCATCGTGTCCGACCATGCGCACAGCAACGTTTCCGGACCGGTGGATCTGTTTCCGTTGCGAACCATCAACGACGGCCGCGTGGGCCACGTCGACGCGGAGTGGGGATATTCCACGTCGGGCGCCATCCGCCTGGCCGATGAGATGAGCCGTGCGGGGTTTACCGCCTTCGACGGGTTCGGATGCATCTACGCGCCCGTGATGGCCGGCGTGAAGGCCGATGGCAGCCCGCTTCGACCGACCCGCTTCGACGACGACGGCAGGATCTGCGGCAAGCCAGGTCCTTACACCACCCCCGCCTACAAGGTCCCGGCCGAGTTGCCGAAGGACGCCTTCGTCATCGCCCCGAACGGCGGCAGCGAATACCTCTACCAGCCCACGCACGATCGCGAACTGGTACGGAAGGCCGTGCGTTTCCTGCAAAGCCGGGAGCCCTTCGGAGCGATCTTCGTGGATGCGCGCTACGGCAAGTTGCCCGGCACGCTGCCGCTGGCGACGGTGCACCTCGCCAACAAGCGCGCGCCGGACATCGTGGTGAGCTACGACTTCGATGCCGATGCCACGGTGCAGGGATTCAAGGGTACGGAATACACCAGCATGTCGAACGAACGGGGCATGCACGGCAGCTTCAGTCCCGTGGACGTGCACAACCTCCTCGTCGCGACGGGGCCGGATTTTCGGCAGGGCCTGCACAGCGAATTGCCCAGCGGTAATGTGGATCTCGCGCCGACGCTGGCTTCGCTATTGAAGCTCGACCTGGGGAAGACGGATGGACGCGTGCTGCGCGAAGGCCTGGCGGGTCGCAACGCCGACGGGCTCAACGTAAAGTCCGCCCAGGTGACGACCGACACAGCCACCGGCCTCGATATCCGCCGCGTCGACGGCTCCCCGATGAACCGGACGTCGTACCGTTTCGTCCTGAAGACCAAGCAACTCGACGACAACGGCAAGACCTATACCTATTTCGACGAAGCAAAAGCCGACCGCCAATGAGCCCCATGGCGATTCCTTATTCCTGTGGCCTCCTCAATTCCTGTGGGGCCCCCTCACCCTGGTGGGAGCCGACTTTGTCGGCGATCCCGCGGCAGCGGGCCAGACAGAGGCAAGCACCCATCGCCGCTGAAGCGGCTCCCACCAGGTTGAGGCAAGCACCCATCGCCGCTGAAGCGGCTTCCCACCGGGTTCGAGGCAAGCACCCATCGCCGACAGGGTCGGCTCCCACATAGGATTGGCTCCACGGAAAACCACGCTCCGGCATTTCTGCTAGTTTCCCGTCCCGAACCCCGTCTCCACCGGATACCCACGATGTTCAAGCCTCTCGCCCTGGCCGCGCTCTCGGCCGCCCTGCTTGCCGCCTGCGCCGGCACCCCCGCTGGAAAACCCGCGGCGCCCACCGGCGTGAAGGATGGGGCGACGCTCGACCTCGCCATCCTCGAGACCACCGACGTCCATTCGAACATCCTTTCCTACGACTATTACAAGCAGAAGGACGACCCGACCTTCGGCTACGAACGTGTCGCCACGCTGATCCGTCAAGCCCGCAAGGAATTCCCGAATACCGTGCTGTTCGACAGCGGGGACACCATCCAGGGTTCCGTGCTCGCCGACTACCAGGCGCTGGTGAAACCGGTGGGCTGCGACACGGAACTGGGCATCTACAAGGCGATGGATGCCGTGGGCTACGACGGCGGCACCGCCGGCAACCATGAGTTCAACTATGGCTTGCCCTTCCTCGCCCAGGTGACGAACACCGCAATGAACGTCGATGGCGTGAGCCCGCGACAGTGCGCCGGGCCGAAGTTCCCGCTGGTGCTTTCCAACGTCTACAGCGCACGCGACGGCAAGCCGATCTTCAAACCCTGGACGATCGTCGAGAAGACCGTCACGGCGACGGGTCCCGATGGCAAGCCGGTCACCACCACGCTCAGGATCGGCATCATCGGCTTCACTCCCCCGCCGATCCTCGACTGGGACAAGCGCAACCTCGCCGGCAAGGTCACCGTCGATGGCGTCGTCGAAGCCGCGAACAAGTACATGCCCGAGGTGCAAGCCCAGCACCCCGATCTCGTCGTGGCGATCCTGCACGGTGGACTGAACACGGCGCCGTACACGCCGCAGATGGAGAATGGCGGCTGGTACCTCGCCGGCGTGCCTGGCATCGACGCGTTGCTCCTGGGCCATTCGCACACGGAATTTCCCGGACCGCGCTATGCCGACATGAAGGACGTGGACGCGAAGCGCGGCCTCGTCCGTGGCGTGCCGGCCGTCATGGGCGGTTTCTTCGGCAAGGACCTCGGCGTGATCGACATGACGTTGAAGCGCGAAGGCGGCCGCTGGGTGGTGGACAAGGACAAGAGCCACAGCCAGGTCCGCCCGATCTGCCCGAAGAAGAACGAGTGCGTAGCCCCCGATCCGGCCATCGCGCCGATCGTGCGCGAGGCACACGAGGCCGCCATCGCCTATGTGAACACACCGATCGGTGCCACCGACCATCCGCTCAGCAGTTACTTCGCCGACGAAGGCAACATGTCCGCATTGGCGGTGGTCAACGCGGCGCAGATCGACTATGCGCGTGACGAGCTCGGCCGCACGCATCCGGAATGGAAGGGCGTGCCCGTGCTTTCCGCCGCATCCGCCTTCCGCACGGGCTTCGGTGGCCCGGACGACTTCACCGACGTTCCCGCCGGCCCGATGACGATCCGCAACGCGGCCGACCTGTACTTCTATCCGAACACGCTCGCCGCGGTGAAGACCGACGGCGCCGGCGTGAAGGCGTGGCTGGAGAAGGCGGCGACGCGTTTCAACCGGATCGATCCGGCGAAGGAGGGCGAGCAGGCACTGATCGGCAGCTTCCCCGGCTACAACTTCGACCAGATGCAAGGCGGCATCACCTATACCATCGATATCAGCAAGCCCGAGGGCGAGCGCATCGCCAACCTCCGCTACAAGGGCAAGCCGGTGAAGCCGGGGCAGCCGTTCATCGTCGTGACCAACAACTACCGCGCCAGCGGTGGCGGCGGATTCCCCGGCATGGACGACGCCAACATCGTGTTGAGCGCACCCGACGGTAACCGCGAAGTGGTGATCCACTGGGTGGAGGCGAAGAAGACGCTGACGCGCAAGGATGTCGACAAGCGTTCGTGGACTTTCGCGCCGCTGAAGACCAAGGGCGCGGTGACCTTCAGCTCGGCCAGCGGCAAGGAAGACGTGGCGAAGTCGCTCGGCCTGCCAATCCGCCAGCTGCGCGACAACGGTGATGGGACGGCGGTGTATTCGATCGATTTGTCGAAACGCTGAGCGTTCCGGCGGCTTGAATCGCCGACAGGGTCGGCTCCCACAACATCCTTCGTCCACATATAGTCAGCCGAGCCGCCCCTTGTCCATGCCGGTGGGAACCGACTCCATACCCCCGCATAGGCCATCTGGCCGCCCCTCGCCGCTTGACAGCCCCATCGCGCAAGGCATAACGTCAACCCATGCATCCCATCACGCCAGCACCGCGCTCCATCACGGCCCTCACGGCCGGCGTGCTCGCGTCCCTGTCCACCACCGCGACTACAACCACCACGACCACTACCCTGGTCGGAGGATCGGAGTTCGCGCGCGCCTAGTTCCCTTGTCGCTGCCGGCCCCGACCTCCCGCAGGACGGGACCGGCGCCAGAACTCTCAGCCGACAACCCACCTGACGTGATCGAAGGGCCTCTCACCGGAGGCTTTGATCGTGTCCATCGCTGTCGCACCACCTCGTTCACCACTCCGTGCCGCGCCCTTGCGCGCGGTCGTCCCGCCGTTCGTCGTCAATATCGGCATCGTCGGCCCCGGCAAGGTCGGTAGCGCCCTGCTCACCCAGCTCCGGCTGGCGGCGCCCCGCCTGCTCCGCGACTGCAACCTGGAACTTCGTCTGCGCGGGGTCAGCGACAGCCGCCACATGTGGCTCGACTGCGACGACGACGCCTTGAACAGCCGCACGCACGGCGCACAGACCTGGCGCCCCGCGGAACTGGACGAGTTCGCCGCCTATGTCGCGGGTGAACGGGGCGAAGCGGCCGTCCTCGCCGATTGCAGCGCCAGCGACGTGGTCGCCGACCACTACGCCGGCTGGCTGGCCGCCGGTATCCATGTGGTGACGCCGAACAAGCGTGCCGCCAGCGGACCGCTCGAACGCTGGCGCAGGATCGATGGCGCGGCGAGCGCCAGCGGCGCGCGCCTGCATTACGAAGGCACGGTCGGCGCCGGTCTTCCCGTGGTGCAGACGCTGCGCGACCTGATCGATACGGGTGACGAACTCACCGCCGTGGAAGGCATGCTTTCCGGCACGCTGGCCTGGCTGTTCAACCGCTTCGACGGCTCCATCCCCTTCTCCGCCCTCGTCCGCGAAGCGCACGCCATGGGGTACACCGAGCCGGACCCGCGCGACGATCTCTCCGGCATGGACGTGGCGCGCAAGCTCGTCATCCTCGCTCGCGAAGCGGGCCTGGCGCTCTCGCTGGAGGATGTCGCCGTGCACAGCCTCATCCCGGCCGATCTCGCCGCATGTTCGCGCGAGGAATTCATGGAAAACCTGGAAGGCATGGATGCGCCGATGGCCGCCCTGCTTTCCGAAGCACGAGCCTCGGGCCGCGTGCTCCGCCACGTGGCGCGGCTCGATGGCCGGCAGGCGTCGGTCGGCGTCCAGGCGATCGATCGCGAGCATGCCTTCGCCCACTCGCGGCTCACCGACAACGTGGTGCGTTTCGCCACGCGCCGTTACTGCGACAATGCGCTGGTCGTCCAGGGACCGGGTGCCGGTCCGGAGGTCACGGCGGCGGCGGTGTTCGCCGATCTGCTACGCGTGGCGGGCGCGATGGGAGTAAAACGGTGCGCATGCTGAAAGAAGAATCCTCGCCCCTGGCCCGTGCGGATGTCGCCGTGGCCGAGGCCTATGCCAGTGTCGGCAACGTCGGCATCGGCTTCGATATCCTGGGCCATACGGTCGCGGGTGCCGGCGACCGCGCCGAAGTGCGCCGCATTCCCGAGCGGGAAGTGCGCATCGCCGCCATCGATGGTGTCGTGACCGACCTGCCCTTGCACGCGCCCGACAACACGGCCGGTGCGGCGCTGCTATCGATGCTGCATGCATTGGACCTGCCCTTCGGCTTCGAGTTGACCCTGCACAAGGGCATCGCGCTCGGCTCCGGCATGGGCGGTTCGGCGGCATCCTGCGTGGCAGCCGTCGTCGCCGCGAACGCGCTGCTCGACGAACCCCTGTCGCGCGAGGCCCTGTACCCCTTCGCCCTCGATGGTGAAGTCGTCGCCAGCGGCAGCCGCCACGGCGACAACCTGGGACCGATGTTGATCGGCGGCCTCGTGTTGGCCACGACCTCCCGCCTGGTCCGTATCCCGGTGCCGGCCACCTGGCACTGCGCGCTCGTCCATCCGCACGTGGTACTGGAGACCCGGCGCGCGCGCGCCGCGCTGGCCGGCCATTACGCCCTGGGCGAATTCGTGGCGCAGAGCGCCAACTTGGCCCTCGTGCTGGCGGGCTGCTACCGCGGTGAAGCGGCCCTGGTACGCGAGGGCTTATCCGACGTGCTCGTCGAGCCCCGGCGTGCGCCACTGATTCCCGGCTTCGCCCAGGTGAAACAGGCGGCCCTCGACCATGGCGCCTTCGGTGCCAGCATTTCCGGTGCCGGACCCAGCGTGTTCGGCTGGTTCGAGGATCGCGCTTCGGCGGAGGCCGCGGCGCTCGACATGCGCGCCGCCTTCAAGGCCGCCGGCCATGACAGCGACGTGCTGGTCGCCCCGATCGACGGCCCCGCCGCGAAAGTGCTGTGAGCATGCGTTATCTCAGCACGCGCGGCGGCGCCGCGCCCGTGGGTCTTTCTGCCGCCATCGCCGCCGGACTCGCGCCCGATGGCGGCCTGTATGTGCCGGAGACCATGCCGAGGATCGGCCTGCCGCCGCTCGACGGCTACCTCGCGGGAACGGCTCAACGCATGCTGGAACCCTTCTTCGAAGGCGATCCCCTCGCCGACGAGTTGCCCGCCATCTGCGCCGAGGCCTTCGCCTTCCCCGCGCCACGCCGTGAGCTTCGCATCGAAGGCGCACACCTGCTCGAGCTGTTCCACGGCCCCACGGCCGCGTTCAAGGATTTCGGCGCGCGCTTCCTCGCCGCCTGCCTCACCCGCCTGCACCGTGACACGACGCGGCCCTTGACGATCCTCGTCGCGACGTCGGGGGATACGGGCGCCGCCGTCGGTGCCGCGTTCCACGGTTTGCCGGGCGTACACGTGGCGATCCTCTACCCGGACAACCGCGTGTCACCCCGCCAGGCGCACCAGCTCGGCAGCTTCGGCGGCAATGTGCGCGCCCTTCGCGTCGAAGGCAGCTTCGACGATTGCCAGCGGTTGGTGAAGGAAGCGCTAGGGGATGCCGCGCTGCAAGCGGACGTGCCGATGTCCTCGGCCAACAGCATCAGTCTTGGCCGCCTGCTGCCGCAGATGGCGTACTTCGGCCACGCCTCGCTGCATGCGGGGGAGCGCATGAACACCATCGTGCCCACCGGCAATCTCGGCAACGCCGTCGCCTGCCTCTGGGCACGGGAGATCGGCCTGCCGATCGGCGAGGTGAGCTTCGCCTGCAATGCCAACGAAACCCTGCCGGAATTCTTCGCCGGGCGGCCCTACCGTGCGCGCGACGCCGTTCCGACCATCGCCAATGCCATGGACGTGGGCGCACCGAGCAACTTCGAGCGGCTCCGCCACTTGTTCGGCAGCGATGCGGCGACCCGCCTCAACGGCCATGCGGAAAGCGTGGACGACGCCGGCATCCGCGACACCATCCATCGCCACGCGTCCAGCGATGGCGAAGTGTTCTGCCCGCATACCGCCACGGGCATTCGTGTGTTCGAGCGCAAGCGCCTTGCGGGCGACCGCCGTGGCTGGACCATCGCCGCCACGGCACATCCCGCTAAGTTCGACACGATTGTCGAGCCGTTGATCGGTCGGCGGGTGGAGGTGCCCGCGGCATTGGCGGCGATGCTCGCAAGGGATGCGTCGGCTGAACCGATGGCGGTGGATGGGCGGGCTTTTGCGGATTGGTTGCGAGGTTGGTAATTGGACTTCCGTGGAAACTACATTACCTGTGCCACGATTGCTTTGCCTCCTGGCTAGCTATCACGGCTACCTGACTCATCGCGATATCCGCCTCTTCGCGATCTGAGTGATAGGAAGAACGGCGTCCGGGAAAATCCTTGCCGCTTCCGACAACACGAGTTAGCAGCGTGTCCCTCGATACAGAATCGCTTCACCATGGCCACGCACGAGAACTTTCGAGATACTAGCTGATGCTGCTTCGTCGACGAGCAGCGTCACTTTGTAAGCTCCGTCGTAATTCGACCGGCCAAGCACGACTCCGCTGGACTCAATTTGTCTTACCGATCCTTCTCGATCGATGCAGACGGGATATGTTCCCAACCTGCGCCTGTCATAAATTACGCGCTTCTCAACTGAGTACTCATCGAGAGCACATTCGTTCGCAAACGATACCTTTTGCGAATCGTATTTCCTTCCCACCTGATATCTTCCCATCACTGTATGTCCAACAAATAGCAGCAGGGGGAGCAGCGCAGAAAACAGAGTCGCTATCCATAGAAGAACGTTCCTTAACTTCATGTACAACGCCCTATTGGCGAGAACAAGACCAATCTCAAAAACTGGACGCGATGATCTCTGTCGACATAACGACATCCTTCTCCGCATTGGAGCCAACCATCCCTGCGAAGTATTCGACACTCCCTCTATACTCGATGGAAAATAGCTTGCCTGACGCACACCAGACGTACGCATTTAATGATAATTCGACTGCCGGAACCGACATAGTTACCACTGCGACGGAGAACTTATTTTCGTTACTGAATCGAGGAAGAGGGAAATAGGGATTCCTTCCAACGGCACGCATATCAAAGTTAACTTCAAGGCCGCCCAGAATCCGTCGAACGTTACTGATGGCATCTATCTGTTTCCCCCACACTTCTCGTTCGGACGGCGGCAGACAAAGGGCTACGCAATCCAGGATTCGTCGTTCCATGCAGGTGAGATGACCGCGGGCTCGCGCACGTTTCGACCAACTCGCACATATCGGAAGAATGGCCAGAAATAGCGCCAAACTTATATTGATCTTGAATGCCAAATAGTCCGTGATCCACGGGCCGCCGATGTATGTCGCCATAAAGTAAGCAGCTAGGGTAACTGCGGCAGATATCGCACTGGCAGCAACCATCACCTTGAAGACAAGAACCTCGCCCTTCATTGCCTTGCACAACTGCAAGACGTCCAGTTCGTCTCGACAACATTGCTTCGTCCGGCGGTTCCTCCCGCACCGAGCTCAAGCCCGTTCTGCGAGCCAAACGACGGATGAGACCATGCCCCCGAATCCTTGGGGCGCGCAAGAATTCTTCCGTTCCCACCAAGCTGAATGCTAGACGCACCATAACCCGGGCCAAATGAAGCTCCAGCGCCCCAGACAGAAAACCAACCGTTCAACACGTTGGGGTCAACGTGATCGAGTCGATCTTCCAGAGTTACCGAAGATGACGTGGCGGAAATTGGTGGAGCGAACTTTATATTGAGACCTATGGACGCGCCTCCTGCATGTACGGTGACCTGAGCTTTCTGGCCGTTAATGCAATCCGATTCGAGAAGGAACTTGTAGAGCGCAACGCCAATACCGGCCGCAATCCCCCTTGCCTGAACTTTGCCCTCCCATTTAGTCAAACCAAGTGGATCGATATGTCGCATAGGCGATGCATCCGCGTACAGGTATGGATTGACCCCATCCATCAACCCAATCGGATCGACCTGGATATACCGCCCCGCATCGGGATCATAGTCCCGGAAGTAGTTGTAATGCAGTCCCGTAGCCGCGTCGTAACGCTGCCCTGGAAAGCGGAGGTCGAAGACAAAGCGCGTGCCATCGGCATCCGGGTCCTCATCAGGCAGGGTCGTCCCAAACGGATCGTCGCTCGGACGCCAGCGCCAGAGCGCGACTTTGCGCTCCGGGTCTATCACGGCGCGCGGCGAGCCCAAATGATCCGGTTCGACGTATAGCAGTTTGCCGCCGTCGACGAGACCGGCAAGGTAATCGCCCATCCAGACAGCCTGCCGGATGATCTTGCCGGCGCTATCGTAGTCGGCCAGCCAATGCCCAGCTTCGTCATACAGAATCAACCCGGTCGCGCTGCCCGCCTCGGTCCGCGCGATACGCTCATCCGCTGCGTTGTAGCCGTAGCTGACAAGCAATCGTCCCTGCTCGCTTGCCGATGCTAGACGGCCCACGGCGTCGTACGCCAGCGTCGCGTCGCCGATGGCGATGGTGTTGCCTGCCGCGTCATACCGACGGAGCTTCCCGTCCGTGCTGGAAAGGTGGTGACTGGACGGATCGTAGAGATAGCTCTGCTTGATGCCGCCGACGGTCATCGATGCGCGGTCGCCCGTGCTGTTGTACTCAAAGCTACGCAGCGCGTCCCCGTTCGAGTTCTCGACGGCACTCAGGTGCCCGAGACCATCATGGTCAAAGCGGAAGGCATAAGCCCGCGCAGTCTGCGATTCGATCTGGCCGGCGGGCGTACGACCTAACCAATAGTAGGAGTTGCCTGGATCGATACCGCTCCAGGCGGTTACACGGCCGCTATCGTCTCGTGTTGCGTTCAGTTGCCATCCGTTGCCGTACCGCCAGCTTTCGATGAGATCGAACGGTCGATAGGCGACGGCCGTAATGAGATCGATCTTGGCGCCATTGTCCGGCGCGACGGCGACACCGTATAGGGAACCGTTCTTGTCGTACTGGTACGTGGTACGCGAGCCGCCCTCGATGGCGACTTCCTCCAGACGACCGGCTCGCGAATAGCGGTAGGACACTGCCTTGACGGTAGTACCCCAGGATTGGATCTTCCGCATGACGTTTCCGGGGGCGTCGTAGCAATACACCGTTCGACTGCTTGCCTGTGCCATGGAAGATAGGCGCCCCGTGGCATGACGTTCGCCTGCCGGGCACGCGCTATCTGCTGTGTCGTAGATGTAACGCGTGTCGAGCGCGGCGTCACCATAGCGGACGAGCGTGGGCCGACCTAACGCATCGCGTGTTACGTCGAAACTTCCAATGCCACCCGCACCTTCATGACGTACGAGCAGTCCGGCGACATCGTGCTCGTCGGTGGACTCGCCGCTGTCCGGGCTATCGGTGCTGCCGATATCGCCCAGACCAGTGGCTAGATAGTGCGTCTTCAGGCCCTTCGCGTCCTCGATCGACGTCAGCTGATCGAGCGGGTCATAAGAAGCCTTGCTGCTCGCACCCACGCCTCCGATATCCTGGATGGATTCGCGCAGGCGTCCGAGGGCGTCATAACTGCCCGTATCGTGGCGTCCATCGGCATCCGTGACGCCAGTGGGCCGACCACGCTCGTCGTAGGTGTATTGAGTAACCGCATTGTTGGCGTGTGTTTCCGTTTCAACACGACCTAGCGCATCAAACGTGCGCTTGATCTGTGTCTTGAGGAACAAGGTGTCATACCCCTCGTCCGCAATACGGTTTCCAGCGGCATCGAGGGTGAAGCGCAAGCGATGATTGGAGGGATTTGCGACCTGGATCAATCGGCCGGCAGCGTCGTATTCGAAGCGAAGGGTGATGCCATCGGCATCCGTCACCGAGGCGACATCGCCGCGCGGCGTATAGGTCAACGTAGTGCTGGCGATGACACCATCGGAGCGCGCTTCCTTCGCCTCCGTCATCCAACCTCGCGGCGAGTACGTATAGGTAAATACGGTGCCTTGCACATCCCGCCGGGAGCGCACGCGACCGCCTGGGTCATAGGCCAGGATTTCCTCGACATGGCCCAGAGCATCCTCACTCTTCCAGAGATCGCCCTTGCGATAGTCGCAGGCGCCTTGCGCACAGTTCGGGGCATCTGCCCCGCGATAGGAATGTCGCGCCAGCGTTCCTAACTTGCCGGTGTCGCTGCGCGGGCCTTCCTCGTGGATCAGGCGGCCGTCGATGTCATGGGTCATGCGCCAAGCCCGAGACAATGTGAGCGGTGCATCCGGCTGGTTCGGATCGATGGCACCCCAGGTTTCGCGGGTGCTGAGATTGCCCGCAGCATCGTAAGTGAAGCGTTCTTCGCGTCCGGGCGAGGTAATGCGTGTTGGCCTTCGAAGTACTGCGTCCCATGCGATGGTCGTCTGACGGGCAGTTGGCGTAGCCGCCGCCTCCGTGCGCTCGATCTCGTTACCCTCCGCGTCGTAGCGGTAGGTCATCACTCGACCGTCAAAATCGACGCGGCCCGATACCAGGCCGTTGTCGTCGTACTCGATCTTCGAGTTGGCGGCACCGCAGCCTGCGCCGCCCGGCTGGTCGACACCGACGAGCCTCCGAACACCACGCACCTCGGCGAAACGATAACGGTGGACCGCCTTCATCGGGCCGGTCACGGCCACGCTGCCACCGGCTTCGCGGACCAGTTGCACGCCATCGATGCCGTTCGCGTGCTCGCTGCGGATGGCACGGCCGTCGCGGTCGTACCAGAAGGTGGCGAAGCGCTGCTTGGTTTCGTCGTAGATGCCCGTAAGGCTATGGGGCAGGCTGGCGCCATCCTGGAAGATGGATTCGTTGTAGTAGTACTCGTGCAACGAAGCATCGGCGTAGGTTGCCGCCACGAGATCGGCCTCCGGACCTGCCCCATCGACTTCGGCATATTTATAGGTGACAGCCACACCGGAGCCATCGCTGACGGTGGCGATGCGGCCGGCACCATCGTAGGCGAACGTGAGCTTACGTCCTTGCAGGTCGCTTACTTCGAGCAGGAAGGGGCCGTAACCCAGGCGGACATGGCGGTCGGTGCCGGCATCGAGCGCCACGAGACGGCCATCGGCGTCGTAGCTTTCGGTCTCACCACTGGCGGTGCGATAGGTCCAACCCGTGCTTTCGCGAAGCAGCTGACCGCGCGGATCGGCGACGCTCTGGAAACGACCGTCCGTCTCGGAGAAGTCGAGACGTTCACCGGTTTGCCGTTGCAGCCGGACCAAGATGCCGGACTTGCCTGTAATGACGGCCAGGGAGCGGTCGTACGTGCCGCGCCAGCGGCTACCCAAGTGGGCGGCGGAGGGAACGGTCGGTTTACCCTCCCCGGCGCCTTCACCGACGATGCCGCTGTTGTAGTAGCGCGACCACCTCAGCGGCGAGCCGCCGGTCGCGGCGATGTCGACGACTTCCTGATACTTATTGTTGAGGCCGACATTGATGGGGTTGCCGACGTTGGGGCGGGTTTCGCAGTCGCCGGGGCCGAGGTCGGATTGGTGACTGGTTTCCGGATCGGGAGTAGAGGTCGAGCGGCAAACGACATCACCCCAGTATTCACCTACGGCAAGATGCCGGTTTGGATATGGTCCCCAGATGGTGTCGCCACTGACGATATAGAGTGAATCTGCATCTTCACACGCGTAGTAACGGTAATTCCAGACGCTAGTCGAGCCGAACCCGGTCGACGTCTTATACCGAATGTCTACGATGTATATCGTGTTGAATGGCCAGACCTTCTCCAGCTCGCACCCCGAGAACGAATGCGCCTCGCAGTGGGTCGTCATCGTCAATGCGGCGGCTTCATTGATGTCGGTAAAATACTGCGCCGGAAAACCTTCCTTCTTGACCTCGTACTCCACGTACGGATCAAGGTCCGCCGCCATTGATTTAGAAGCCGCCATAAACAACAGAAACGCGCACGGCACGCCGGTCACAATCCTTCGCATGCACCCATCCAAGCTGTACTTCGGGAGCGCGAGTCTAGGTAGGGGATGGCCCCACGTCTGTCATCCAAGCGCAATCGGACGGATTTTTCAGAAAAGTTCTATTCGCACGTTCGGGAAAGGGCTTGGCAAGCCCATCGCCGAGAGGGTCGACCCCACGTCCGCAGGGACCATACCAGTTGATCAAACCCCAATTCCAAGGCGACGCGAGCGGCAAAACCACCGCCTCGGGCGTCTAGCCGTCCAAATGTCCTAGGAATAAAGTTTCTTCGGAAAGTGTTGACACGTGCCAACGACCTGACATACGGTCGACTACATGACGCAGCGCAACACCCATGGCCGCTTTGCCCTGAACCGACTTACGTCGGTCGGCGGCAAGCTGCGTCCCGGCAGCGGCCTCCTTCTTCTTAGCCTTGTACTTATTACCTGCGGAGGTGCGGGCTGAGGGCAAGTGTCCAGGTGAAACAAGAAAGAACCTGAAGACTCCCAAAGAACCCCGCACCCGGTAACGGATGCGGGGTTTTTTATTGCCCGGCCCGCCTCATTCACGAGCGGAGCCAGACATGAATCCAGCAAACCAGGGCAGCACCGACACCGTCGAAAGCGACGTAGGCGGGCGCGTGCGCATCTTCGACACCACCTTGCGCGACGGCGAGCAGGCCCCCGGCTTCTCGATGGACCGTCGCGCCAAGATGCGCATGGCGCATGCCCTGGAGGAATTGGGCGTCGACATCATCGAGGCCGGCTTTCCGCAGGCCTCACCCGACGATTTCGCCGCGGTGGCGGAGATCGCGAGGACGTTGAAGACGCCCACGATCGCCGCGCTGGCCCGATGTCAGAACACCGACATAGATAGCGCGGGCAAGGCCTTGCAAGGCGCCAGGCACTCACGGATCCACCTGTTCCTCTCGACCTCTCCCCTGCATCGCGAACACAAGCTGGGCAAGAGCAAGCAAGAAGTCATCGATATCGCCGCCGCCGCGATATACAGGGCCAAGGCCCTCGCCCACGAAGTCGAATTCTCCGCCGAAGACGCCCTGCGCACCGAGCCGGAATACCTCGCCGAGATCTTCTCGGTCGCCGTCGAAGCCGGCGCCAGCGTACTCAACGCGCCCGACACCGTCGGTTATGTCACCCCCTCCGAAATCACCGAGATGTTCCAGTACCTGCGCAAGCACGTGCGCGGGGCGGACAAGGTCGTGTTCTCGGCGCATTGCCACGACGACCTCGGCATGGCCGTGGCGAACAGCCTGGCCGCCGTCGGCGCCGGCGCGCGCCAGGTGGAGTGCACGATCAACGGCATCGGCGAGCGCGCGGGCAACGCCGCGCTCGAAGAAGTGGTGATGGCACTGCATACCCGCCGGCCGCTGTTTCGCGTGGATACCGGCATCGTCACCAAGCACCTGTATCCCACCTCGCGCCTGCTCGCCGAGGTCACGGGCCAGCCGGTGCCGCGCAACAAGGCCATCGTGGGTGACAACGCGTTCGCGCACGAGTCGGGCATCCACCAGCACGGCATGCTCAAGCATCGCGGCACCTACGAAATCATGCGGCCCCAGGACGTCGGCGCCAAGACCTCCCTGGTATTGGGCAAGCACTCCGGGCGCCACGCGCTGCGCCAGCGCCTGATCGAACTCGGCCACGAGATCGACGAGCCGACGCTCGACGCCGTCTTCGAAAGTTTTAAAACCCTGACAGACAAACAGCGCTCGATCACCAACGATGACATCACGACGCTGATGGACACGCATCGAAACATCACCCGGACCGCGGCCGTCGCGGTCGAGTCCTGAAGGAGAAACCATGGAAGCCCCGACCCATCTCTGGCACAACGGTCGCATCAAGACCTGGGCCGACGCCACCGTCCACGTCGGCGCGCATGCGCTGCACTATGGTTCCTCCGTGTTCGAGGGCGTGCGGGTATACGCCACGCCCGACGGCCCGCGTTACTTCCGCCTGGAAGAGCACACCGAGCGCCTCTTCCATTCCGCGCGCGTGTACGACCTGGTGATGCCGTACGACGCCGCCACGATCAATCGCGCCTGCCGCGAAGTCATCGTCGCCAACGGGCTCACCTCCGCCTACGTGCGCCCGATCGTCTTTCGCAGCGGCTTCACCTTCAGCCTGGCGCCTTCGCTGGACACGGCGGTGGATGTGGCCGTCATCGCCCTGCCCTGGGGCGCCTACCACGGTGCCGAAGCGATCGAGAAGGGTGTCGACGTGTGCGTGTCCTCGTGGAACCGCGCCGCGCCGAACACCTACCCGAGCGGCGCGAAGGCCGGCGGTAATTATCTCAATAGCCAGCTGATCGCTCGTGAAGCGACCAACGGCGGCTTCGCGGAAGGTATCGCGCTGGGCACCGACGGCCTGCTGAGCGAAGGCGCGGGCGAGAACCTGTTCATCGTTCGCAAGGGCGTCATCTACACCCCGCCGGCCGCCTCGTCGATCCTGTGCGGGATCACCCGTGACTCCGTGCTGACGCTGGCCCGCGAACGCGGTTACGACGTGGTGGAACAGTCGCTGCCGCGCGAGATGCTGTATTTCGCCGACGAGGTCTTCATGACCGGTACCGCCGCGGAAGTGACCGCGGTGCGCTCGGTCGACCGCAAGCCCGTGGGCAGCGGCCGCCCTGGTCCGGTCACGCGGCAGTTGCAGGAGGATTTCTTCGGCCTGTTCGATGGCCGCACGGAGGACCGTTGGGGCTGGCTCACGCCGGTCGAAGACGCCGTCGCCGGGAGGGTCGCGGCATGAGCGCACGCACCCTGTTCGACAAGCTGTGGGACACGCACCAGGTACGCGCGGAAACCGGCACCACGCCCGGCGTGCTGTACATCGACCTGCACATGGTCCATGAGGTCACATCGCCGCAAGCCTTCGACGAACTGCGCGGCCGCGGCTTGAAGGTGCGCCGCCCCGACCGCACGCTGGCCACGCTGGACCACTCGACGCCCACCCTGCCGCCGGACGCGCAAGGCACGCGTCCGTACTACACGAAGGAAGCCGAGGCACAAGTCGCCAAGCTCGAAGCGAACGTGCGCGAGTTCGGCATCGACCTGATGGGCTGGGATAGCCCGCAACGCGGCATCGTGCACGTGGCGGGCCCCGAGGTCGGCGCGACCCAGCCCGGCATGACCATCGTCTGCGGTGACAGCCACACGGCCACGCATGGCGCGTTCGGCGCGCTGGCCTTCGGCATCGGCACTACCGAAGTGGGCCACGTGCTGGCGACGCAGTGCCTGCTCCAGCGCAAGCCGAAATCCTTCGCCATCCATGTCGACGGAAGGTTGCAGGCCGGCGTCACGGCGAAGGACCTGATCCTGCACATCATCGGGAAGATCGGCATCGGCGGCGGCACGGGCCACGTGCTCGAGTACACCGGCGAGGCGATCCGCGCGCTGTCGATGGAAGAGCGCATGACGGTGTGCAACATGTCGATCGAAGCAGGCGCACGCGCTGGCTTGATCGCGCCGGACGAGACCACCTTCGCGTGGCTGGAAGGACGCGACCGCGTGCCCAAGGGCGAGGCGTGGGACCGCGCGGTCGCCTACTGGCGCACGCTGCCCACCGACGAAGGCGCCACCTACGATCGCGAAGTCCGCATCGACGCGTCGGCGATCCAGCCGTCGGTGACCTACGGCACGCACCCCGGCATGGTCGTGGGCATCCATGCCCCCGTCCCCGCCGCGGCGGATGCGGTGGAACAGCGCGCGCTCGACTACATGCAGGTCACGGCCGGCAAGCCGATGGCGGGCGAAAGCGTCGACGTCGTCTTCATCGGCAGCTGCACCAATGGACGCCTGTCCGACCTGCGCGCGGCGGCGGGCATCATGCGTGGCCGCCGCGTGGCCGCCGGCGTCCGCATGCTGGTGGTGCCCGGTTCCGAGCAGGTGCGCCGCGATGCGGAAAGCGAAGGACTGCACGAGGTCTTCCGCGCCGCCGGCGCCGAGTGGCGCCAGTCGGGCTGCTCGATGTGCATCGCCATGAACGGCGACCTCGCCCAACCGGGCCAGCTCGTCGTCGCCACCAGCAACCGCAACTTCGAGGGTCGCCAGGGCAAGGGCGCACGCACCGTGCTGGCCAGCCCCCTGGTCGCCGCCGCCTCGGCCATCGCCGGGCGCGTCGCCGATCCTCGCGAATACATGAACCAGGAAGTCGCCGCATGAGCCAGACCAGCCGCCCGCTCGCCTATGTGCATTCACGCACCGCGGTGTTGCGAAACGAAAACATCGACACCGACCGGATCATTCCGGCGCGTTTCCTCACCACCACCGAACGCACCGGCCTGGGCAAGCACTGCTTCGAGGACTGGCGCTACGCCGCCGACGGCAGCGACGATCCCGCCTTCCCGCTGAACCAGCCACAGGCACACGGATGCGCGATCCTCGTCGCCGGCCATAACTTCGGCTGCGGGTCCTCGCGCGAGCACGCGCCCTGGGCGCTGCTGGACTACGGCATCCAGGCGGTGATCTCCAGCGAGATCGCGGACATCTTCCGTGGCAATTCGCTCAAGAACGGCCTGCTCGCCATCGTCGTGAGCGAGGCGGAGCACCGCTGGCTGCTCGACAACCCCGGCGTCGAACTGCGCATCGACATCGCCGAGGGCACGATCCGCCTGCCCGACGGTGGCAGCATCCGTTTCGATCTCGATGCCTTCTCGCGCCATTGCCTGTTGAACGGCGTGGACCAGCTCGGCTTCCTGCTCCAGCAGGAAGCCGATATCGCGGCATTCGAATCCCGCATGGAGGAAGCCGCATGAAGGCCTCGATCGTCGTATTGCCCGGTGACGGCATCGGCCCGGAAGTCGCATCGGCGGGCGTCGCCGTGTTGCGCCAGGTGGCCGAACGCTTCGGCCATGAGTTCACGTTCACTGAGCATGCGATCGGTGGCGACGCCATCGACCGCTTCGGCGACCCGCTGCCGGCACGGACGCGCGAGGCGTTGCTCGCCGCCGATGCCATCCTGCTCGGCGCGGTCGGCGGGCCGAAGTGGTCGGACCCGAACGCCAACGTGCGTCCCGAACAAGGCCTGCTGGCGATGCGCAAGCTGCTGGGCGTGTTCGCCAACGTGCGCCCGCTGAAACTGCACCCGCGCACCGCCGCCTTGTCACCGCTGAAGCCGGAGCGCACGAAGGGCGTCGACCTGGTCTTCATCCGTGAACTCACCGGCGGCATCTACTTCGGCGCCAAGACGCGTAGCGAGACCGATGCCACCGACGAATGCCGCTACACCGTCGAGGAGATCGAACGCGTCGTGCGTCATGCCTTCGAACTGGCACGCACGCGCAAGAAGAAGGTCACCTCCGTCGACAAGGCGAACGTGCTGGAAACCTCGCGCCTGTGGCGCTCGGTGGCCACGCGCGTCGCCGCGGACTATCCGGATGTGGAACTGGAACACCAGCTGGTGGATTCCATGGCGATGCACCTGCTGACCCGCCCCGCCGACTACGACGTGATCGTCACCGAGAACATGTTCGGTGACATCCTCACCGACGAGGCGTCGGTGCTGGCGGGATCGCTGGGCCTGTCGCCTTCCGCGTCGATCGGCGGACCGGGCGCCGGCGTGTACGAACCGATCCATGGTTCGGCACCGGACATCGCCGGCCAGTCGTTGGCCAATCCACTCGGCACGATCCTCTCCGCCGCCATGCTGCTGCGCCATTCACTCGGTTTGCCCGATGAAGCCGCCGTGGTCGAGGCCGCCGTCGACCACGTGCTGGAGCACGGCAACCTCACCCGCGATCTCGGCGGAAATGCCACCACGCATGCCGTGACCCGCGCCGTCCTCGACGCCTGCAACGCGAAAGCGGAGGCCGCATGAACACGAAGAAGATCCCCATCCGCACGCTGCGCAGCGATGCGATCAAGACCGGCCCGGACCGCGCGCCCGCACGCGCCATGCTGCGTGCCACTGGCCTGGACGACGAAGCGATCGCGCGGCCGATGGTCGCCATCGTGCACAGCTGGTCCAATGTATCGCCGTGCAACCTCAACCTTCGCGATCTCGCCGAAGCCGCCGCTGAAGGCGTGCGCGCCGCCGGGGGTACGCCCGTCGAGTTCAACACCATCGCCGTCACCGACGGCATCGCCATGGGCACGTCGGGCATGCGGTCGTCGCTGGTCAGCCGCGAACTGATCGCCGATTCGATCGAGCTGGCCGTCGACGGGCATTGCCTGGATGCGATGGTCGTGCTGTGCGGCTGCGACAAGACCATTCCCGCCGCCGCGATGGCCCTGGCCCGGCTCAACATTCCTGGCGTCGCCCTGTATGGCGGCAGCATCGCGCACGGCAGCCGTAACGGTTGCCCGATCACCGTGCAGGAGGTGTTCGAGGCGGTCGGTGCCCATGGCGCGGGCAAGATCGACGATGCCGAACTGGACGATGTCGAGCGTCATGCCTGCCCCGGCGCCGGTGCCTGCGGTGGCCAGTTCACCGCCAACACGATGGCCATGGTGTTGACGACCCTGGGCCTCTCGCCCATGGGCCTCAACGACGTGCCGGCCACGGACCCCGCCAAGCGCGATGCCGCGTTCCGCTGCGGCGAACTGGCCATGGCATGCCTGGAGGCGAACCTGCGCCCACGCGACGTGATGAACCGTGCCGCCTTCGACAACGCCGCACGCATGGTCGCCGCCACCGCCGGCTCGACCAACGCCGTGCTGCACCTGCTGGCTATCGCCAACGAGGCACGCGTGCCGCTGTCGATCGAGGACTTCGAGCCCGCTTCCGCGCATACGCCGGTGATCGCCGACCTGAAGCCGGGCGGCCGTTACAGCGCGGTGGAACTCACCGCCGCCGGCGGAACGGCGATCGTCGCCCGCGAATTGCGCAAGGCGGCCCTGATCATCGATACGCCGACCATCACCGGCCGCACGCTGTTCGAGGAACTGGACGCGGCACCGGCGGCCACCGATGGCCAGCAGGTCGTGCGCCCGGTCGACAACGCGTTCAAGCCGCGCGGCGGCTACAGCATCCTCTACGGCAATCTCTCCCCGGAAGGCTGCATCCTCAAGCTCGCCGGCCACGGGCGCACCAGCCACGCCGGTCCCGCACGCGTCTTCGAAAGCGAAGAAGACGCCTTCGCCGCCGTGCAAGCCGGACGCATCCGCGCCGGCGACGTGATGGTGATCCGCAACGAAGGTCCCGCCGGCGGTCCGGGCATGCGCGAGATGCTGGCGGTGACGGCGGCGCTCGTCGGCCGGGGTCTCGGCAACGACGTGGCCCTGATCACCGATGGCCGCTTCAGCGGAGCGACACACGGCTTCATGGTCGGGCACGTCGCACCGGAAGCCGCACGCGGCGGGCCGATCGGGTTGTTGCGCGAAGGTGACGCTATCTTCATCGATGCCGCCACACGCGAACTGCGCACCGACGCCGACCTGGCCTCGCGGCGCACGGCATGGCGTCCCGCCACCCCGAAGGTGACCCGCGGCGTGCTCGCCAAGTACGCGCGCCTGGTCGGTTCGGCGGCGGAGGGCGCCGTGACCCAGGCCTTCGACGACACGCCCGCTACGGCCGGCCGTGTCCGCCGCGAAATCGAAGACGAAGACATGACCCAGGAACTGATCGGCAACTGACCATCACAGCGACACCTCTTATTCCCAAGGAGACACCCCGTGACCGATATCCAAGCCACCACCGCTCCCCTGCAGAACGCCCGTATCGCCGTGCTCGGCTACGGCAGCCAGGGCCGCGCGCACGCGCTCAACCTCAAGGACTCCGGACTCGACGTCGTCGTCGGCCTGCGTCCGGGTGGCCCGTCCTGGAGCCGCGCCTACGTGGATGGCTTCGCCGTGGCCGAGCCGGCCGACGCCGTGCGCGGCGCCGACCTGGTCGCCGTGCTCACGCCGGACATGACCCAGCCGGGCATCTACAAGGACGCCATCGAGGCGAACATCAAGCCCGGCGCCACATTGCTGTTCGCGCACGGCTTCAACGTGCATTTCGGCCAGATCCAACCGCGTGCCGACATCGACGTCGTGCTCGTCGCCCCCAAGGGCCCGGGTGCGCTGGTTCGCCGTGAATACGAGATCGGCCGTGGCGTTCCCTGCCTGTACGCCGTGCATCAGGACGCGACCGGCAAGGCCGCCGAACGCGCCATGTCGTATGCGGCAGGCATCGGCGGTGCGCGCGCGATGCTGATCGAAACGGACTTCAAGGAAGAGACCGAGACCGATCTGTTCGGCGAGCAGGCCGTGCTCTGCGGCGGTGCGTCCGAGCTGGTGATCAAGGGCTTCGAGACCCTCGTCGAGGCGGGCTACCGCCCCGAGATCGCCTACTACGAGGTGATGCACGAACTGAAGCTGATCGTGGACCTCTTCTACGAAGGCGGCATCGCGCGAATGCTGGAATTCGTTTCCGAGACGGCGCAATACGGCGACTACACCCGCGGCCCGCGCGTGATCGACGAAGGCACCAAGGAGCGGATGAAGGCCGTGCTCAAGGATATCCAGGACGGCACCTTCGCCCGCGAATGGACGGCCGAATACAAGGCCGGCCTGCCGAACTACAAGGCCTTCAAGCAGCGCGACCTCGACCATCCGATCGAGAAGGTCGGCGCACAGCTGCGCGCGCGCATGCCCTGGCTCGCCGCGAACCAGCCCAAACCCGCCGTGGAGCCCGCCAAGACGGAATAAGCCCGGCCGGGCCGGAGAAACCCTGCCGAGGATGAAAGCTGTTGTGGGAGAGCCCTTGCCAGGGCTGAAGGGTGTTGTGGGAGCCGACCTTGTCGGCGATCCCGCGGCAGCGGGCCGGGTCGGGGCAAGCACCCATCGCCGCTGAAGCGGCTCCCACAAGAGCCGCGGGTTCTGCAAGGTCCGCGGCTTCTGCAGGAGCCGCGGCTTCTGCAACAACCGAGGTCTCCACAGCAACCGCAACCTTTCAAGAAACCACCGCTCCACCGACCGTCATTCCATCGACACCCGAAAGCACCGGTTCTTCGCTTCAAAGGAAACGACACACCGTGAACGCCCAACTGGACTCCGTCGGCGATATTCGCCGCCCCCCTTCGACCCACCCCCTGGCCGGCCAGACGATGACCGGTGCGGACATCGTCGTGCAGGTACTTGCCGACGAGGGTCTCGACGTCCTTTTCGGTTATTCCGGCGGCGCCATCCTTCCCGTTTACGACGCGGTATTCCGTTACAACGGCACCCATCCGCGTGAGGATGGCAGCGAACCCATGCCATTGATCGTGCCCGCCAACGAGCAAGGGGCCTGTTTCATGGCCGCGGGTTACGCGAGGGCTTCCGGCCGTGTCGGCGTCGCGCTGGTCACCTCCGGTCCCGGCGCCACCAACGCGGTCACGCCGGTGCGCGATTCCATGGCGGACTCCATTCCCGTGGTCGTCATCAGTGGACAGGTGCCGACCGGTTCCATCGGCACCGACGCGTTCCAGGAAGCACCCATCAGCACCATCATGGGCTCGTGCGCCAAGCATGTCTTCCTGGTGACCGATGCCTCCACGCTCGAAGCCACCCTGCGCACGGCGTTCCATATCGCGCGCAGCGGGCGGCCCGGCCCCGTGGTCATCGACATTCCCAAGGACGTGCAAAACACGCCCCTGGTCTTCCATGGCAGCCGGGAACTGGCCGTGCGTGGCTATCGCACACGCCTGCACGCGGTCGAGTCCGCCACCATCGACGATCGGGCATGTGCCGCTTTCTTCGACGCCCTCGCCAGGGCGGAGCGGCCCTTGATCTACGCGGGGGGAGGCATCGTTTCGGCGGGCGCCTCCGCGGCCCTGCGTGAATTCGCGCATGCCTTCGGCGTGCCCGTGGTCACCACGCTCATGGGCATCGGCGGCTTCGACACCACCGATCCGCTGGCCCTGCACATGCTCGGCATGCACGGCGCGGCCTACGCGAACTATGCGATGGACGATTGCGATTTCGTGTTGGCCCTGGGCGCACGCTTCGACGATCGCGTCGTCGGCGTGCCCTCGAAGTTCGCGCCTGGTGCGCGCACCGTCGCGCAGATCGACATCGATCCGGCGGAGATCGGCAAGGTCAAGGCGGTGGACTGGCACCACGTGGGCGCACTGGAGGTCTCGCTGCCCCGCTTGACGGCCTACGGCAAGCGCGCCGGTTTCCGCCCCGACTACACGACATGGCACGCGCACGTCGCGGCGTTGAAAACCCATCACGGCATGAATTTCTGCCGGGACGGCGAGGCCATCCACCCTTGCGCGGTGATCGAGGCGATCAACCGCATCACCGATGGCCGCGCCATCATCAGTACGGGGGTCGGCCAGCACCAGATGTGGGCGGCGCAGTATTTCGATTTCCGCGAGCCCCGGCACTGGCTCACCTCCGGCTCCATGGGAACGATGGGTTTTGGCTTGCCGGCCGCCATCGGTGCACAGTTCGCCCGGCGCGACCGTGTCGTGATCGACATCGATGGCGACGCCAGCATCCGCATGAACATCGGGGAGTTGGAAACCGTCACCACCTATAACCTGCCGGTGAAGGTCGTGGTGCTGAACAACAGCGGCGACGGCATGGTGCGCCAATGGCAGAAGCTGTTCTTCAAGGGCCGCTTCTCCGCGTCGGACAAGAGCCTGCACAAGAAGGACTTCGTCCGCGCCGCGGAAGCCGATGGCTTCGAGTGGGCGCGGCGCCTGGACGACCCGGCCGTGATCGAGTCCACCGTCGCCGACTTCCTCGCCTTCGAGGGCCCCGCCTTCCTCGAGGTGGTGATCGACCCGGATGCCGGCGTCTATCCCATGGTCGGCCCGGGAGCGACCTATGCCGAGATGATCACCGGTGACTGGATTCCCAGCCGCAGCAGCGCACCGGTGTTGCGTACCGCCGAACCGACAGGGATGTTCTAGACATGCGCCATCTGATTTCCCTCCTGCTGCAGAACGAAGCGGGCGCATTGGCCCGTGTCGCGGGATTGTTCGCATCGCGTGGATATAACATCGAATCGCTCACCGTCGCGGCCACGCACGATATGGATGCCTCCCGCCTGACCCTCGTCGTCTTCGGCGACGACGCCGTGGTCGAGCAGATCGTCAAGCAGTCGGCGAAGCTCGTCGACGTGATCGAGGTGTCGCAACTGTCCGGCGATGATTACGTGGAGCGTGAGTTGCTGGTGGCCCATGTCGAGACCGATGACGTCCCGGCCATCGATACATGCCTGGGACGATTCGGTGCGCGACTCCTTCAGCGCACCGGCGACAGATCGGTGATCGAATACACCGGGCGGGCCGAGGACATCGACGCCTTTCTCGAGGCGCTTCGACAGGCGGGCCGTATCGCCGACCATGCACGCAGCGGCATCGCGGCGATCGAATGGCCCTTGGTCGTGGCGTGACGAAGCAGCCACTTGGTCATGGCGATCCGAAAGAGTAGGCTCGGCCCATGAACCGCCGCGCCGCCCTTTCGCTGCCGCCGCCTCTTGCCGATACCTCGGCGCTCGGACGTGAGCAGGACCTGCTGGGTCTTTCCGACGAGCCGTCGATCCACTATCTCGACCACGGCTCGCGAAGTCGCCTGATCCGCTGGCACTACCATCCAGCATACGAGTTGCACCTCATCGTGGCCACGGAGGGAACCGCCTACGTCGGCGACTATGAAGGCCGTTTTTCCCCTTACACCCTGATGCTCACCGGGCCCAACGTGCCGCATAACTGGGTGACCGACGACGCATGCGAGCCTTCGGCATTGCGTGACCGTGTCATTCTTTTCTCCGAGGCGTTCGTTCGTCGTTGCATCGATTTCCTGCCATCGGCGCGTCACGTGAAGTCGCTGCTGCTGGAAGAGGCCCGCTACGGCATCGAGTTTTCGCCCGAGCTCGGGCGCACGCTCGAACCGTACTTCCGCCGGGTGGCGGCGTATCCCGGGTTGCGTCGCGTGGCCAGCTTCTTCGAGATGGTCGAAGCCCTGGCCGAGGACACGACGCGGCATTCGCTCAGCAGCCGTCCTTTCCAGGCATCGGCGGACCCCAGCCAGTCGATGAAACTGCATCGCGCGGTGACCTATATCGACCGCCACCACACGGGCGACGTATCGTTGAAGACCGTCGCCGACCGGCTGGGCATGTCCGAGACCGCGTTCTCGCGCTTCTTCCACCAGCACACCGGCTACCGCTTCATCGATTACGTGAATCAGATCCGCATCCAGCGTGCCTGCGAAAAACTGGTGTCGTCGGCAGGTTCGATCACCGACATCTGTTACGAGGTCGGCTTCAGCAACCTATCCAACTTCAACCGCCGCTTCCTGATCCTCATCGGGATGACGCCGCGTGAATACCGTATGCGCCATCGGCGGCCGCCCGCCGATCTGTGATGATGCGTCGCCGCATGGCGATCGCCATCGTGCGCGGCACCATCTTCATTTCACATACTTTTATGCCATTACGTCATCATGCTGCTTCGCAGCAATATGGCTGTCTTGCAGCCCCTCGCGCGGGACCAGCGTTGCCTGTAATGGCAAGAAAGTATGCATTTTCACCCTAAAACGACACGGCACGTATTGGTGACCACCACCGCGCTGAACCTATAAACGCACATCCATTCGACCGCCCACCCAGGGAGGCAAGATGAGCGATTACCGGAACCGGCTCGGCGTCCTCGCCATCGTCCTGTTCGCCACGCTGCCAGGGATCGTCGCCGTGGCACATGCCGACACGACGCTGACGATCGGCACGGTGAACAATGCCGACATGGTGCGCATGCAGGCGCTCTCCTCCGAGTACGAGAAGGCACATCCGGACGTGCACCTCAACTGGGTGGTGCTGGAGGAGAACACGCTGCGCCAGCGCCTCACCACCGACATCGCCACGCATGGTGGCCAGTTCGACGTGATCACGATCGGCGCCTACGAGGCCCCGCTATGGGGTGCCCAGCAGTGGCTGAAGCCACTGGACAACCTTCCCGCCGACTACGCCGCCGACGACATCTTCAAGAACGTGCGTGAACAACTGACGGTGGATGGCCACCTCTACGCGCTGCCCTTCTACGCCGAAGCCAGCATCACCTACTTCCGCACCGATCTCTTCGCCAAGGCGAACCTGACCATGCCGGCCGCGCCGACCTGGGACCAGATCCGTGGATTCGCACGGAAACTCCACGATCCCGCGCACGGCGTATACGGCATCTGCCTGCGCGGCAAGGCCGGCTGGGGCGAGAACATGGCCTTGCTCGGCACCATCGTGAACAGTTGGGGCGGCCGCTGGTTCGACGAAGGTTGGAAGCCACAGATCGACACGCCTGAGTGGCACCAGGCCGTGAATTTCTATGTCGACCTGCTCTCGAAGTACGGGCCGCCCGGCCCCTCGGACAACGGGTTCAACGAGAACCTGGCGCTGTTCTCCGCGGGGCGTTGTGCGATGTGGGTGGATGCGAGCGTCGGCGGCGGCACCGTCTCCAATCCCAAGGAAAGTTCGGTGGCCGGCAAGGTCGGTTTCGTCCGCTCGCCGCACCAGGTCACGGATCGGGGATCGTCATGGCTCTGGGTCTGGTCGCTCGCGATCCCCGCCAGTTCCCGCCAGGCCGATGCCGCACGTGACTTCATCCTCTGGGCGACGTCGAAACCTTACCTGCGCATGGTCGCCGGCAAGTATGGCGAGGAATCCACGCCACCCGGCACCCGCGAATCCACGTATGCCAACGAGGCCTACATCAAGGCCGCTCCTTTCGCGCAGGTGACCTACGACTCGCTGAAAGCGGTCGACCCCGCGCATCCGACCTTGAAGCCGGTTCCCTACAAGGGCATCCAGATCGTTTCGATTCCGGAATTCCAGGCGGTCGCCACCCTCGTCGGCAGGCAGATCGCCGGTGCGCTCGCCGGGCGCGGCAACGTGGACGAACTGCTGCATACGGCGCAGGGCGCCGTCGATCGCACCATGAAGCGCGCCGGTTACTACGACAAGAAGCCGGTCATCCAGAAGGAGCCGCCGCAATGAACGCGCGCATCCGCAAACGCCCGGAACGACTGCTCGCACAGCCAGCCATCCTGATGCTCCTGGTATGGATGATCGTGCCGCTGGCGATGACGCTGTACTTCTCCACGCAGTACTACAACCTGCTTTACCCGGGAAAATCGGCCTTCGTGGGCCTGGAGAATTTCGCCTATTTCTTCACCTATCCCAGCTTCTGGGCCTCCGTGTTCAACACGATCGTGCTGGTCGGCAGCGTGCTCGTCATCACCGTGGTGGGTGGTGTGCTGGTGTCCGTGCTGGTGGACGAGACCTTCCCGGGCCAGGGCATCGTGCGCATGCTGCTGATATCGCCGTTCTTCATCATGCCCACCGTGGCCGCGCTGGTCTGGAAGAACCTGCTGATGAACCCGGTGTCCGGCTTCCTCGCCTGGATATGGAAGCTGTTCGGTGCCACGCCGGTGAACTGGTTCGCGGACTGGCCGCTGCTCTCGGTGATCGTCGTGGTGTCGTGGGAATGGCTGCCCTTCGCCATCCTTATCTTCGTCACCGCCCTGCAGTCGCTCGATCGCGAGCAACTGGAAGCGGCGCGCATGGACGGTGCGCGCGGCATGGCGATCTTCCGATACCTCACCCTGCCGCATCTCGCGCGGCCCATCGCGGTGGTGGTGATGGTGGAGGCGATCTTCCTGCTCAACATCTTCGCCGAGATCTACGTCACCACCAACGGCGGGCCGGGTGATGCGACCACCAACATACCGTTCCTGGTCTATACCCAGGCCCTGCTGGAGTTCGACGTGGGCGCCGCCTCCGCCGGAGGTCTCGTCGCGGTGGTGCTGGCGAACATCATGGCGGTGTTCCTGATCCGCCTGATCGGCAAGTCGTTGACGGCGCGTTGAGGAGGACACCATGACCCACAAGAAACCGCAGCGCCGCCTCGCCCGCACGATCCGCGCCATCGCCTCGTGGGTCGTCGCCCTGGTGGTGTTCTTTCCCATCCTCTGGATGCTGCTGACCAGCTTCAAGTCGGAACTCGACGCGTTCAGCATGCCGCCGCATTTCCTGTTCAAGCCCACGCTGGAGAACTACGAACAGATCCTGGCCCGCGCGAATTACCTGCATTACGCATGGAACTCGATCGTCACCGCCGGTGGCGCCACCATCCTCGGCATGATCGTCGCCGTGCCCGCGGCCTATGCCTTCGCCTACCACCCGACGAAGCGCACCAAGGACGTACTGCTGTGGATGCTGTCGACGAAGATGCTTCCCGGCGTGGGCGTGCTGGTGCCGATCTACCTGATCTGTCGTGACCTGAACCTGCTCGACTCCAAGACCGCCCTCGTCGTCATCTTCGCGCTGATCAACCTGCCGATCATGGTCTGGATGATCTACACCTACTTCCGCGACATTCCGTACGACATCCTCGAGGCGGCCCGCATGGACGGCGCGAGCACGTGGCAGACCATGTTCCGTGTGTTGATCCCGGTCAGCCGCGGTGGGCTCGCCTCGACGGCGCTGCTCTGCCTCATCCTGTCCTGGAACGAGGCGTTCTGGTCGCTCAACCTCACCACCACCAGCGCGGCGCCGCTGACCGCGCTGGTCGCCTCGTTCTCCAGTCCCGAAGGACTGTTCTGGGCGAAGTTGTCCGCCGTGTCGACGCTGGCCTGCGCACCGATCCTGGTGCTCGGCTGGCTGTCGCAGCGGCAACTCGTCCGCGGCCTCACCTTCGGCGCAGTCAAATAGGAGCCCGCCCCATGTCCCGTCTGGAAATCCGTTCACTGCGCAAGTCGTTCGAAGGCGTCGACGTCATCAAGGGTATCGACCTCGTGGTCGAGGACCGCGAGTTCTGTGTCTTCCTGGGCCCTTCCGGCTGCGGCAAGTCGACCACGCTGCGCCTGATCGCTGGTTTGGAAGAAGCCGACGACGGTCAGATCCTGCTCGACCAGGACGACATCACCGATCGTGCCGTGGACAAGCGCGACCTCGCGATGGTGTTCCAGAGCTACGCGCTCTATCCGCACATGACAGTGCGCGAGAACATGTCCTTCGCCCTGAAGCTGGCGAAGATGGACCAGCGCGCCATCGACGAGAAGGTGGCCCGGGCGACCAAGATCCTCGCCCTGGAACCCTATCTCGAACGCAAGCCGTCCGCGCTGTCGGGTGGACAGCGGCAACGCGTGGCGATCGGCCGCGCGATCACCCGCGAGCCGCGCGTGTTCCTCTTCGACGAGCCGCTGTCCAACCTCGACGCCGCGCTGCGGGCCGCCACGCGCCTGGAGATCGCGCGCCTGCACCAGGAACTCAACGCCACGATGATCTACGTGACGCACGACCAGGTCGAGGCGATGACCCTGGCCGACCGCATCGCCATCTTCAGCGAGGGACGCATCGAGCAGATCGGCAAGCCGATGGAGCTCTACCGCAGGCCGGTGAACCGGTTCGTCGCGGGCTTCCTGGGCATGCCACGGATGAATTTCCTCGACGCCACGGCGGAAGGGAATGCGTTCCGTCTTCGCAATGGCAATGCCGTCGCCGTACCGGGGGCATCGTCGAATGCGGGCGCCGTGACCATCGGCATTCGCCCCGAGCACCTCCAGGTCTGTGATGGCGACGGTACCGGCGAAACCGTCAACGGCAAGCTTACCGTCGTCGAGCGGCTGGGCAGCGAGACCTACGCCTATGTCGACGTGCCGCAGGTGGGCTCGATCACGGTGCGTGCCGATGGCGATTTCGATCGCCGCGCGGGCCGCGATATCTGTATCCGCCTGGACCTCACCCACGCCCACCTCTTCGATGCCTCCGGTGTCGCCGTCCACCATCCGTAAGAACCTGCCATGCCCGTTTCCCTGAGCAACGAGACCCTCGGCCAGCTGCCCTCGCGCGTCGAACCGCCACCCTTCGACCGGCGCACGGTGAAGGCAGGCATCGCGCATATCGGCGTCGGCGCCTTTCATCGTGCGCACCTGGCGATCTATACGAATCGCGTGCTCGCCGACCAGGACATGCGCGACTGGGGCATCCTCGGCATCAACCTGCTGGAACACGACGGGCCGCTGGCCGATGCCTTGACGGCGCAAGACGGCCTGTACTCGGTCAGCGAGTTCGATTCGAAAGGCGCACGCACGACACACCTCGTCGGTGCCATGGTGGACTACCTGTACGCGCCTCGCGACGGCTCGCGAGTGCTCGATCGCCTCGCCGATCCCTCGATCCGGATCGTCTCGCTCACCATCACCGAGGGAGGCTATCTCATCGACGAACACGGAAACTTCCGCGTCGGCGATGACACGGTGGCCCACGACCTGGCGCATCCCGATTCACCGCGCGGCGTCTTCGGATATCTCGTGGGCGCATTGGAGCGGCGCCGCGCCGCCGGCATTCCCGCGTTCACGTTGATGTCGTGCGACAACCTCCGGCACAACGGCGCACAGGCGAAGAAGGCCGTGCTCGCGTTCGCCCGGGCCCGTTCGCCGGAGCTCGCCGAATGGATCGAGCGACAGGTGGACTTCCCCAATGCCATGGTCGACCGCATCACCCCCGCGACCACGCCCGCCGTGCGCGAGCAGTTGAACGCCGCCACCGGACTCGACGACCAGGCACCGGTGGTCTGCGAAGACTTCATCCAGTGGGTGCTCGAAGATACGTTCCGCCATGGCCGCCCGGCGTGGGAGCGCCATGGCGTGCAGATCGTGAGTGACGTCTCGCCCTATGAGGACGCCAAGATCCGCTTGCTCAACGGCTCCCACCAGATGCTCTCGTACCCCGCCTTCCTCGCCGGCCATCGCCGCGTGGACGTGGCGGTGAAAGATCCGCTGTTCAACCGTTATCTTTCGGATTTCCTCGACCACGATGCGGGCGTATGGTTGTCCTCGCTGCCGGGCATGGACCTCGGTCCCTACAAGAAGAAGTTGCTGGAACGCTTCAGCAATGCGTCGATCGCCGACCAGCTCGACCGGCTCTGCCTCGACGGTGGTTCGAAGATCCCCGGGTTCCTCGGGCCCACCCTCACCGCCTGCCTGGAACACGGCAGGGACGCCCGCCGGCTCGCCTTCCTCCTTGCCGCGTTCGATCGTTATGTTCGCGTGGGCAAGGACGATAACGGCGAGGCTTATCCGCTGCGCGAACCGAATGCGATGCGGCTCGTCCAGCCGCTGATCGACAGCGATTCGAAGGACACCCTCATCGAAAGCGTGGAACTGGTCGGTCCCCTGCCGGCCAGGGACCCTCGTTTCCGCAAGCAATACGATACCTGCGTGGAAGCTCTTTCGTCGCACGGCGTACGGTGGACGCTGGAGCGGCTCGACGCCCTCCTCGACTGAAGCTTTACGGGGCATACCCGGGGACTTCACCCCCGCAGACCTAGCTTGGAATCCAACGTGGTCGAGTGGAGTCCAGAGATGCCTTACACGCCGACAAATCCTCAACCCCCTTTCGCCGAGCCGGGAAAGAATCGCCCGGAAGATGAGATCCGCAAGCCGGGAAGCTACAAGCCCGAGCGCGACGCGGACCCCGAGCCGCCAGTGGACGACGATCCGATCGAGCCGCTGGAGCCCTAAGCCCCCCGGCTCAGCGAGAGCCGCTCTCGTGGGAGCCGCTTTAGTGTGGGAGCCGCTTCAGCGGCGATGGGTGCTAGCCGCAACATGGCCCGCTGCCGCGGGATCGCCGACAAGGTCGGCTCCCACACCGGGCCCACCAGATTCCCGCACACCGCTCTGGCGGGAGCCGACCCTGTCGGCGATTCGCGCCGCCGGGTCGGCTAGACTTCCGGGCATGAGCCCCACCTCCCGCAAGCCTTCCCCGCGTCGCAAGGCGACGCCTGTCGCGCGCAAGACCGCCGCGGCGAAACCGGCCGCCCGCCCCGCCGACGCCTCGACCAACGCCGAGCGCGTGCTCGCGTTCCTCCTGAAAGGCCTACCGCCCGCGCGACGCGAGAAGATCCACGCCTACCTCGTGCTCACGCGCATGGACCGGCCCATCGGCGCGCTCCTGCTGATGTGGCCGACCTGGTGGGCGCTGTGGCTCGCCGCGAAAGATTTCCCGCCCATCGGGCCGCTGGTCATCTTCACCCTTGGCGTCTTCGCCATGCGCTCCGCGGGCTGCGCCATCAACGACTATGCCGACCGGAAGCTGGACCCACAGGTAGCGCGAACCGCTGGACGTCCCATCGCCAGTGGACGCGTGACGCCACGCGAAGCGCTGACCATCTTCGGCGGCTTGCTGCTGTTCTCGTTCATCCTCGTGCTGTTCACTAACAAGCTCACCATCCTGCTCTCCTTCGCCGGAGCGGCGCTGGCCTCGGTCTACCCCTTCACCAAGCGCTACACCAATCTGCCCCAGGTGGTGCTCGGCGCCGCGTTCGGCTGGTCGATTCCCATGGCCTTCGCGGCGGTGACGAATACCGTGCCCCCGGTGGCATGGTTGCTGTTCATCGCCAACATCCTCTGGTCGGTGATCTACGACACCGAATATGCGATGGTGGACCGCGACGAAGACATCAAGGCCGGCGCCAAGTCCACGGCGATCCTGTTCGCCGATGCGGACCTCGTCATCATCGGCGTGTTGATGGGCACCTTTCTTCTGGCCATGCTGCTCGTGGGCACGCGCTCGGCGCTGGGCTGGCCGTACTGGATCGGCCTTGCCATCACCGCCGCGCTGTTCGGCTACCAACAATGGCTCATGCGCGACCGCGATCGCATGGCATGCCTCACCGCGTTCCGCCACAACAACTGGGTCGGTCTTGCGTTATGGCTCGGCATCGTCATCGCACTCGCCTTGTGACCAAGATCACGGCGTGAAGCGACGGTCATCATTTCGCTCGATTGAAATGGGACCGTCATGAAACCTCAGCCGTTCCGTCATCGGTAACGCATAAGTTCTTGCGGGTCGCGGGCTTCCTGCCCCCACTCCCCCGGAAGACAAAAAGATGCGTAAGACCCTGCTCAGCCGCGCCGTGCGCGCGGCGCTCGCCGGCGCGTTGCTCGTTTCCGCCGCCGCCCATGCGCAAGACAGCAATCCTGACAAAAAGACGACCGACCTCGACAATGTCGTGGTCACGGCGCGCTCGGGCGTGGAAAGCCGGACCAAGGCGGAAACCAGCTATTCGATCACTACGATCGACGAGGATCGCCTGCGCATGCAGGCGCCCACCAGCGTCACCGAAGCGGTGAAATCGGTTCCCGGTTTCTGGGTGGAATCGTCTGGCGGCGAAGCCTCGGGCAACATCCGCGCGCGCGGCATCCCCGTGGATGGGTACGGATCGGTGACCCTGCTCGAAGACGGCATCCCCGTGCAGCACGATCCCGCGCTGGGCTACCTCAACGCCGACCAGGCCTTCCGCCTCGACGAGACGATCGAGCGCGTCGAGGTGGTCCGTGGCGGCCCCTCGTCGGTGTTCTATTCGAACGCACCGGCCGGCGCGATCAATTTCATCCCGCGCAAGGTGGGCGATACGGCGGAAGGCCTGGTGAAGTACACCGTCGGCAACTATTCGCTGAACCGGCTCGATTTCTGGTACGGCACGCCGATCGGCAGCGGCTGGAAGCTCGGCGTCGGCGGCTTCTGGCGCGTCGACAATGGCGTGCGCCGCCCGCAATTCAACGCCGATGAAGGTGGCCAGTTGCGCGCGACGCTGTCGAAGGAGCTGGAACACGGGGATATCAGCTTCGACGTGAAGCACATGGACGACAAGGTCGCCCTTTACCTCGGCATTCCGATGCGTACCAATGCCAACGGCGACATTCGCGCCGTGCCCGGCTTCAACGGCAACTACGGTACGTTGGCCGGCCCCGAGACCGAACACCTGAAGATGCGCGAAGCCGGTGGCGGCCTCTACGATTTCGACAACACCGAAGGCACGCACGTGAAGCGTACCCAGGTGTCGTTCAAGTTCGACCACGATCTCGGCGACGACTGGAAGCTGGCCGAATCGATGCGCTACAGCACCACCGACACCCAGCGCAACGGTGTTTTCCCCAATGCGTTGCAGAGCGCAAGTTCATTCATCACCCAGGACACCAAGCGCCTGTCGAGCATCCCGGGGGCCACGGCGCTCCAGTTCCGTTACGTCGACAACCCCTCGCAAGTCTTCAACGTGGCGAACCAGAACGGCAACGGGTTGGTCGTGACCGAAGGCCTTCGCGGCGTGACCTTGCCGGTGGACGAGTTCATCAACGATACGCGCGTACTGCGCAAGTTCGAGTTCGGCGACCAGAGCCACGATGTCACGTTCGGCTACTACCACGCGAACTTCGAGCAGGATTTCGACCGTTACTCCTCGACCGTCTTGACCGATGCCCAGGACAATGCCCGCCTGCTCGACCTCGTCGGCGTGGATGCCAATGGCAACGTCGTGGGTTCGTTGACCGACCATGGCTTCTATCGCTACGGGTACGAGTGGGAACACGCCAGCGGCAAGTCGAAGACCAACGCCTTCTATGCCTCGGACGAGTGGCAGGTCACGCCGGAGTTGCGCATCGACGGCGGCGTGCGCTGGGAGAAGGTCAACGTGGAGGGCTACACCGAAGGCAAGCAAACCGTCGACATCGGTGGCTCGCCGGCGGCCACGCAGGTGCTCACCGGCAACGGAAAGCTCACCCACTACGACCAGTCGTTCGACAAGACGGGCTGGACCCTCGGCGCCAACTGGCAGTTCTCGCCGCGCCAGGGCCTGTTCGCACGCTGGACCTCGGCCTTCCGCCTGCCCAACCTCAGCACGTACATCACCAACCCGACCGCCACGCCGCTGCTGCAGACGATGGATCTCGCCGAAGCCGGCTGGAAGTACAGCGACCGTTTCATGGACCTGTACGCGACGGCGTTCTACACCAAGTACGACAATGTCAGCTTCACCAACAACGTGTTCGACCGTAACGGCAATACCTCCACGCCACAGACCGGCTACGCGAACACCAAGACCTACGGCCTGGAACTCGAAGGCATGCTGTATCCGACGAAGTGGTTCGACGTGCAGTTCAACGCCACCTTGCAGGACCCGAAGTACAAGGGCCTGAGCTACACCGACGTGGTGGCCGGGGCGCCGGTGCTTCGCGATTACGACGACAACCAGCTGATCCGCGTGCCCAAGGTAAGTTATCGCATCGTTCCCGGGGTGAACCTGCTCGACGGCCGCCTGCGCTTGCAGGTGTCGTATGAGCATGAAGGCAAGCGTTACGTCGACACGGCGAACTCAGTCGTGCTGCCTTCGTACCACGTGGTGGGCGCCAGCGCGCGCTACGACGCGACACCACAGCTTTCATTGTTCCTCTATGCGGACAACATTACCAATTCGCTGGGACTCACCGAGGGCAACCCGCGCGCGGGTGAACTGGCCAGTTCCGACGCCGGTGCGAACACGTTCATCGCGCGCCCGCTGCTGGGCCGCTCGTTCCGTCTCGCCGCGATGTACCGCTTCTGATGCGGGCGCTGATCGCCCTTCTTCTGTCCTGCTTCGCCGCCGTCGCCATGGCGGCGGAGCGTGCGCCCGACCTCGTCCTCCGCGGCGAACTGACCGGTGCGGATCAGCACACCTATCGCGAGGTGCCGTTCGACGTGCCCCAGGGCACGTCGCGGATCACCATCGACGTCGACTACACGGGACGCGAGGAACGCACCACCATCGACCTGGGCCTGCTCGGACCGGGCGGGTTCGAGGCGCAGGATGGCTTCCGTGGATGGAGTGGCGGCAGCAAGCGGCGATTCACCGTATCGGCCACCGATGCCACGGCGTCCTTCCTTCCCGGTGCGATCGTGCCGGGAAGGTGGCGGCTGCTTCTTGGCATTCCGAACATCCGCCCCGCGTCGAAGGCCACGTACACCGCGCGGGTATGGCTTTCCGGCGACGACGAAGGCTTCGGGCCGGAGCGCGGACTGACGGCACCCTTGTCCATGGAAGACCGCTGGTACCGCGGCGACCTGCACATGCACTCGGCGCATAGCGATGGCAACTGCCTCAGTGCCTCCGGCACGAAAAAGGTGCCTTGCCCCTTGTTCTTCACGGTGGCGTCCGCCGCGAAACGCGGGCTGGAATTCATCGCCGTGTCCGAGCACAACACCATGTCGCAGGTGTCCGAACTGCGCGAGATGCAACCGTACTTCGACACCATGCTGCTCATCCCGGCGCGCGAGATCACCACGTTCTCGGGCCACGCCAATCTGTTCGGCGTCTCCCGCACGGTCGATTTCCGCGTGGGAAGCAAGCAGGTGCCTGACTGGAACACGCTACTGAACGACGTCGCGCGGGCACACGGGCTGATCTCGATCAATCATCCGCGCCGGCCGAACGACGAAACCTGCATGGGCTGCGGGTTCACCCCGGAGACGCCGGTGGACATGCACGGCTTCCAGGCCATCGAGGCCGTGAACGGCCGTGATGCCGAACGCGCCGACACCGGCATTCCTTTCTGGGAAAACCAGTTGAACGCGGGGCTTCGCGTCACCGCCATCGGTGGCAGTGACAGCCATGTCGGCACCGACGATCCGCGTGATCCACTCGCCGGCGTGATCGGTACGCCGACGACGGTCGTGCACGCACGCGAGCTGTCGATGGAAGGCATCCTCGATGGCATTCGCGCGGGGCATGTATTCGTCGACACCGAGGGTTCGCGCGATCGGGCACTGGATGTGCTGGCGAGTAGCGGCTCCGCGCGTGCCGCGATGGGCGATGCGATCACGGTGGCTCGTGGCGCGGTGCTTCACGTAGGTGTTCGTACCAAGGCGCTGCAAGGAAGCGACATCACGGTGACGATCGATGGCAGGCCGTTCGACGGTGTGCCTGTGAAGCGCCTTCCGGCGAATGGCGAGATGTCGTTCGACTGGACGAGCGATGGCAAGCCGCACTGGTTGCGCGTGGACGTACGCTCGACCGAGGGCAAGCTGCTGATCCTGGGCAATCCGGTTTATGTGAACTATTAGAGCATCGCCGACAGGGTCGGCTCCCACCAGGGCGGTGTGCGGGAATCTGGTGGGGCTGGTGTGGGAGCCGACTTTGCCGGCGATCCCGCGGCAGCGGGCCAGGTTACCGCGAGCACCCATCGCCGCTGAAGCGGCTCCCACAAGAGCATCGCCTGTCGCGGTTCGCCAGCGGCGTCCGCGCCAGCGCCCACACATCCACCCGCTCGACACCCGCCGCCAACAATGCGCCGGTGCACTCGGCGAGCGTCGCGCCCGTGGTCATCACGTCGTCGACGACGGCCACGTGCTTCTGCGCCGGCACGCGGTTCACCGCGAACGCACCGCGTACGTTGTCCTGGCGTGCGGTCGCGTCCAGATCGGTCTGTGCATCGGTCGTTCGCACGCGTCGCAGCACATCGTGCGCCAGCGGCAAGCGATAGCGGCGCGCCAGCGGCCGGGCCAGTTCCAACGCCTGGTTATATCCACGGGAGCGCAACCGGTGTGCGTGCAACGGCACCGGCACGATCAGGTCGGGCATGAGCGGTGGCGGCCCGGCCTCCATCCAGCACGCCGAGAGGACACGCCCCGCCGCGAGGCTTCCGCCGAACTTGAAACGCATCTCGAGTGTGTCGAGTGGCCACGCATAAGCGAACGGTACCCACACGTCGGCCCATGGCCGGGGATGCCGCAGGCATTGTCCGCACTCCGGTGCGGGCTCGGACAGCGGAACGGCGCAGCGGCCGCACGACGAAAGGTTGCCGATCAGCATGGGCCGGCAACCGCCGCACAGTTCGAGACCGCCCCGGCCGGGGCCGGCGCAAAGCAGGCAACGCGACGGCAGGAGGAAGCGTCCCGCCGACGCCAGTCGTTCCTTCCAGCGAAACGCGTCCATGCGTGGGGTCCGTGGCTAGGGTCGACGGAACATGGCTGCGTCGACGATCGACCACAGGTGGATGATCCAACCCAGCCAGATCACCCAGAGCACCGCGGCGAGTACGAACATGATCAGCGCCTTGAAGACGCGTCCCTGTACCAGCTGGCCCAGGCCCGGGATGAAGAAACTGCAGATCGCCGCAAGCACGTTGCCACTGCTGCCCTGTCCATCGCTCATCGGTCGCCTCCTCGTGGGGTTCGACGCCATCGTACGGCAGGGGTGGCGAACCCGATGTCAACTTTTAAATGGCTGTTAAGGTTGACAGTGGCCAGCGGGGTTTCCACACTGCGCGCCTTCGCCCCCGGGAACCCACCATGACCGCAGCCATCCGCCACGACTGGTCCCGCGAAGAGGTCGAGCACCTTTTCGCCTTGCCGTTCAACGACCTGCTCTTCCAGGCGCAGACCATCCACCGGCAATACCACGATCCCAACGCCGTGCAGGTCTCCACCCTGCTCTCGATCAAGACCGGTGGCTGCCCCGAGGATTGCGCCTACTGTCCGCAGGCGGCGCGCTATGCGACAGGCGTGAAGGCCGAGAAGCTGATGAGCGTGGAGGCCGTCCTGGCCAAGGCGCAGGCCGCCAAGGATGCGGGCGCTAGCCGCTTCTGCATGGGCGCCGCGTGGCGCTCGCCCAAGGACCGCGACGTGGCCAAGGTGGCCGAGATCGTCAGTGCGGTGAAGGCGCTGGGCCTACAGACCTGCGCCACACTGGGCATGCTCAGCCAGCCGCAGGCCGACACGCTGAAAGCCGCGGGACTGGATTTCTACAACCACAACCTGGACACCTCCCCGGACTTCTACGGCGAGATCATCCATACGCGTGAGTACCAGGATCGCCTGGATACGCTCGAACACGTGCGCGAGGCGGGACTGCGGACCTGTTGCGGCGGCATCGTGGGGATGGGCGAATCACGCGCGCAGCGCGCCGGCCTGCTGGCGACGCTGGCCAACCTGCCCGAGCATCCGGAATCGGTACCGATCAACCGGTTGGTGCAGGTCGCGGGCACGCCATTGGCCGGCACCGAGGCACTCGATCCGTTCGAGTTCGTGCGCAGCATCGCGGTCGCCCGCATTCTCATGCCCGCCTCCGTGGTACGCCTCTCCGCTGGCCGCGAAAGCATGGACGATGCCTTGCAGGCGCTGTGTTTCGCCGCCGGGGCCAACTCCATTTTCTACGGCGAAAAGCTGCTGACCACCGGCAATCCCGACGTCGAGCACGACCGCCGCCTGTTCGAACGCCTCGGCCTCAAGCCGATGGAAGTCGAGGTCGAGCCAGGCACGGTGCACGCCGACATCGTCACGCACGACCACGCCACCGCGTGAACCGGCCCGATCTCCGCGCGCGCATGGAAGCCGCCCGGGCCGGACGCGCGCGGGCGGGCCTGCTGCGCCAGAGCCGCACCTGCGACGTCCTTGGTGGCGACCGGCGCCTCGTCGACGGGCGCGTGCTGGCGGATTTCTGCGGCAACGACTATCTCGGCCTGGCCGGCCATCGCCAACTCGTTGCCGCCTTCACCCGCACGGCCGCCGCGGAGGGCGTCGGTACCGGCGCGGCGCATCTCGTGGCGGGCCACCGGGGCGAGCATGCGGCGCTGGAGGAGGAACTGGCCGACTGGACCGGCCGCGAACGGGCGCTGTTGTTTTCCACCGGCGTCATGGCCAACCTCGGCGCCTTGCAGGCCTTGCTAGGCGCGGGGGCGATGCCGGTGCAGGGCCGTCCGGATGCCCTCTGCGTGCAGGACCGGCTCAATCACGCCAGTCTCATCGACGGTGCCCATCTGGCTGGCGCGGAACTGCGCCGCTATCCCCATGCCGACGCGCATGGCGCCGCCCGCCAGCTCGACGCCCGCCCCGGATTGCCCGCGCTGGTCGCCACCGACGGCGTGTTCAGCATGGATGGCGACGTGGCGCCGCTCGCCGCGCTCGCGGCTCTCTGCCAGGAGCGCGGCGCCATGCTCTACGTGGATGACGCGCACGGCCTGGGCGTCATGGGGCCCCAGGGCGCGGGTTCGGTCGCGGCGGCGGGCCTCGGCGCCGACGACGTTCCCGTCCTCATGGGCACCCTGGGCAAGGCGCTGGGTTGCGCAGGCGCCTTCGTGGCGGGCGATGCGTCCGTCATCGAGGCGATCACCCAATTCGCCCGCACCTACGTCTATACGACCGCCATGCCGGCGGCATTCGCGGCCGCCACCCGGACGGCCGTACGCCTCGTGCGCACCGATACCGAAGGCCGCCGCGACCGCCTGGCGGCGAACATCGCGCGATTCCGCGCCGGCGCGGCCCAACTCGGCCTGCGCCTGATGCCCTCGTCGACCGCCATCCAGCCCTTGCTCATCGGCTCCGCCGGGGCCGCCATGGCTGCCGCCGCGACGCTGGAAGCCGCGGGATTCCTGGTCGTGGCGATTCGTCCGCCCACCGTGCCGCCGGGCGGCGCGCGGCTGCGCATCACCCTTTCCGCGACACATGCGCCGGAGCGGATCGACGCCCTCCTGGACGCGCTGGGCCGTTTGCCCCGTGCCCTGGAAAGCGCGGCCGTATAATGGGCGGTCACACCCGCCGGTCATGACGATGACGATCCTCAACATCTCCGCCTACAAGTTCGTCGGCCTCGACGACCTGCACGCCCTGCGGGCGCGGATCGTCGAACGCTGCGAAGCCCTCGCGCTCAAGGGCACGATCCTGCTCGCGCCCGAGGGCATCAACCTGTTCCTCGCCGCAAGCCCCGATGCCGTGGCCGCCTTCATCGACTGGTTGCGCGAGGACCCACGCTTCGCCGATCTCGTGCCGAAGGAGAGCCTCTCCGATGCGCCGCCCTTCCGCCGGATGCGCGTGCGCCTGAAGAAGGAAATCATCACGATGCACGCGCCGGCCATTCGTCCCGCGGAGGGGCGGGCGCCCCACGTGCTGCCGGCGGACCTCCGTCGCTGGCTCGACCGCGGTCATGACGACGCCGGCCGCGAGGTGGTCTTGCTGGACACCCGCAACGATTACGAAGTGGCGGCGGGCACGTTCGAGAACACCGTCGACTATGGACTGTCCAGCTTCACCGGCTTCCCCACGGCCGTCGCCGCCGACCGCGAACGGTTCGAGGGAAAGACGGTGGTCTCGTTTTGCACGGGCGGCATCCGTTGCGAGAAGGCGGCCATCCACATGCGCGAGATCGGCATCGCGAACGTATTCCAGCTCGAAGGCGGCATCCTCAAGTATTTCGAAGAGGTGGGCGGCGCCCACTGGCGCGGCGACTGCTTCGTGTTCGACGAACGCGGCGCGGTCGATCCATCGCTCGCGCCGAGCCGGAAGGCATGAGCGGCCTGCACATCGAAACCCATGGCACTGGCGCGACACCGCTGGTGATGATCCATGGCTGGGCCATGCACGGCGGCATTCTCGCGCCGCTGGTCGAGGTGCTGGCAGACAGCTACACGATGTACGTCGTCGACCTGCCGGGCCACGGCTATTCCCGTGATTCCGCCATCCCGCTGGAACCGCTCGCCTGTGCCCGCGCGATCGCCGAGGCGACGCCGCCCGCCACCTGGCTGGGCTGGTCGATGGGTGGATTGGTGGCCCTTGCCGCCGCGCTCGACGTGCCGGAAGCCGTGCGGGCGGTGGTCCCCGTGTGTTCCACGCCGTGCTTCGTGCGCGGCGAGGGCTGGCCCTACGGCAACGACGTGACCATGGTCCACCGACTGGCGACCGATCTCCAGGACGACTACAAGGCCACCGTGGAGCGCTTCATCGCCCTGGAGGCCATGGGCAGCGCCGATCCACGCGCCGAGGCGCGCCGGTTGAAGGAAGAAGCATTCTCCCGCGGCGAACCCAACCCACGCGTGCTGCTGGAAGGCCTGCGCCTGCTCGAAACCACCGATCTGCGACCACGCCTGGCCGGGCTTCGCCAGCCCAACCTCTGGATAGCGGGCCGTCGCGACCGCATTGTCCATCCCGAGGCGATGCGCTGGTCCGCCGGGGCGGCAAACGGTCGTTTCGCCGAGATCGCCCATGCCGGGCACGCCCCTTTCATCGGACATGCCGCCGCCGTGGCGGATGTCCTGACTTCATTCACCGACGCAGACGCATGAGCGACTTCCACTTCGATCGACGCCAGGTTCGCCGCAATTTCGGGCGCGCCGCCGGCAGCTACGAAAACCACGACGCGCTGCAGCGCGAAGTGCAGGCGACCCTGGTCGACCGGCTCGACATCTACGAAGCGGTGCCGGAAATCGTCCTCGACGTCGGCGCCGGCACGGGCCGTGGCAGCGCGGCACTTAAGAAGCGCTACCCGAAGGCGCAGGTGATCGCCATCGACCTCGCGCTGCCGATGCTGAAACAGGCCCGGCATAACGCGTCCTGGCTGAAGCCGTTCGGCCGCGTCGTCGCCGATGCATACACCTTGCCGGTACCCGACCGCAGCGTGGACGTGCTCTTCTCCAACCTCTGTTTCCAGTGGTGCGAAGACCTCCCGCGCCTGTTCGCCGAATGCGCGCGCGTGCTGAAGCCGGGCGGATTGCTCACTTTCTCCACGTTCGGCCCCGACACCTTGAAGGAACTGCGTGCGGCCTGGGCGGAAGCCGACCAGCATGCGCACGTGGCGCGCTTCCTCGACATGCACGACATCGGCGACGCCATGTTGGCGCAGGGCCTACGGGACCCCGTGCTTTTCGCCGAGCGCTACACGTTGACCTACCCCACCCCACGCGCGCTGCTGGACGAACTGAAGGGCCTGGGCGCGAACAACGCCGACGCCGACCGCCCACGCGGCCTGACCGGTAAGCAGCATTACAAGCGCATGCTCGACGCTTACGAAGCCATGCGCAGCGACGGTGTCGTTCCCTCGACCTGGGAAGTGGTCACGGCGCACGCATGGGGACCGCCCGCCGGGCAGTCGCGGCGCGAAGGTGGTGGCGAGATCGCCAGTTTCCCCATCGAGAACCTGCGCGGCTCGCGGCGCAAGACCCCGTTCTGATACGGCCCGGGTTCAGAGCAACTCGGCCAGCGCGTGCGCGTCGCCCGGGGCTTTCACCTTGGCGTCGTTGTCGAAGTAGACATAGACGTCGCGGGACGCCCGCTTGGGCGGTGCGGACCTGGCGATACGCGGATCGCCAGCGGGTTGCGCACCACGGCGCCACGCGCGAATGCGCCGCGCCCAATCGGCCAGGGCCGCCTCGCCATACCCGCTGGCATACAGTTCCTCGTCTCCGTGCAGGCGCACGTAGACGAACGGCGCCGTGACGTCGAAGTAACGCGGATACTTGCCCGCCGTATCGGCCACGACGAAGGCGATACCGTACTTGCGCAGCAGGGTGATGAACGAAGGATCGACGAAGCTTTCGTTGCGGATCTCCACGGCGTGACGCAAGCGATGATTGCGACCCACTTCCAGATAGGGTTCCCGTTTCAGGTGTGCGTCGTGCTTGCGGCCGAGCGCCGCGGCGGCCTTCACGTTGGTCGGCAACATGGCGAGGAAGGCTTCGAAGCGCTCCGGTTCGAAGCGGAAACTCGGGGGAAACTGCCATAGGACGGGGCCCAGCTTTTCGCGCAAGGCGAGCACGCCCGAGGCGAAGAAATTCGCCAACGGCTTTTCGACGTCCCGCAGGCGCAAGGTGTGCGTGATGAAGCGAGGGCCTTTCACGGCGAAGACGAAGCCCTTGGGCGTGGCTTCGTACCAGGACTGGTAGCTTTCCGGCCGCTGCAGCGAATAGAACGAGCCGTTCAGTTCGATCGTTGGAAATTGCCGCGACGCATAGGCGAGCTCGTCTCGCTGGACGAGGTCGGAGGGATAGAAAACGCCACGCCAAGGCGAGTAGCGCCAGCCCGAGATGCCGATGCGAGTGGTTGCCATGACCCCATGGCAACGCGTCGCCGGTGCAGCGATGGTGAACGCGGCGTCATCGATAGCGATGACAGCCGACGACATGGTCATTGACCATGCCCACCGACTGCATCACCGCATAGCAGATGGCCGTACCGGCGAAACGAAACCCGCGCTTGCGCATCGCCGCGCTCATGCGATCGGAGGTGGGACTGCGCATCGGCACCTGCGCATCATGCTGCCACGCGTTCTTCTGCGGAGCATCGCCGATGAACGACCACAGGTAGGTGGATAACGAACCCACCTCGTCGATGACGCGCAAGCTGGCACGCGCGTTGCCGCGTATCGATTCGATCTTGAGGCGATGCCGGATCACGCCGCGATCGCGCAGCACGGCGGCGAGCTCCGCATCGGTCATCGCCGCGATGCGTGCGATATCGAAACCATGAAAGGCGAGATGGTAGGACGTGCGCTTGGCGAGCACCGTGCGCCAAGCCAGCCCCGCTTGCGATCCGCGCAACGCCAGCCATTCGAACAGACCACGATCGTCGTGAACGGGCACGCCCCATTCGGTATCGTGGTAGACGCGTTCGGCATCGCTGCGTTCGGCCCATTGGCAGCGCATCCGCCACCCCCGCATTTGCACCTAAGGAAGGGCGAGGATAGCCACGCGACGCAGGCGACGATGTCCGCTCGTCGCCTTGGCACACGTCCGCATGCGATGACCAGAAGCGGCGCGGGCCGCCGTCATCGCGTTGGGCGGCGCCGTCAGCCGGAAGAAGGGCACCAGGGCAACGCGTCCAGGTCCACATTGCCCCCGGTGAGCACCGCGCCGACGCGACGCCCGGCAAAATGCGCCGGATAACGCAGCATGGCCGCGAGTACCGTCGCACTGGAGACTTCGACGACGATGCGCAACTCGGTCCAGAGCAACTTCATCGCCTCGATGCATTCCGAGTCGCTGACGCGCAATGCGACCACGCCATGATCGCGCAGGGCGTGAAAATTAGGTTCACCGATCAGCGTGCGCAAGCCGTCGCAGATCGTATCGGCTACGAACGGACCCACGCGTTCGTCCGATTCGAGCGAGCGGGCGGCATCGTCGGCGCCTTCGGGTTCCGCGCCGAACAGCGCGATGGCCGGATCGATGCCATGCGCCGCGATCGAGCAACCGGAAGCCAGTCCACCGCCACCGATGGGAAACAGAATCGTATCCAGCCCCGGAGCCTGGCGAAACAGCTCGGGCACGAGCGTGCCTTGCCCGGCCATCACCCGCGCATCGGCATAGGGATGGACCAGGGTCGCGCCCGTACCGGCCTGCACGGCGGCGGCCAGCGCCTCGCGCGCCGCGGTTGTCGGCGCGCACCGATGCACGGTCGCGCCGGCGGCGACGATCGCATCGACCTTCGTTTTCACGGCGCCCTCGGGAATCACGACGTGGGCGGGAATGCCCCGCGTGCGCGCCGCCATGGCCAGCGCGTTGCCGTGATTGCCGGAAGAGTGAGTCACCACCCCGCACGCCGCCTCCTCTCCGGAGAGCGACCACACGGCATTCGTGGCGCCGCGGAACTTGAAAGCCCCACCTCGTTGCAGGTTTTCGCACTTGAACACGACAGGCGTCCCGAGGAGGTCGTCGATGCGATCGCTGCGCAGCACCGGCGTGACCCTGGCGTGCGGCGCGATGCGCGCCGCGGCGTCGCGAATATCCGCGAAGCTGGGAAGGTTCACGCGTCGAACTCCACGCCGCAGACGAAGCGGCGCTCCTGGCCCGGCGCCAGCGTCACGAGGGGCGCGCAATCGTCACGATTGAACGCATCCGGCATGCACTCCATGGGTTCGAGCGCCACCGACTTGCGCGCATCCCGGTCGGCCGTGTCGGCGGTGAACACCAGCATTACGCCCTTCTCCTGCCAGACGGCGATGCCCATGCCGGATTTCGGATCGCGCAGGCGCGTCCGCGCCTTGCCATCGGAGTCCAGCTGGAGGTCCGCGTAGGTGTGGTTCAGTTGCATGTCGCCGATGGCTTTCGCCTTGCGGAAATCCAGCCCGCGGTCGGCCTTGTCGATGGCCTGCCAGGCCCGCGTTCCCGGCAAGGGGATGAAATCCTTGTCGGTGGCGATCACCTTGTCGGCCGGCACGTGCAGCTCCCAGCCTTCGATCGGGTTATCCGACAGGCGAAAGTAGGGATGCCAGCCGAAGAACGTCGGTGCGGCGTGATCGCCCACGTTGCGCGTCTTCGCTTCCACCGTGAGGCCGCGGTCGCCGAGCGTGAACGTCACGCTGAAATCCAGCGCGAAGGGGTAGCCCGCGTTCGCCTCGGGGCGGATGGCATGGGTGACCAGCGTGACGGATGCCTTGTCGTCGTCGGCATGTTCCCGCTGCACGTCGAAGAGGACGCCGCGCAGGAAACCGTGGCGGCTGGCGCGATCGGCGCCGACGGCACCTGGCTGCAAATCGTAGGTTTTTCCTTCAAACGTATACCGCGAATCGTTAACCCGGTTTGCGAACGGCGTCATGATCGCGAAGCGGGAGCCCTTGTGGCCGACGAGTTCCTGCTCGTCGCGAAAACCATCCGCGATATTGCGCTGCTCGTCGCGCCAGCATGTACCGATCGACAGCACGGTGGCGCCACGGCGGGCGATACGGACCTCGCGGTCGGCGTCGGCATCGACCAGGACCACCAGCTCCTGGGCGCCGAGACGGGAGCGCGTAACGCTGAAACGTGACATGGGAAACTTCCTTTTGACGATTCCTAGCGCATGTTAGCCTGCCTGTCTTACCAGACAACCGTTAGTAGTGCCGCCATGAGCGATCGTTCCGACGCCCCCACCTCCGTCATCCGCCTTGCCGACTACCGTCCCCCGGCATGGTCGGTCGAGCATGTGGCCCTGGAGTTCGATCTTGGCATCGATCGTACCGAGGTAGCCGCCACGCTCGACCTCGTCCGCCAGGCGGACGAGCCGATACGACTGAACGGCGAGGGCCTGGAACTGCTCTCGCTGGGCGTGGACGGGCGGATGCTCGCCGAGGGTGAGTACATCCTCGCCGATGGCGTGCTGGAAATCGCCATCGACACCGACCGTTGCACGGTGACCACGCGGGTGGCCGTGCGCCCGGCGGAGAATACGGCCTTCGAGGGCCTGTACCTGTCCGGCAGCCGCGACCGCGGGTTCCTGCTGACCCAATGCGAGGCGGAAGGTTTCCGTCACATCACCTTCTTCCCGGACCGGCCCGACGTGTTGTCGCGGTATACCGTGACCCTGCGTGCGGAGCGCGAACGCTTCCCTGTACTGCTCGCCGGCGGCAATCCCGAGGGGGAAGGCGTGCTGCCGGATGGCCGCCACTGGGCACGCTTCGTCGACCCGCATCCGAAGCCGAGCTACCTGTTCGCCGTGGTGGCGGGCCGCCTCGAGCGGATCAGCCGCGACTACACCACCGCCGATGGCCGCGCCGTCGCATTGCATATCTGGGCTGAAGCGGACGTCATCGATCGTTGCGACTACGCGATGGATTCGCTGGTGCGCTCGATGCAATGGGATGAGCGGGCGTACGGGCGCAACTACGACCTCGACGTCTTCCATGTGGTCGCCACGCACGACTTCAACATGGGCGCGATGGAGAACAAGGGTCTCAATATCTTCAACGCGAAGTACCTGCTGGCCGACCCGGATTCGAGCACCGACGACGAGTATCGCCACGTCGAGGCGGTGGTCGCCCATGAGTATTTCCATAACTGGAGCGGCAATCGCGTCACCTGCCGCGACTGGTTCCAGTTGAGCCTGAAGGAAGGCCTCACCGTGTTCCGCGAGCAGAGTTTCTCCGCCGACATGAACTCGGCGCCGCTCAAGCGGATCGAAGACGTGGCCCTGCTCCGGCGCGCGCAGTTCCCCGAGGATGCCGGTCCCTTGTCGCATCCGGTGCGTCCCTCGCAATACAGCGAGATAAACAATTTCTACACCGCCACCGTTTACGAGAAGGGGTCGGAACTGGTTCGCATGCTCGCCGGCCACCTCGGCCAGGAGGGCTTCCGCAGGGGCATGGACCGTTACTTCGATCAGCACGACGGCCAGGCCGCCACGATCGAGGATTTCCTGACCGCGCTCGGCGACGCGAACGACGTCGACCTGTCGGCGTATCTTGCATGGTACGGACAGGCGGGCACGCCCCGGCTATCCGCCGATGGACGCTTCGATGCCACGCAGCTGCGGTATCGCCTGACCCTTCGGCAACGCACGCCTGCCACCGCGGGACAGACCGCGAAACAGGCATTGCCCATTCCCGTACGGCTGTCGCTGTTCGACCAATCGGGCAAGGCCTTGCCGCTTCGCCTCGAAGGCGAAGCCGTCGCCGGCGCGGCGGAACGCACCGTGGTGCTCGACAGCGCGGAACGCAGCTTCGTGTTCGAGGACGTCGAAGCGGCGCCGGTTCCGTCGCTGCTGCGTGGCTTCTCCGCGCCCGTCATCCTCGAATGCGACTACGTCCCGGGCGAACTCGCCATCCTGCTGCGCCACGATCCCGACGGCTTCAACCGCTGGGAGGCCGGGCAGCAACTGGCCGGACTGGCCTACGACGATTGCCGGGACGGCAACATCGAAGGCTCGGCCCTGCGCGCATGGACCGAGGCCCTGGCCCACCTGTTCAACGACAAGGGCGTGGATGACGCCCTGCTTGCCGAATTGCTGACACCGCCGGGCGAGATCGAGCTGGTGGAGCGCCAGGCGGAGCGCGATCCGGATCGCATCCGCATCGCCCGGCAGGCCATGTTGCGCATGCTGGCCCAGCGCATAGGGACGGAAGCGCTGCATGCCCGCTATGCGGCGCTGCGTTCGCAGACCAGTGCGGCGCTGGATGCTCCCAGCCAGGCGCGGCGCCAGCTGAAGCGCCGGGTTCTCGACCTGCTCGCCCTGATCCGGCCGGGCGAGGCCCGGGAACTGGCGCGTGCCCAGTATGAACAGGCGCCCGGCATGACCGACCGGCTCGCCGCCCTGACCACGCTGGCCACGCTCGACGCCCACGCTGCCGAGGCGCCGATCGCGCATTTCCGCCGGCGGTACGACGGCAACGCTCTCGCCCTCGACAAGTGGTTCGCCATGCAGGCCTTGCTGCCCGGTGCCGACGCCCTGGCGCGGGTGCGGGCACTGGAAGACGACCAAGCGTTCTTGCTGAAGAACCCGAACCGTGTCCAGTCGCTGCTGGGCAGTTTTGCCCGGGCCAATCCCACCGGCTTCCATCGCGTGGACGGGGCGGCCTATCGCTGGCTGGCGGACCGCCTGGTCGCGATCGATTCGCTCAACCCGCAGGTGGCGGCGCGGATCGCGACGGCGTTCAACGGCTGGAAACGGCTGGAGCCCGTGCGACGGGAGGCCGCGCATGCCGTGGTGGCCGAACTGGCCAGTCGGAAGGACCTGTCACGGGACCTCACCGACATCCTCGCCCGGGTCGCCCTGGGCTGAGGAAGAAATGTGCGCGATGTCTCAATGCGGGAGAGAAACTGACGCGGCGCGTCACCAATTGCCGATTTGGAGCACTTCGTTGACGAAAAAGTCACACACAGTTCATTCCGACGGTGTAATGTTCGTTCCAACGAAGAAAGCCGCGGCATAGCCGCGGCTCTTTGTGCCAGTCACTCGGTTTCTGGCGCCCGGCAGCACGGTCATCCTGGATTCCCCCTGTTCCTGAGACCGCCGGGCGCCAGATCTCATTCGAACCGAATGGGGCATCCTTGCCCACATCCCGCTTCCTTCCCCCGGCACACGGCCAAACCCCTGTCGTTCGGCCTCGGCGCGCGTATGCTCGCGCTGCGTCTGCCCGGTGGAAGTGCGTGGAGGGGGAAGCACGAGTCATGCCACGTCGTTGCACACGGGTCCGGCGCCCTGCCGAGCGGCGCCCGTCCGTAGCGCGTAAAATCGCGTCCTGCTTCCTGTCTTCCTACGCCTGATTCCCATGCTGCATAGCGAAACCTTCGATGTCATCGTGGTCGGTGGCGGTCATGCCGGCACCGAGGCCGCGCTCGCGGCCGCGCGCGCCGGTGCGCGCACGCTCCTGCTCAGCCACAACATCGAGACCATCGGCCAGATGAGCTGCAATCCCGCGATCGGCGGGATCGGCAAGGGCCACCTGGTCAAGGAGATCGATGCGCTCGGCGGCGCCATGGGCATCGCGGCGGACCGCGCGGGCATCCAGTGGCGCACGCTCAATGCCTCGAAGGGGCCCGCGGTGCGCGCGACGCGTTGCCAGGCCGATCGCAGCCTCTACAAGGCCGCCATCCGCGCCATGGTGGAGACGCAACCGAACCTCGTGCTGTTCCAGCAGGCGGTGGACGACCTCATCCTGGTCGGCGGGCGGGTCGCCGGCGTACGCACGCAGATGGGCCTCGACTTCCACGCCGCCGCCGTCGTGCTGACGGCAGGCACCTTCCTGGCCGGCAAGATCCATATCGGACAAGCACAGTACGCCGGTGGCCGCGCGGGCGATCCGCCAGCATCGGCGTTGGCCGCGAAACTGCGCGAACTGCCTGTCGCCGCCGACCGGCTGAAGACGGGAACGCCGCCGCGCATCGACAGCCGCAGCATCGATTTCGCCATGCTGGACGAGCAGCCGGGCGACGACCCGATGCCGCACTTCTCCTTCCTGGGCTCGGCGGCCGATCATCCGCGCCAGGTGAGTTGCTGGATTACCCACACCACCGAAGCGACGCACGACCTCATCCGCGGCTCGCTCGACCGCTCGCCGTTGTACAGCGGGCAGATCGAGGGCGTCGGTCCACGGTACTGCCCTTCGATCGAGGACAAGGTCGTTCGTTTCGCCGACAAGACCTCTCACCAGATCTTCGTCGAGCCGGAGGGTCTGGACACCTTCGAGATCTACCCCAACGGTATTTCCACGTCGCTCCCCTTCGACGTGCAGTACGCGCTGGTCCGTTCGATCCCGGGTTTCGAGCGTGCGCATATCACGCGCCCCGGCTACGCCATCGAGTACGACTACTTCGATCCGCGCGGCTTGCATCCCTGGCTGGAAACCAAGGGCATTCCCGGCTTGTATTTCGCGGGCCAGATCAACGGCACCACGGGCTACGAGGAAGCGGGGGCGCAAGGACTCATCGCCGGCATGAATGCCGCGCTCGCCATTCGCGGCGTGGCGCCGTGGTATCCGCGCCGCGACGAAGCCTATATCGGCGTGCTCATCGACGATCTCACGACCAACGGGACGATCGAGCCCTATCGCATGTTCACCTCGCGCGCCGAATACCGCCTGCACCTGCGCGAGGACAACGCCGACCTGCGGCTGACACCGCAGGGACATGCGCGCGGCGTGGTCTCGGACGCGCGCTTCCATCGCCTGGAAGCCAAGCGCGAGGCCACCGAGCGCGAGACGGCGCGCCTGCGCGGTCTATGGGCCGCGCCGGGGAACACGTTGGGCGCGACCATCGAGCGCACGCTCGGCATCGCCGTCAGCCGCGAGACGCATGCCCTCGACCTGCTTCGCCGTCCCGAGATGGACTATGCGCGACTGACGACGGTGGCCGAACTGGGACCCGCGGTGGACGACGCAGAGGTGGCGACGCAGGTGGAGGTACAGGCGAAGTATTCCGGTTACCTGGAGCGCCAGCGCGAGGAGATCGAGCGCCAGCGGCGGCACGAGACCACGGCGATACCCGACGGCTTCGATTACGACCGCGTGCGCGGCCTTTCCGCCGAGGTGCTGTTGAAGCTCAAGCGCTCGCTGCCCGCGACGATCGGACAGGCCGCACGCATCAGCGGCGTCACGCCCGCCGCGATTTCACTGTTGCTGGTGCATCTGAAGCGCCGGGCGGCCTGAGGGAAACCGGCGCGCCACGCGCCTTCGCCACCGCCCATGACCACCAGCAGTCGGCGTGGTAACCGGCCATCTGGCATCATCGCTCCCATCGAGTTAGCGAGTGGAAGGACCACCATGCAAGTCTGGATCGGACGAAACGGCGAGCGATTCGGCCCCTATGCGGATGAGGAAATCCGACAGTGGCTGCGCGACGGCACCTGCCGCCCGGAGGAACTCGGCTGGCACGAGGGCATGACGGACTGGCGTCCGCTGGGCGAGTTGTTCCCGGACGAGCGCCCCGCCGCCGGCAGCGTCCCGCCGATGCCGCCGCCCGCACCGCCGCCGTTCATGGGCGTCACCGACGTCGCCGAACCCGAGTACGCCGGCTTCTGGCTGCGTTTCGGCGCCTGGGTGATCGACTACCTGATCCTGATGGTGCCCTTCACGATCATCAGCCTGAGCATGGGGCTCGGCGCGGCGATGACGAAACTCCTCAGCCAGATGGAATCGGACCAGACGGCGGCGATCTCCGCCTACGCCGTGGCCGTGCAGCCGATCACCTACGTGCTGCTGGTGATCGGCTTCGTCTACTACGCGGCCTTCGAAAGTTCGAAATGGCAGGCCACGCCGGGCAAGATGGCGGTGGGCATCCGCGTCACCGATACGGAAGGCAAGCGCATCAGCGTGGGCCGCGCCGCCGGACGCAATGCGATTCGCCTGGTGAACGCCTTCACCTTCCTCGTCCCCATGGTCTTCTACGTCACGGCCGCCTTTACCCAGCGCAAGCAGGGCGTGCACGACCTCCTGGCCAGCACCTACGTCCTGACCGGGCGTGCCGACAAGGCCGCTGCACCCGCCTCGCGCGGCGGCACGGGCGGCAGCTTCGACGCCTGACGGCTCCGCCCGCCCCGGCCTCACGGCCGGGGTCTTCCCGTGCCTTGCTATCATCCCCGGCCCGGCCCGACGTTCGGCCGGCCGAGTCACGCACAGGAACGACATGCAGAGCATCGAACAACGTATTGCCCAGGACATCGCCGCCAAGCCCGAACAGGTGCGCGCGGCGGTGGAACTCCTCGATGGCGGCGCCACCGTGCCCTTCATCGCGCGCTACCGCAAGGAAGTGACCGGGGGTCTCGACGACATCCAGTTGCGCCTGCTGGAAGAGCGCCTGCGCTACCTGCGCGAGCTTGAAGACCGCCGCACGGCCATCCTCGACAGCATCGCCGAGCAGGGCAAGATGACCGACGCGCTGCGCGCCGACATCCTCGCCGCCGACACCAAGGCGCGCCTGGAGGACCTGTACCTCCCCTACAAGCCGAAGCGACGCACCAAGGCGCAGATCGCCCGCGAGGCCGGCCTGGAGCCGTTGGCGATCGGCCTGCGCGAAGACCCGGCGCTCGATCCGGAGACGTTCGCGGCCGGCTTCGTCGACCTGGAAAAGGGCGTTGCGGACACCAAGGCCGCGCTGGACGGTGCCCGCGCCATCCTCATGGAGACGATCGCCGAGGACGCCACCCTTGTCGGCGAACTGCGCGACTGGTTGTGGGAGAAGGGACAGATCCGCGCAACCGTCGTTCCGGGCAAGGAAAACGAGGGCGCGAAGTTCCGCGACTATTTCGACCATGCGGAGCCCGTTTCGAAGATCCCTTCGCATCGCCTGCTCGCCCTGATGCGCGCGCGTAACGAAGGCGTGCTGGAGATCGACCTCAACCCGGGCACCGATGCCGACCAGGGCCATGCCGAAGGGGAAGGCCGCGTCGCCGCGCGCGCCGGCATCGTCGACCGCGGTCGCCGTGCCGATGCGTGGCTGCGCGAGACCGTGCGCCTCACCTGGCGCGTGAAGCTGCACCTGCACCTCACCCTCGACCTCTTCGGCCGCGTGCGCGAGTACGCGGAAGACGAAGCCATCCGTGTCTTCGGTGAAAACCTCAAGGACCTGCTGCTGGCCGCACCCGCCGGCGCCAGGACGGTGATGGGCCTCGACCCGGGCATCCGCACCGGCTGCAAGCTGGCCATCGTCGATGCCACGGGCAAGCTGCTCGCCTACGACACCATCTACCCGCACGAACCGCGCAACCAGTGGGACCAGTCCATCGCCCGCATCGCCCAGCTGGCGAAGCAGCATGGTGTGAACCTCGTGGCCATCGGCAACGGTACCGCGTCGCGCGAGACCGACAAGCTCGTCGGCGAGACGATGCGCAAGCACGCCGACCTGAACCTTTCCAAGGTCGTGGTGAGCGAAGCGGGCGCCTCCGTGTATTCCGCTTCCGAACTCGCGTCGAAGGAATTTCCAGAACTCGACGTCTCGATCCGCGGCGCCGTCTCCATCGCGCGGCGCCTGCAGGACCCGCTCGCCGAACTGGTGAAGATCGAGCCCAAGGCGATCGGCGTCGGCCAATATCAGCACGACGTGAACCAGGTGAAGCTGGCCCGTGCGCTCGACGCACGCGTGGAAGACTGCGTGAACGCCGTGGGCGTCGACGTGAACACCGCTTCCGCCCCGCTGCTCTCGCGCGTGGCCGGTCTCTCGTCCAGCGTAGCGGAGAACGTGGTGAAGCACCGCGATGCGAACGGCCCGTTCCCGAGCCGCAAGGATCTGCTCAAGGTACCGCGCCTCGGTGACAAAGCCTTCGAGCAGTGCGCGGGCTTCCTGCGCATCACCGGGGGCAGCAATCCGCTCGACGCCAGTTCGGTGCACCCCGAGGCGTATCCGGTGGTCGAACGCATCCTCGAGCAGTGCGGCCGCGAAGTGAAGCAGGTGATCGGCGACACGTCGTTCCTGCGTGGCCTCAAGGCCGAGGACTTCACCGACGAGATCTTCGGTGTGCCGACCGTGCGCGACATCCTCAAGGAACTGGAAAAGCCGGGTCGCGACCCGCGCCCTGAATTCGTGGCGCCGAGTTTCGCCGAGGGCGTCGAAGACCTGAAAGACCTCAAGGTCGGCATGGTGCTCGAGGGGCGCGTGACCAACGTGGCCGCGTTCGGCGCCTTCGTCGACGTCGGCGTGCATCAGGACGGGCTCGTACACGTCTCGGCGCTCTCGCACACCTTCGTGAAGGACCCACGCGACGCCGTGAAGGCCGGCGACATCGTCAAGGTCAAGGTGATGGAGATCGACCTGCCGCGAAAGCGCATCGCCCTGAGCATGCGCCTGGACGATGTGCCGGGCGAAGCCCGCGGCGGTCGCCCGGGCGCACGTGACGAGGCTCCGGCGGGCGGCGGCAATCGCCGTGGACCGCAAGGTGGCCGTCCGGCACAACCCGCCAAGCCCGCGGCCAAGCCCGCCGCCGCGCCTGCCAACAGCGCGTTCGCGGATGCGTTCTCGCGGGCTTTGAAAAAGTAACAAGGCTTGCGCCACTAGGGGATTTCTCAAGCCGGACGCCGGACCTCACGGCTCCGGCCATGGCTCGACCACCGCCGGTTTTCCTCACGCCGCTCCTGCGCCGACAGGAGCGGCCGTCGCGCGCGGCTCCAGGCCCGATGTATAGCCACTCGCCCTACCGCAGCGCAGCATGCGCCGGCGTATGGCTTCCATTACCGTAACGTTTCTCTAACGCCCACACACGGAGTGAACCAAATGCGTATTCGCCATCTTGCCGGTGCCATCGGCGCTGCCCTTCTGTTCAGTGCCGGCGCTCACGCCGACGGCTTTACGCAGGTCGTTTCCTTCGGCGACAGCCTCAGCGACAGCGGCAACGTCTCCAAGCTGATCGGCTCGCCGGTGCAGTTGCGCTTCACCACGAACCCCGGCACGGTGGCCGTGGAGAACATCGCCGCCCACTACGGCTACACGCTCACACCGTCCCTCCTGGGCGGCACCGACTACGCCTACGGCAATGCCCGCGCGGCGATCGTCAACCCCGTCACCGGCACGCCGCTGACCGTTCCGCCGACCTCCACCCAGATCCAGACCTATCTGGCATCGACGGGTGGCAAGGCCGACCCGAACGCGCTGTACACGATGTGGATCGGCGCCAACGACCTCCTGGCCGCCACGGCCAACCCGGCCACCGCCCAGGTCGTGGTCGCCACCGCGGCCACGAACGAAGTCGCGCAGATCAAGGCGCTGCAGGCCGCCGGCGCGAAGACCATCGTCGTTTTCAACCTGCCTGACGTCGGCAAGACGCCCGCCGCCATGTCGCAGGGCGCCGCCGCCTCCGCCGGGATCACCCAGCTGACCCAGGTCTACAACGGCATCCTCTCCGGCGGCCTGGCCCAGGCCAACCGCGGCATCGTGCCGATCGATACCTACGCGCTGCTCAACGAAGTCATCGCCAGCCCGGGCACGTACGGCTTCACCAACGTGACGACGCCGGCCTGCACCACGTCGAGCTCGCTCACCTGCACGCCGGCCACGCTGCGTGATCCGAACGCGGCCAGCACCTACCTGTTCGCCGACGGCATCCATCCGACCACGGCGGCACATGCGCTGCTCGGCCAGTACGCGATCTCGGTGATCACGGCCCCGCAGCAGATCTCGCTGCTCGGCGAAGCCGGCCTCGCCTCGAACGCCGCGCACGTGCGCTCGCTGCGCAACCAGATGATGGCCGACAACTTCGGCGCCGACTCGCGCGTCTTCGCAGCGGTGGATTACGGCCAGCAGAAGTTCAAGAACACCGACACCTCGCCCAAGACCGACAGCGACAACGTCAACCTGACCATCGGTGCCGACGCACGCGTCAACGATCATGTCTCGATGGGCGTGGCCCTCGGCATCGCGCAGTCCAAGGCCGATTTCCAGGGCGGTGGCGGCTATAAGATGCAGGACATCGCGGGCTCGGGCTACGCGTTCTACCACAACGGTGGCGGCTACTTCGGTGGCTTCGCCAGCTTCGGCCAGCTGAGCTTCACCGACATCGATCGCCGCATCGACCTCGGCGCCGCCCGCCGCACCGAAACGGGCAAGACCGACGGCTCGCACGTCGGTGGCGGCCTGACCGGCGGCTGGTGGTTCGGCAATGAAACGCTGAAGACCGGTCCGTTCGTTTCGGTGGAGTGGGAACAGTTGCGCGTGTTCGGCTACACCGAGCGCAACAACACGAGCACCGCGATGCGCTTCGACAGGCAGACGCGTAACGCCCGCATCGAAACCGCCGGCTGGCGTCTGCAGGGTTCGTGGGCCACGGGCAACACCGTGCTGCATCCGTTCGCCGAAGTGGCCTATAACCACGACGGCCGCGCGGACGACCGCTACGTGACCGCCGGCCTGACCAACATGTCGGGCGAGTTCAGCGTGCAGGGCTTCACGCCGGACAAGACCTGGGTCACCGCCGACCTCGGCGTCACTGCGGAATTCAACCAGACCTGGAGCGGCTGGGTGAGCTACACGGGCCGCTTCGCGGATGATACGCAGCGGTATAACGGGTTGAACCTGGGTGTGAAGATGGCTTTCTGATCGGTTCGACATCCGAAGAAAACAAAGACGCCGGCCTCGCAGCCGGCGTCTTTGTTTCCAGGAAGGAAGGCGGTGGTGTGGGAGCCGACCTTGTCGGCGATCCCGCGGCAGCGGGCCAGGTCAGGGCGAGTACCTTCGCCGACAGGGTCGGCTCCCACTACCGCCTTATCTTCCATCGCGACCCGATCTTCCGCGACGAAAAAAAAAACGCCGGCACGAGGCCGGCGTTTATCGACACCCGTTTGGACGTCCTTACTTCTTACCGCCGCCCTTCGCGTACATCGCCTCGGCCTGCTTCTTCAGGTCGTTGGCGGCATCATCGCTGAGCGCGTCGACCTTGCCGCCGGCTTCATTCTGCTTCAGCACCAGCTCACCGGCATCGTTCCAGCCCGCGCGCTCGATCGAGGTCGGCTTGCCGTCCTTGCTCGGCTTCTTCTCCTGGACGATCACCCAGGGCTTGCCGTTCTTATAAGCGTAGTTCGTCGAGGTGAAACCCTTGTCGCCGTAGTCGACCAGCTCGATGACGAACTGAACGTCATTGCCCTTCTTGAAGATCTGCCAGCCGCGCGATTCGCCTTCCTTCAGCGCGGTACCCTGGGTCACCTTCATGCCGCCGATGTTCTTCTTCACGCTGTTGAAGCCGGCCAGTTCCTTCTCGCCCGGCGTGGCTTCGCCGACGAGCTGGATGTTGGCGACGTTCTTCGCGCCCTTGGTCAGCACCGGCGTCTTCAGCGGCGAGGAATAATGACGCTCACCGTCCTGCAGGGACACTTCGACGATGTACATGTCGTTCGGGTTGAGGTCGGACGGGTTGAAGTCGAGCTGGAACTGCTGCGGCAAGGTGACCGGCTGGACCGTCTTGGATGCGAGGGGCTGCGAGCCTTCAGCCGAGACATCCACAAGCTTGAGCTCGAGCTTGGCGTCCGGCGAAAGCTGCGCACCGGCGTCGCGAAGCGTGACCGTTCCGGTAACGGCGTTGGCGTTGGCGGGAGCGGCATTGTCGCTGCCACCGGCGGCGGCCTGCTGGCCGTTGTTGTCGGAGCCGCCACTGCAGCCGGCAAGAGCCAGTGCGGCCACGGATGCGAGCGACAAGAAGATCCTGCGCATGGGTCGAACCTCGTTACGGAACGGAAATGTCGTGGGTCACGGAAGATACGCGCGCGCATGGCGCGCAAGGCCTTCCGGGGGGAATCTCGGAGCATACCGGCAAATGGGGCCCGCGAAAAGTCAAGGGTGAAACTGCCGGGATGGCCTTAAAGCGCGACGCGGTTCGCGTGTTGACGGGCACTTTTGCCGAAATTGCAGACATTTGAATATCATTTTCTTATGAGTCAAGGATTTAGATGATATTTCCGCGCTCTTGCGGTTTCTCAGGAAGATAAAAAAACGCCGCCCAGAAGGGCGGCGTTTTTCAAGATCCACCGCCAATACAAGGCGGCGTGGCAACAGCCGACTTAGAAGTCGTAGGTTGCCGTGAGGCGAGCGTAACGCGGCGTCTGGAAGTAGGTACCCGTGCTGTACGTGTTCGAGACCGTGAAACGATCGTCTTCGTACGTGGAGTCCTGCTGAAGCGGCTTACGCTCGTTCGACACGTTGAACACCTGCAGGCCGAAGGCGAGCTTGTGATCGGCGAAGGACGGGCGATATTCGACAGCCAAATCGAGCTGCTTCACCCACGGCATGCGCTGGTCACCCGGCGCATACAGCTTGCCACCGCACGAGTGGTAGGCCGAACCATAGCCGATCGGATCATCGTCTTCGGGGCCGAAGTAACCCAAGCACGACCTCGGCGAACCGGAAGTGATGCGCATGGAACCCGACACCATCCACTCCGGGGTCAACTGGTACGAACCGTAAGCCTTGAACTGATGCTTGCGGTCGTTGGCCAGCAGACCGTTGCTGTGGACCATCAGCGCCGCAGCGTCCCAATCCTGCGTCTTCGAGACGTCGGTCTGTCCGATATCGGACTTCACCTGACCTTCCGTGTTGCCATAGCTCTTCGAGAACGTGTAGTCGAAGCGACCGAACCACTTACCGTCGAACGGATGCTCGAGGTACAGGTCCAGAGCGTAGTACTTGCGCTTGGCGCCCGTGGTGAAGCCCCAATCGTCCTTGGTCATCTTCACTTCGGTACGGCCATTACCGTCCGCGTTTGCGAAGCTGAACTCATTGGCCTTGCCCGGGTTGAAGATCACGCAACCAGGAATCGTCACGCTATCCGGATCGACACCGGTCGCGGCGAGCTTGTCTGCGACGCGGCCCGTGTCGCAAACGTCGTCGATCGCGGCCTGCAGCTTACGTAGCGTGAACTTCGCACCCGTGACCCACTCGGAACCCAGGGTCTTGTCGAAGCCGAGGATGGCCTCGTCCTGGTACTGCGAATCGAGATCGCGAGCTGCCACCGACTTGGCATCGTTCGCCTGACCATACTCGCCGTTCGACGAAACAGGACCCGGACCGATTGGGCTGAGGCCGGTCGGCTCGCCGTTGGGATCGATGCCGGTGTAAGTGAAGTATTCATTCGTGTACGTCGACGAGGACGCACCACGGATCGCGACACTGTTCGGCAGCGCCAGGTAATAGCGACCGAGGTTACCGTACACCTTCAGGCTGGAATCACCGAACACGTCCCAGGCCGCACCGATGCGAGGTGCCCATTGGTTGCCGCTGTTGACGTAGCTCTCACCGACATTGTTGAAGTTCTTGAAGCGATCGTTACGCACACCGACCGTCAACAGAATCTTGTCGTTGATCTGCCACTTGTCTTCGATGTAGTAGGCCTTTTGGTCGACCGACATGCTCGTGGTGGTGTTGTAGATGTAACGGCGCGCGTAATAACCGCGGCCACCCGGAGCACCAACACCCAGGCTAGGAACGAGCGGCACATTAACCGTGTCGTCGTTCGACTTACCGTAAATCCAGATATAACCCGGACCGGTGGTAGCGACACCCTCGTTATGTGCGCTGAACTTCATGTTGTCGATACCGCCGGTCAGGCGGTGGTCGCCCACCTGCCATTCGAGGTCGGCACGAAGACCATGCGTCTTGCTGTTGGCGTCCGGCGCGTTCTGCTGCGACGTGACCGTCGAGTTGCGAATCGGCGTACCACCTGTGATTAGCGGATCCTGATTGGTCGCGCTGCTGATCAGCGGCAGGTCGCCGTTGCCCGGATTGCGCAGGATGTCGTCGGTACGGCTACGGCCGTACGTCGCCGAGAACGTCAGGTCATCGGTGATATAGCTGGTGTATTTCGCAACGGCATAGCGCGAAGAGGTCTTGGTCGTATCAGGATAGGTACCATCCCGGCCGGTATTTTCGCGGGTATCGTAGTCATAGACGTTGTAGATACCGCTACGCTCGTCGGTCGAACGGACACCCGTCAACTCCAGGATATTGCTGTCGTTGATGTTCCAGTCGAGCTTGGCATAGTACTTCGGCAGCTGGTAGGTATAGCTGTTCGTGGCGGGCTTCGCGGAGGTCGCGGACGTGGTACTTGTACCTTCCGTCTTCTCGGTCTCTGCCGCCACGAACATGTACAGCTTGTCCTTGATCAGCGGGCCACCGGCGTATGCGCTAACGGTGCGGGTCCACTGCGTATCGCCTTCACGGCTGCGATACAGCGAGCCAGCCTGCCCTTCGTTGGTGTAGGAATAACCAGCCGGCAGCTCTGCATTCGGGAAGTACCGGTTACCGTACGAAGAGCGCGCGAACTTCGGCTCCCAGAGAACCTGGGCGCCAAAATGCCATTCGTTCGTACCGCGCTTACCAACCTGGCTGATAACGCCACCATCGGAGCGGCCATACATGGCGCTATAACCGCCCGTATAGACTTCCTGCTGATCGATCGCGCCATACGGCAGGCTGACACCGCCGAGGTTACGCAGGGGATCGGACGTATTGAAACCGTTGATGTAGTACGCGTTCTCCGTGACACCCGCGCCGCCGAAGGAGACGACACGACCGAAGTCACCGGAGCCAGTCACTGCGCCGGGGGCGAGCAATGCGATAGCCTCGGCATTACGGCCCAGCGGCAGGCGAGCCAACTGCTCCGAAGTGACGACGGTGCGCGAATCGGTCGCGGAGACGTCGATCGGCGGCAGCGAATTCGCGGTGACCGTGACCGAATCCAGCGACTGCGCGCCAGCAGCGGTAGCAGCGCCCGCGAAGGAAACTTCAGTACCGGCACCGACCGTCAGGCCCACATTCTTGCGCGAATCGACCACTTGGCCGTTCTGCATCACGTTGACGGTATAGCTGCCCAACGGCAGGTTACCGAGACGGTAGCGACCATCCTGGCCCACCGGAGCCTCACGGGTGACACCCGTGCTGCCCGAGACCTGAACCGTGCTGCCCGGAGTGGCCTGACCGAAGATCGAGCCCGTGGTGGACTGAGCGAGGACGGCGCCGGTGCCGCCCAGACCGACGGCGAGGGCGAGCGCCAACGCGGAACGACGCAGGGCGGATGCCTGCCGGATGTTGCGAGAACTCATTGCAAATCTCCCCAGATCGGCCCTAACCGGGCCTGAAATCAAGCAAAACCGACCAAGGCCGGAAAATAATGACCTGAGCGGGTGCAGGATTTCGGGGGTTTTGCCAGCGCGCCACTCCTCCCAGAGCGGTACGCCTCTCCCCTTGGACTTGCTCCCGACAAGCCGTCGACTCTTCACTGAACGGTAATGTGAACGCGGTTCACAAAATTACCGGCCAGAATCGTCGATGCCGAACATAGGCGGACGCTGACCGCCGTGTCAACAAATTATTTACAAGGGATCGGCAGTTTTTCTCGGTTCCCGGAGGGCCAAGACAGGCCCTCAAAAGCTGGAAATCGACCAAAATTTGGTTACAAATGAAACGCTTCCGCACAAAAAAAATGCCCCCGGCGGGAGACGCCGGGGGCAATCTGGGGAGACGCTTTTCCTTGCCGTCGGGGCGTATACGCCCCGCGGCCCTTTCTTCTTTTAACCTTTCAAAGCGAACTAGAGCGAGAAGTCGTAACGCGCCGTGAGGCGGAAGCTACGCGGCACGGAGAAGCTGAGCGGACGACCATAAGTCGGGCTGAGCGTGCCGTCGGCCGTCTGGTAGGTCTCGTCGATGTTCTGCTCGCGCTGCTGGTTGAAGAGGTTGAACACATCGATCTTCAGCGCCAGATTGTGATCGAACATGGCCGGACGATATTCAGCGCTGAGCGCGAGCTGATAGGTCCACGGCAGGCGACCACGCGAGCCACGCGGCGCCTCGCCGTCGCAGTAGAAGTACGACGATCCGTACTGGTACACGTCAGGATCGCGCACGCCCAGGCAGTTCTTCGGACGGCCCGACAGGGCGGACAGGTTCGCACCGAACAACCATTCCGGCGTCGCCTGCCAGAAGCCATAAGCCTTCAACTGGTGACGGCGGTCGCTGGGCAACGGACCATTCGATCCGATCATCAGTTCCGGGTAGTCCCAGTCCTGCGTGACGGAAGGATCGAGCTGGCCGATGTCCGACTTCAGCAGGCCTTCGGAGTTACCGAAGCTGTGCGACCAGACGTACTCGGCACGACCGTAGAACTGGTTGTTGAACTGGTGTTCGACGTAGAGGTTGAGGGCCAGGTACTTACGCTTGAGGTCCGGAAAACCGAGGTCTTCCTTGGTGAGCTTCACCTGTTCGTAGCGACCGTCGGCGTCAAGGTCGATCGTGAACGTATTGCCCTTGCCCGGGTTGAACAGCAGGCATCCGGGAATTTCCGCGTCGGGGCTGATCGTGACGTTGTTCTTCTCGGCCCAGGCTTCGATCGGACGGCTGTCGCAGATATCGTCGATAACGCTCTTGAGCTTGCGGTAGGTGGCCTTCGCACCGATCGTCCAATCGGTCGAGAGCTGCTTGTCGAAGCCGAGGATGTACTCGTCCTGGTAATAAGCACTCAGGTTCTTGGCCGACAACGTCTTCGGATCGGGAGCGCTGCCGTCGGCACCGTTCGCGTAATGGATATCGGAGATCGGCGTCGGATTGACCGGCGCGTTCGTCGTCGGATCGATGCCGCTGTAGGTGAAGTACTGACGCTCGAACAACTGCGGACCCGCGCCGCGGATGGCGACATTGGAAGGAATGGCGAGGTGGTACCGCCCCGCATTGGCGTAGATCTTCAAGGTCGAGTCGCCGAAGACATCCCAGGTGATACCCAGACGCGGTGCAAGCTGGTGGCGCTGTTTCACGAACACGACACCGTCGGTGTTGAAGTTCTTGAACTGCTCGTTACGCAGGCCCAGGTAGGCCAACCAGTTCTGCGAGATCTGCCAGTGGTCTTCGATGAACTGCGCTTCCTGCTCGACCTTGACGTTACCCGCGGCGCGGAAAATCTGGCGACGGACGATTTCGGTCGATCCCGGCGGGATGGCCAGTTCCGGGAAGCCCGAAACGGTGCCCGAAGCGGGAGGAGTGCTATAGGTCCACAACGCACCGCCTTGCACGGCAAGGCCGCCATACGATTCCGCGGTCTGGTTGTCGATACCGACGCGCAGGTCGTGATCGCCGATGCTGTACTGCACATCGAAACGCCAGTTCTTGACCTTGTCCTGCGCACCCGGGGCGATGAGGTTGCCCTGCACCGGCGCGCAGCTGACGCGCTTGAGCGATGCGGGAACGTTCCGGTTATCGACGATGTTCGGGCACACCACGCCGGCGGCACCGGATACGTTATCCACGTGATCGGTCTTGCTGTGGCCGTAGAGTGCATCGATGGTCAGCGAGTCGGTGATGTACCCGGTGTACTTGCCGATGTACATGATGCCGCCCGGCGTCGAATTGGCCGTGCCGATGTTCTTCTGGTGCTCGGAGCCGATCAACGACTTGCGCGAGAGGGTCTCGTAGTCATAGGAATAGATAGTGGTGTCGTTGAGGTTGGTATCGCCGATGCCGGTCAGTTCCAGGATGTGGCTATCGGTGATGTTCCAGTCGATCTTGCCCAACCAGTGGTTCGCCTTCAGCGGACCATCGAACGAGGTCTGGGTGAGGACGTTGGTGACGCCATCGGAACCGTCCGTGCGCACGACGTCGGCCGCGGCATAGACGAACAGCTTGTCCTTGATCAGCGGACCGCTGAAATACAGGCCGTACAGGGTATCGGTCGTCTTGTTGCCCTTGCGGTACTGGTAAAGCGCGCCGTCGGTGACGTTACCCGAGGTCTTCGGATAATAGATATTCCTCGGGTCCGCCTTCAGCGCGCGCGGACTCCATTGCACCTGCGCGCCGAATTTCCACGTATTGCCACCGCGCTTGGTGGTCAGGTTGACCACACCGCCAGTGGAACGGCCGTATTCGGCGCCGTAGCCACCCGTCAGGATCTGCTGCTGGTCGATGGCGTCGAACGGCAAGGTGGCGAAGCCGAGGCCGGTCAGCGGGTTCGTCACCGCGAAGCCGTTGATGTAGTACTGGTTCTCGGCCGCGGATGCGCCGCCGAACGAGACGACGCCGCCGTAGCGGGAGTCGCCACTGACGACGCCGGGCGCCAGCAGCGCGGCGGCGTTGACGTTCGAGGCGACCGGAATACGCTGCAGCTGCTCGGAGGTGAGCACGGTGCGCGAATCGACCGACGACACGTCGATCGCTGGCAGTGCGGTACCCGTCACCTGCACGCCTTCGAGGCTGGTAGCCGAGGAGGCCGAGGCGGCGGCGGCGAAGGAGACGTCGGTACCGGAACCGATGTTCACCTGTACGTCGCGCGTCGCGACGGTCGTGCCGTTGCGCTCGAGCGACACCTTGTAGTGACCGACTGGCAGCGATGTGGCGCGGAAGCGGCCGTCCGCCGGGAGCGGCACATCACGGGACAAGCCTGTGTCCACGTTGACGATGTGCACGGTACCGCCAGCCGCGTCGTCGGCATGGCCGAAGATCACGCCGGACGCGTTCGACTGCGCGTGGACAACGCCGCCACAGGCGAGGCTGACGCCGAGCGCCGTTGCGAGGGCAGTGCGGCGGAAAGGCCGGCTGCCGTACTTCAAAACATTCATTTGTGACTCCCCAAGTGGACCGCACTTCCCCAGTGCGTTCGGAATTACGTGCGCACTCACCCGCCCGGCACGAAAAACGGCCGGTGGAATACGAGCGAGGTTTTTGATTTGAAATCCGCGCAGCACGCCACACCGGCGCATGGCCGGTGAAAACGAAATGTGGGATTCCCCCCTGATGCCCCTGGCGCGCGACTCTCCCCCTTAGAACGCGTCGCGCGAGATGACGTATAGCGCAGGATTTTGCGTCCCACAACAGGAAAATAACGCTAAAAATACTGTGCGTGGCAATAACTTACGCATTGATATAACGACTTGATCGATGTCTTTGGCGTAAAGATCAAGCACTTATCTTCACGATCAGGATGACTAATGGCACATGACCATTCCACCGGCTAGGAAACATTCCTAGCAAGATGTGGCGATTATTCGGACGTCATACCCCCATCTTCCGAGGTATTCGCAACCGAGGCAGCGAGAAACTACGGAAACTTCCGGCATGAAAGGCTTTCGAAGGCTAATCGCTGTACACCAACCATCAGGTTCGCGCGTTGGTTGCGCGTAATCGCCGGGGGGCGGCCTTCTGAATCACGAGGTTTCAATCGCATGAACGACAATTCACGGGGATCCATCCTGGCCGACGCCGCCCATGTGGGGCTGGAAACCGGGCGCGTCGACACCGCGGTGCCGACGTCCTCGTTTGCCACCCGCGTCCGCGCGGTCATCAAGATGTCCGGCAGCGTCAGTGAGATCGCCCGCCGCTGCGGCTTCTCCGAGGGCGTCGTGCGCAGCTGGCGTGACGGCAACACCGATCCATCCCGGGGCCGGTGCGTGACGATGGCCAAGACCCTGGGCCTGTCGCTGGTCTGGCTCGCCGCAGGCGAGGGGCCGATGTTGCTCGATGGTTCGGGCGAAGACGCTCTCGCGCGCACCGAGTCCACCGAATCCGCGCGTGGCCGCGATGGCCGAGAGGTCTCGGCGACGCCTGCCGGAACGCTGGACCCCTCGCGTCTCGCCGCGGCGATGAAGCTGCTGCAGTCGGACATCGAGATGGCCGGCAGCCGCTTCTCACCGGTGCGCCATGCCGATCTGGTGGCAGAGATGTATTCGATCCTCAGCCGCTCGGGCGAGCAGGACTATGCGGACCGGATGGTGGCCTTCAGGCGCACCGTGGTATCGCGCATCCACGACGACAAGGGCGTCGCGGCAGCCTGATGCCGCGCCAGCGCGTTGGCGCGCGAGTTACCGCGCGCCACACGTCACGGCCGTGAGATCAAAGCCGTGAGATATCGGCGATCGCCCCGAAGCTGGCCTTCAACTGCGCCAGAAGTGCCAGACGATTGCTCCGCACCGCTGGATTCTCGGCATTGACCAGCACGTCGTCGAAGAAGCGGTCGACGGGCGCTTGCAGCGCCGACAGCCGCGCCAGCGTACCGGTGTAGTCACCACCGGCCAGCAACGTCCGGGTATCCGCCCGGGCGGCATCCAATGCCGCATGCAACTCACGCTCCGCATCCAGCTCGAAATGCGCCGGATCGACCGTGCCCGGGATCGGCGCGGCGTTCGCTTCCTCGGCCTGCTTGCGCAGGATATTGGCGACGCGCTTGTTCGCCGCGGCCAGGCTGGCCGCCTCGGCACGACGGGCGAACTCGCCCACGGCGCGCAGGCGGCGGTCGAAATCGGGCAGCGTGGCGGGTGTCACGGCCAGCACGGCTTCGAACTGGTCGGCCGAATAGCCCTGGTCGGCGTAGTAGCCGCGCAGGCGGTCGAGCACGAAGGCGTGAACCTCGTCGCCGAGTTCGCGGCGTCGGGCGCCGATGTCGACGGCCGGGGCCTTACCGTCCTTGCCAGGCTTCACGCCGGCGACCAGGGCGGCCTCCGGAACCAGTTCGAACGCCTCCGTCAGGGTGGCGCGCAGGTCGATGTCCAGGCCACCCTCGATCAGGGTGCGCGCCAGGCCGAGCGCGGCGCGGCGCAGGGCGAACGGGTCCTTGTTGCCGCTGGGTTTCTGGCCAACGGCGAAGATGCCCGCGAGGGTGTCCAGGCGTTCCGCCACGGCCAGCACCTGGCCGACCTTGCCGGCGGCGATGGCGTCGCCACCGAAACGCGGCTGGTAGAAGCTGTCGAGCGCGTCGGCCACCTCGGCCGCGATACCCTGGCGCGTGGCGTAGTAACGGCCCATCACGCCCTGCAGTTCGGGGAATTCGCCGACCATCCGCGTGAGCAGGTCGCATTTCGCCAACGCGGCGGCATGGGTGGCCTGGCCGGCATCGACGCCGACCCGGTTGGCGATGATGCGCGCCAGTTCGGCGACCCGCACGGTCTTGTCCCACAGGCTGCCCAGCGACTGCTGATAGGTGACGTTCTTCAGGCCTTCCTGGTAGTCGGCCAGGGGGGTCTTGAGGTCCTCGTCCCAGAAGAACTTCGCGTCGGCGAAGCGCGGGCGGATCACGCGCTCGTAGCCTTTGCGGATCTCCGCGGGATCGCGGCTTTCGATGTTGGCCACGCCGATGAAGTGTTCCGTCAGCCTGCCCTCGGCATCGAACACCGGGACGAACTTCTGGTTGGTCTCCATGGTGGTGACCAGCGCCTCGGGCGGCACGTCGAGGAACTCACGCTCGAAGGTGCAGGCGATGGCGACCGGCCATTCGGTGAGGTTGGCGATTTCGTGGAGCAGGCCTTCGGAGAGACGCGGGATGCCGCCAGTGGCGACGCTGGCGACCTCATCGCGTACACGCTGGCGGCGCGCGGCGGGGTCGGCGATGACGTGCGCATGGCGCAACGCGTCGAGCCAGCTGTCGGCATCGGCCACGTGCACCGGCTTGGGATGGTGGAAGCGATGACCGCTGCTGAGGCGGCCGCTCTTCAGCCCGAGGATTTCACCCTCGACGATATCCGCGCCATGCAGCATCAGCAGCGTGTGCACCGGGCGCACGAAGCTGTCTTCACGGTTGCCCCAGCGCATGGCCTTGGGGATCGGCAGCGCCTTGAGCGCCTCGGTGACGATCTCGGGCAGCAGCGCCGCCGTGGACTGGCCGGGCTTCACCGCGCGGAAGACGAACCATGCGCCCTTGTCGGTCTCGAGCTTCTCCAGCGCGGAGACCTCGACGCCACACGACTGTGCGAAACCGACCAGCGCCTTGCTGGGTTCACCGTCGGCACCGAGGCTGGCGGCCACGGCGGGACCGCGGCGTTCCACGCTCTGCTCGGGCTGGGCCACGGCGACGTCCGCGATGTGCACGGCAAGACGGCGCGGCGATGCGTAGGTTTTTGCCGAAGCGTAGTCGGCGGCGACGCCACGTTTCTCCAGACCTTCGACGACACCGCGTGCGAAGGCGCCGGCAAGGTCGTCGAGTGCCTTCGGCGGCAGTTCCTCGGTGCCCAGCTCGATGACGAGGGGCAGTCGCTTATCGGCCATGGACGGCCTCCTTGTCGTTCTTCAGGCCCGGAAAACCGAGCTTCTCGCGCTGTGCCACGTAGGCCTCGGCCACGCTGCGGGCCAGCGTGCGCACGCGCAGGATGTAGCGCTGGCGCTCGGTCACGCTGATGGCACGCCGTGCGTCGAGCAGGTTGAAGGCGTGGCTGGCCTTGCAGACCTGCTCGTACGCGGGCAACGGCAGCCCGGCGGCGATCAGCTTGCCGGCTTCGCCCTCGCACACGTCGAACCAGTGCAGCAGTTCGGCCACGTTGGCGTATTCGAAGTTATAGGTGCTCTGCTCCACCTCGTTCTGGTGGAACACGTCGCCGTAGGTCACCACGCCGTGGGGGGCGTGTGTCCATACGATGTCGTAGATGCTGTCGACGTTCTGCAGGTACATCACCAGGCGCTCGAGGCCATAGGTGATCTCGCCCGTCACGGGGCGGCATTCCAGTCCGCCGGCCTGCTGGAAGTAGGTGAACTGGGTCACCTCCATGCCGTTCAGCCAGACTTCCCAGCCGAGGCCCCAGGCACCCAGGGTCGGCGACTCCCAGTTGTCCTCGACGAAGCGCAGGTCGTGCACCAGCGGGTCGATGCCCAGCGCCTTCAGCGAGCCGATGTAGCGCTCGAGGATGTCGTCCGGATTCGGCTTGAGCACCACCTGGTACTGGTAGTAGTGCTGCAGGCGGTTCGGGTTGTCGCCGTAGCGGCCGTCCGTCGGACGACGGCAGGGCTGGACGTAGGCGGCAGCCCAGGGCTCGGGTCCGAGCGCGCGGAGGAAGGTCGCAGGGTGGAACGTACCCGCGCCGACCTCGGTGTCGAGCGGCTGGACCAGCACGCAGCCCTGGTCCGCCCAATAGCGGTTCAGGGTCTGGATCACGTCTTGGAAGGTGGGCGCGGACATGGTTCCCGAGTCCTTGAGAAAGCGGGCTAGTATAGCGGCGTAGGATTCACACAGGGTCGGACGCAATGGCAGTCAATCCGCATCCCGGCGCGCTGCTCGGCCGCCGAGGCCGGCTGGAACTGGACGAGGTGCTCGCCTCGCTCGTCGTCGACGGGTACCTCACCGGCGAGGACGCCAAGCGTGTCCGCATGAGTTCGCGCAGCGGCAAGTCGGCCATCGAGCTGCACCCCCTCGTGCTGGTCGCCAACAGCAAGCTGGAGAACCGCCGGGATACGGGGCGTCCGCTCAGCCTGGAGACCCTGGTGGAATGGCTGGCCGGCAAGGCCGACCTGCCCTATCTCAAGATCGACCCGATGAAGGTCAACGTGGCCCAGGTCACCCAGGTGGTAAGCAGCGCCTATGCGCAGCGCCATCGCATCCTGCCCGTGGCGGCGTCGTCCGTGGAGGTCACCTTCGCCACGGCCGAGCCGTTCGACATGGCCTGGGCGAACGACCTGGCCCACATGCTCCGCCGCGACGTCCGCCGCGTGGTGTCGAGCCCGATCGACATCAATCGCTACCTGCTCGAGTTCTACGGCGTGCAGCGGTCGATCCAGCTCGCCCAGGACGCCAAGGGGGGCAGCGAACCCAACAAGATCATCAACTTCGAACAGCTGGTCGAACTCGGCAAGGCCGGCGAGGTGGGGGCGGACGATCGCCACGTCGTGCACATCGTCGACTGGTTGCTGCAGTACGCTTTCGAACAACGCGCGTCGGACATCCACCTCGAACCGCGACGCGACGCCGGGCAAATGCGCTTCCGTATCGACGGCGTGATGCAGAAGGTGTTCGAGCTGCCACCGCCGGTGATGACGGCCGTGACGGCACGCGTGAAGATCCTCTCCCGCATGGACGTGGCGGAAAAGCGCCGTCCGCAGGATGGCCGCATCAAGACGCGGTCGGCGGGTGGCCGCGAAGTGGAATTGCGCATATCCACCATGCCGACCGCCTTCGGCGAGAAGGTGGTGATGCGTATCTTCGACCCCGACCTGGTGATGAAGGATTTCGCCCAGCTGGGTTTCTCGGTCGAGGAAGACCGCATCTGGCGAGGCATGGTCGAGCGTCCGCACGGCATCGTGCTGGTGACCGGCCCCACCGGCTCGGGCAAGACCACCACGCTCTACTCGACGCTGAAGCACCTCGCGCGACCGGAACTCAACGTCTGCACGGTCGAAGATCCCATCGAAATGGTCTCGCCCGAGCTCAACCAGATGCAGGTGCAACCCGCGATCGAACTGGATTTCGCCGCCGGCGTGCGCACGCTGCTGCGCCAGGATCCGGACATCATCATGATCGGTGAGATCCGCGACCTGGAAACCGCGCAGATGGCCGTGCAGGCCTCGCTCACCGGCCACCTGGTGCTGTCGACCCTGCATACCAACGATTCGCCCAGCGCGGTAACGCGCCTGCTGGACCTGGGCGTGCCGCACTACCTCATCCAGTCCACGCTGACGGGCGTCGTCGCACAACGACTGGTGCGCACGCTTTGTCCGCACTGCAAGACTCCAGGTGCGCAGGATCCCGATGCATGGGGCGTACTCACCCACGGTTGGGATATCCCCGTGCCGGAACGCGTATTCGAACCGGTCGGGTGTCTGGAATGCCGCAAGACGGGCTTCCTCGGCCGCACCGGCGTCTACGAGATGATGCCTGTCTCCGCAAGGCTCCGTTCGATCATTTCGTCCGAGCTCGACCTCGGCAAGTTCGGCGGCGCGGCCTTGCGCGAGGGCATGAAACCGTTGCGCATCTCGGCGGCCATGCAGGTGGCCGCCGGGCTCACTACCGTACGGGAAGTACTCAACGTGCTTCCGCCCACCGATATCGACGACAGCATCCAGCCATGAAGCCCGTTCTCATCATTCGTACAGGGCGTGCGCCCGAGACCATCAGCGCCCGCCATGGCGATTTCCCGCGCTGGTTCCGCCTGGGCTTGCGTCTTCGCGACGCGCACGTTCGCGTGGTCGACGTCGAGCAGGGCGATCGCCTGCCCGATCCCGACGACTGCGCCGGCGCCGTGATCACCGGTTCCGCGTCGATGGTGACGGAGAAGCTGCCCTGGAGCGAACGCACGGCGGCGTGGATTCGCAATGCGATGGACGTGGACCTGCCCATGCTGGGCGTGTGCTACGGACACCAGTTGATGTCGCATGCGCTGGGCGGTCGCGTGGATTACCTGCCCGGCGGCCGTGAAATGGGCACGCTGCGCATCGTGACCCAGGGTGATGCCGCGAAGGACGCGCTCGGCGCGGGCCTGCCGCAGGAATTCCATGCCCATGCCACGCACGAGCAGAGCGTCATGGAGCTACCCCGTGGCGCGGTGTCCTTAGCGCGGTCCGATCGTGATCCGCACCATCTCGTCCGCTACGGCAAGCACGCGATCAGCACGCAATTCCATCCGGAGTTCTCGGCCGAGGTGATGCGCGCCTATATCCGGCGCAAGCACGACGTGCTGTGTGAGGAAGGCCATGCACCCGACGCCTTGCTCGCCGCGGTCGTCCCTACGCCCGATGCGACGATGCTGCTGCGCCATTTCGTACGCGAGCACCTGCTCGCCTCGCGCGAGATGTCAGCCGCGTAGACGGCGGGCGATCGCCCCGCGCGAGAACAGCGCGAACACGATGCCGAACAGGAAGCCGCCGATGTGGGTCCACCACACGACGGCACCGTAGCTCGCGCCCGCATAGCTGAAAAGCAGCTGCACGAGGGCCCAGATGCCGATCAGCACGAAGGCAGGCACACGGACGAACTCGAGGTACAGGCCGAGTGGCAGCACCAGGCCCAGCTTCGCACGCGGGAACAACGTGACATAAGCGCCCACCACCGCGGATACCGCGCCGCTGCAGCCGATGATCGCCACGCGCACGCCGGTCAGCGAGATCGCACCGATGAGGTTCGCCACCACGCCACCAAGCAGGAACAGCAGCAGGAATCGCGGCGATCCGAGGCTCCGCTCGGCGGGCAGGCTGAAGATCACGAGGAAGAGCAGGTTGCTCAACAGGTGCAGCCATCCACCATGGATGAACATGGCCGTGAACAGGCGCAGCAGCGCGGGGTCGCTTACCTGCTCCCATAGAGGCAAGCCGGTGCCGAACAGGTGCGCCGGCACCGTGCCCCAGTGCAGCATGATCGAGATGCGCTCGGTGCGCCCACTCAGGGCCAGCGCGACGAAACTCACCACGCAGACGATGACGACGAGCATGGTCGCCCAGCACAAGCGGGACCGCCGCCGGGTGTCGACCTGGACGAACATGCTCAGGGCACGCCGCGGGCGAGGTGCGGCCCGTCGGCTTCCAGCGACGACAGTGCGAACATGGTTTCCGGCCCCACCACGCCGTCGGCCGCGATGCCGAAGCGCTGTTGCAAGGCGAGCACGCGGGCTTCCACCGTGCGGTCGAAGGTGGCCGGCGCCGTGGCGCTGCCGCTGGCGGTAGGATCGGGCGGCAGGCGGCTGAGCAACCAGGCCATCCCGTCACCGCTGGCGCCACGGGCGAGCTTGGACGGCATCGCCGGGTCGACGCGGAACACGGCATAGAAGCGTCCGTCCCAGATTTTCTCGAAGGCTTCGCGTGTCAGCTCGACGTACTTGCCACCGAGGTACAGGCGCACGGCTTCGTCCCCCGCGCCGACCAGCAACACCTGCTGTTTCGCGTCGGCTTCGTCCAGTTCGAGAACGATGGGACGGTCGAAACGCCGCAACTGATCGAGAGAGCCACGGCCGCTGACGCAGGCGAAGCCGGGAAAAATGACGGCGTCGCAGTTGATCGCGTTGGCGACGGAAGTTTCCTTCGACGTCACCTGCCAACGGGCTAGAAGTTCACCCCACACGCGCACCTTGCCCACATCCGGGGTCGGCAACGCCTCGTGGAACTTGGCCAGCGCCTGCTCGGGCGTGACAGTTACCAGGTTCTTGGGCCGCGAGGGGCTGTGCCCGGTAAGGAACCAGGTGGCTACTCCGCCCACGAACAGGATGGCCAGCATGGCGCCGATCGCGAGGATCGGCTTACGGTAGCGCCGCAGCCAGTAGCGTGCGTGTTGCGGCAAGGCCTCGCGTACCACGAAGCCCAGGGCCCGCTCGCCGATGGACTGTTCACCGCGCTCCGCCGCCCTTTCCAACGCGCGGTGGGCGAGCGTGTTCAAGCGCCGTGGATTGCCTTTGCCGTCATCGCGCAGGCTGCGCAGGCCGAGGCGACTGAAAGGCATGCGCGAGGTCCCCGCCACATGCAACCGGTGCCGGACGTACCGCTCGCTTTCCTCGGCATTGAGCGGGACGAGGGGAAGACGGCTGCGGATATGCGCTGCCAGTACGGGAGCACCGGCGCCGGCGAAGCGCTCGCGAAGCGATGGTTCTCCGACAAGAACGATGTGAAACGGCGCGGCCGCCTTCTCGCACGCATTGAACAGGCGGTCGACGATGGCGAGGTCGCCGTCGCTGAGTTCCTCGGCATCGTCGAGGATCAGCAGGAACCGATGGTTGACGTGGTGCGCGAGCCGGCCGAGCCCCGCGGCCAGGCCATCGACGAGGTGCTCTTCGGTATTGGCCTCGGCGCTCAACGGCAACGGCAAGCCGAAGCCGGCATAGAGGGAGCGGAGCCAGGCAACGGTTTCCAGGGCATAGTCGCCGGCGCCGTGGCGCACCGCGCGTACGCCATGGTTCGGCGCATCGGCCTCGACGAGCATGCATAGCAGCGTCTTGCCGATACCCGGCTCGCCTGTCACCAGACTGACGCTGGAGGTGCTGGAGCCAAGCTCGTATTCGACATGCGCGAGGATCTCCCGCTCGCGCGTGAACAGGCACGCGAACCGAAGGTCCGGTGCATCGCCGAATGGAGGCTCACGCAACCCGAAAGTCTGTAGATACATGGGCCTAATGTAGCCGATCGGCCGTGATCGGGGACATGACCGGTGGCCGTCGCCTTGGCAGAGAACCGGCCTTGCTTGGTGGGAGCCGCCGCTGTCGGCGAAGGGTGCTTGCGGTGACCTGGTGGGAGCTGGCCAGGCCGGCGATCCCGCGGCAGCGGGCCGGGTTGAGGCGAACACCCATCGCCGCTGAAGCGGCTTCCCACCGGGCAAAGAAAAAACCCGCCACGATTGCTCGTAGCGGGTTTTAGGGATAAAGCCCCTGGCGGTGACCTGTTGCGGGTCGCATGCGCGGCATGCAACAGCATGCACCGGGCAAAGAAAAAACCCGCCACGATTGTTCGTAGCGGGTTTTTAGGATAAAGCCCCTGGCGGTGACCTACTCTTGCATGGCTTGAGCCACACTACCATCGGCGCATGCGCGTTTCACTTCTGAGTTCGGGATGGGATCAGGTGGGACCACGCCGCTATAGCCGCCAGGGAAGGGGTGGGAGCAGCGCATCGAGCGCCGGCTCCACAGAGGGTGTAAACGAGTGACAAGCGTCCGGGTTTTAGTCGAACCGCGAGTAAGAGATTAAGACGGTGAAGCGTCTTGGGGTTATATGGTCAAGCCTCACGGCTCATTAGTACGCGTAAGCTCAATGCATTGCTG